>JBOFGF010000341.1:0-2458 GCA_051649005.1 Thermoguttaceae bacterium | reverse complement strand
TACCGGCATCATCCATCGAAAAAGAGTTTGTCGAGCAAGCGAAAGTTGGCGGGCTGGAGTTTTGAATTTTTAATGGAATTGATACACGGAACGCTGGAAGAAGCCGGAAAATAAAGAAAAAAACGTGCGCACGCCCTGCGTAAGGATCGAGCTACGGAACGGGCTTTTTGCCCAAGGCATGAACGATCTCTTATGCCGCGATTTTTTTCATTCTTCCTTCCTAGTAAGGAAGAATGAAAATCACATTTCCTTTATCCTAACAACCTTTTTTTCCCTGACAATCACACCCGCTTCAATCATACAAGGCGTGATTTGGCGAGCCGCCAACGTAAGTTGGCGGGTTTGTTTGGCAACAATCGTCAAAAAAACGCAACAATCCCGTTCCCGAATGCTGTCGGCATTCAATAATGGTAGCCCCGTGTGAGGCACAGTATCTAATTATACTGGTGCCGAAACACGGGGGAATGTGTCGCAAAAAAACGCAACAATCCGGGGTTCAATAACGGCGACCATAATTCAACTCCGACGGAGTTGTGTGTTTTGGTGGGCAATTCGTTTCTACCATAATTGAACACCTCCGGTGTTCGAGAACAACAAAACCGCCGACTAACGCCGACGGCTCGCCAAATACACCGCCGAACAAATGCCGGTGCTCACGCATCGGCTCGAAACGCCGACGGGACTTGGAGAAATTACCTTGCTACCTTTCTGCAACCTCTCCGATGTAAAGGTGAGGAGACGACAAAGTTTTACTCTCGCATCGGAAAGAATTTTCGTGCAGGTATCGACAAATGCTGTTTCTCTGGAATTGGGTCGCCCGGTTTCCATGACTTCTTCCACGAATCATCTTCGCTCGCTGCTTCGGATTCTGATTGCATCTTGTCCTGCAATTCTTTGAGCTTCTTCGGCACTTCTCTTTCTAATTTCGCTCTCTTTGCCTTTTGTTCTGATGTCAGAATTTTATCGATCCGATTTGTCACTTCGGAATTAGTTTTTTGAATTCGTTCCATCCATTTTTTCCCAGGTCCCTCCGTGAGCATTTTGGGATTTTGTCGCAGCTCGTCGAAAAATTCGTTCACAGTTGTTTCAGCTTCTTGGCGAATCGCTTCAATCTCCACTTTCTGTTCATCGGTAAGATCGAGTGCCTGAAAAGAATCGGCTAGAAACATCGTGAGTCCCATGTCCGAATTTTCCAACACGGAACCACCCACCAACTCGATTTCCCGCAGCTTTTGCAATTGTTCGTCGGTCATAATGGAAGAAAAGACTGCATCAACGGATTCGATATAACTTTCAAATGCTGCACCAAAAACTGGTAGAAAAGCCGCCCTTTCCTCGGCCGTTTTAGCCTCTGTATAATCGGGAAATTTCTCGTTCTCGCTCTCGTTCATATTTTCAAATGCTTCTTGAAAAGCTACTTTTTGACCATCTGATATTTCAAGATAAGAACACAGTATTGCACTTGAATCTTCGTCTTCAAACCTCGCAAATTTTAACTGCCCCTTCGAGTCGGCAAGAAGAATTTTTTGATAATATGACAATCTCAAATCAAGAGCATACTGGTATTCGGCGGAGAGATTATCCAAGTCAACATCGTCCTGTGCGACGAGTGGAGCAACACAAATACCGAGAAAAAGCGTGAAAAGAAAAAGTCGTTCCATTTTTGCGATTCGTTTCATTGGTTTGTGAAAATAATTGAACATTGCTACTCGCGGTCACCCGCAAAATTAAGCAATACAATTAATATGTTATATGCAGATATTCTCACTGTCGTTTTTCACATCTTTTTGATATTTTTTGGCTTCAGTTGGTTTGCGGACTCGTTTCATTGATGTATTCTATCCGAAAAATCGCGGCCCGCAGATCGACGACATCTTACTCGATCAGCGGCACTGTGCCGAATGTCTTGCCCGCTTTGTCTTTCGGAAAAAAGTCCGCCAGTTGCGGAAACGGCTTTCGATGCGGCTTCTTGCCGGTGCGTGAGCACCGGGATTGTTCGGCGGGTGTTCTTCGGCGAGCCGCCAACGTAAGTTGGCGGGTTTGTTCGGCAACAATCGTAACGAAAATACAACAATCCCGTCGGGATTGAATTATGGTAGAAACACAAACATCAAAAACGTGAGAACCCCATTCGGGGTTCAATATCGGCGACCATTATTCAACTCCGACGGAGTTGTGTGTGTTTTTGGCAATTCGTTTCTACCATAATTGAACGCCGACGGCGTTCGGCCCCAACAAAACCCGCCAACTTACGTTGGCGGCTCGCCAAAACGCGGCGGCTCGCCAAAACGCGGCGGCTCGCCAACATACCATGATCGGTTCTGCAACATAACTACTATTTTGCAAGTGCTGTGTCTATTTTTACGCAAAACGTTTCAAGCTCGTCACGGATGATTTTTAAGTTCACTTTCAATAACTTCTCGTCTTTTTTAGGCGTTCCTGAACCCAAAGATGATCC
>JBOFGF010000340.1:0-7978 GCA_051649005.1 Thermoguttaceae bacterium | reverse complement strand
GCTGCATCCGCACGATTTGCTCGCTTGTTCGCCGATCATTCTGTGAACACCATCCAACTGACCGGCACTGCCGAGCACCGTGTTTTTGTGAATAATGTACTCGGCATACGCCTCCATGAAAACTTTGCCCGGCGGACGGAGATCGAAATTGGTGGGATCATCACGGAACTGTTCGCGGTGAATGGCACACCAAACGAGTCGGCCATCTGTGTCGATGTTGATTTTAGTGACACCCATTTTTGCGGCAGGAAGATATTGGGCTTCATTGACACCACTGGCATCTTTCATTTGGCCCCCTGCTTTGTTGATGCGTTCGACCCACTCGTGCGGAACAGACGAACTGCCGTGCATGACCAGTGGGAAATTTTTCGGAACGGCTTTCTGAATTTTTTCCAAAACATCGAAATGGAGTCCCTGTTTGCCCGAAAACTTGAATGCTCCGTGTGATGTTCCAATTGCAACTGCGAGTGAATCACAATGCGATTTTTCAATAAATTCAGCTGCCTGATCGGGATCGGTCAGTTTGACGCTTCCAACGATGTCTTCTTCGACACCACCGAGCTGACCGAGTTCGGCTTCAACGACGATTCCTTTGGCGTGTGCGCGATCAGCAACACGACGAGTGACTTCGATGTTTTTGGCAAATTCATCGTGGGAAGCATCAATCATTACAGAACTGTAAAAACCGCTGTCGATGCAGTCATAACATGCTTCTTCGGTTCCGTGATCGAGATGAACTGCGAAAATGGCTTCTGGAAAGACTTCGTCTGCGGCGCGAATGAGTCCTTCGAGCATTCGTTTGTCGGTGTATGAGCGAGCACCACGCGAAATCTGAATGATAAACGGAGCACTTTTTGTTGGATCGACCGGCTCTTCATTTTTCGCTTTTTTTCCGAGATTGCCGCGAAACAAACCGATAATCTGTTCTAAGTTGTTAATGTTGTATGCTCCAATTGCGTAGTTTCCATACGCATGTTGAAACAATTCCTTTGTCGTGACAATCATCTATGATTCTCCTTGAAAAGTGAAGTGAAATTAAAAAAAGGTCTCATCAGATTCTGCATTTATCCACAAATGACCGGAACTATGTGGAATAATGATGATTCATTCTGATGTTAATTTTACCATCCTTTTCAAATATGGACACCCCCTCTTGAAAGTGAAAATTGTCAAACTCCAAAGACATGCCGAAATCCCAAAGTTAAATGCTATTTAGTGGATTTTGCCAAATTGATTTGAGTTCGTCTATGTTTACTTCTAAATTGTGACCGAATTTTAGAGTTTTCGAATCGGTGAGAACGCCAATTTTTTTGACCGGCATTGTCGACACCGGCGCAGATCGCGTCGATGGCTCACTCGCCGAAAAAAACTTTACTTTTTATCAATCGCTCCCGTACTTCGATTTTCATTCGTAGATATTCCATTGGTCTGTCGCCCTTTATGCGATTGCAAGAGCCACAAAGAAGCTGATAATTTTCATAAAAGTCGCCGCCACCTTTCGATTTCGGCACAATATGATCGATTTCGAGATTTCGAGACTCAAAGTCTTCGCCGCAAGCGTTGCATTTTCCTGCTTGTTGCTTGAAAAGCCGCTGTTTGACCGATACGGAAATGGCAATCTCTTTCAGGTCCGTCCTTTTTGGCAATTGGTCGGTTGCAAGGAAATCCTTGAACAATCCGGCATCATCAGAAAGTCGGTCTATCAAAACATTTACGGCTTGTTTTTCAATATCAATTCCGATCCATTTTCGTTCAAGTTGCTGTGCTGCAACACATGTCGTCGCGCATCCGCAGAATGGGTCCAAAACGATGTCACCCTCGTTTGAGGAAGCGGCGACAATCTTCCGAAGCAGTGCCAATGGTTTTTGCGTTGGATAACCCGTTCGCTCTTTGGACATTCCGTTAATCGTCGGGATGTACCAAACATCTGTTGGGAGAGCCAGTTTTTCAGTGCCTCGTCCTTTATTCCAATCAGTTGTCATTGCACCGCTGTATTTTAATCGGTTTTCTGTTGACTCGCTCATTTTTCGCTCTTCCAAAACGTCCTTATAATTGAAAGTAAAGTCCTGCCCCTTCGCGTACATAAGAATAACGTCATGTTTTCGGTTCCAACGCTTTGTTGTACGGACACCCCAAGCATACGACCAAATAACTTCAGTGACGAAATTATTTTTCCCGAAAATGCCGTCTAACAGGACTTTAAGATAATGGCACGCTGTTTGATCGCAATGCAGATACAAGGAGCCGTTTTGTTTCAGAATCCTGTGCATTTCGACAATTCGCTGCGACATATACGTCAGATACGCCTGCATCGGTTTGCTGTGGATTTCTCCGATGCTCGCAATATATCTCGTTAATGTTGGGTAATTTACAGCTAAGGTGTCCAGATTATATTCATCCACATCTTGCCACGTCCACATATCTTTGAAACTGGCTCCGGCGGCTTTGCTTCCAACGGGAGCGGAGTACGTCCGTTTCGAGTTAAACGGCGGGTCAAGATAAATCAAATCGACCAATTCGCTGTTCATTCCAGACAAAACATACAAATTGTCATTTGTGTAAAGCGTGTTGCGCATGAAAGATAGGCATTAGTTTGTGGTGAAAGGTATAAATGCCAACATTCTATAAATAAATTAGTTGCGAAAATATCTTCTGGTAAAATCCAAGTTCTCGACAACAGGTTTTCGATGAGAACACATGAACGATTTTCGTCGAACGGAATTGAAAGTTTATGCGATTGAGTTAAATGCTATTTAGTGGATTTTGCCAAATTGATTTGAGTTCGTCTATGTTTACTTCTAAATTGTGACCAAATTTTAGAGTTTTCGAATCGGTGAGAACGCCAATTTTTTTGACCGGATAACCAGCAAAAAGGGACTCGAAAGCGGCCAAATGGAGTGGATCGACTTCAACGACAAAACGACTATTGGTTTCACTGAAGAGAGAAACAGCATCAAAATCGCCGTCCAAAGTCGCACCAATTCCTCCAGAAAAACACATTTCAGCAACACAAACAGCAAGACCACCTTCGCTCATGTCATGGACACTGCGAAAAATTCCATGCGTGATAGCTTCGTGTATTTTTTCGTACAATTTTTTTGCTTTCGGCACATCAACAGTTGGAACAACGCCTCCTTTTATTCCAGTAACAATACCAAAATGAGAGCCGCCCATCTCATTTTTTGTTTCACCTATTTGGAACAAAAAATTCCCAGCTTTTTTTGCGTCCATTGTCACTGAGCAAGTCACGTCGTCGATCTGTCCCATCGCCGAAATCAGTAGTGTCGGTGGAATGGAAATCGGCTCTTTTCCTGCCGGACGAAATTCATTATTCAAACTATCTTTTCCACTAATAAATGGCATTTCAAATCCGACAGAAATATCATAACAAGCAAGTGCAGATTCGACCAAAGACCCGAGTGTTTCGGGGCGATCCGTATTTCCCCAGCAGAAATTATCGAGAATTGCGATGGTTTTCGGAGCCGCGCCAACTGCGATGTTGTTACGAATAGCCTCATCAATTCCCGATGCTGCCATGTTATATGGGTCCAAGTCGCCATACATCGGATTCATTCCGCACGAAAGCACGATCCCACGTCTCGAATCGAGGCGGGGCCGAACCACCGCCGCATCACTTGGACCATCATTGTTCACACCAACAAGTGGTTTGACGATGCTGCCTCCCTGTACTTCGTGGTCATATTGTCGAATAATTGCATGTTTACTTGCCACGTTCAATGAACCGAGAATTCGTTTCAAAATATCGGCAAAAGAAATAGTTGTTTCCAAAGAAATGTCGGAATTTATTGATCTGCATTTGTGCCTCGCTTCTCGAACAACAGGCGGTCTGCCTTCATGTAACAATTTCATATCCAGATCGGCCACAACTTTTCCATGATATTTGAGAACGAGCCGACCAGTCGGTGCGAATGTCCCCAAAATGGTCGCTTCCACATCTTCGCTGGCACATAATTCCTGAAATTGATTCCAGTTATTAGGTGGAACCGCAAATACCATCCGTTCTTGTGCCTCGGAAATCCAAATTTCCGTATATGAGAGGCCATCATATTTCAGTGGTGCCTTTTCGAGATCAACTTCCGCGCCGATTGTTTCCCCCATTTCTCCCACAGCACTGGAAAATCCGCCTGCGCCGCAGTCTGTTACTGCATTATACAAACCACGATCTCGCGCCTGCAACATCACATCGAGCACCATTTTTTCGGTGATCGCATTTCCAATTTGAACCGCTCCTCCTGAAAGGGTTTCACTCTCACTCGTCAATTCGGCACTGCTGAACGTCGCTCCATGAATTCCGTCTCTGCCTGTGCGCCCACCAATTGCGACTATCAAGTCGCCTGCTTTCACCTCTTTGAATGACATTTCTTTTGGCAAAATTCCGACATTGCCACAAAAAACGAGTGGATTACCAAGATATCTGTCGTCAAAGTAGACCGCTCCATTGACCGTCGGAATTCCCATTCGATTCCCATAATCACGAACGCCAGAAACGACTCCTTTCATTATTCGACGCGGATGCAAAACACCGGATGGAAGAGCGTCTGCATCTTTGTCGGGCGGTGCAAAACAAAAAACATCGGTGCTGGCAATCGGTTTTGCGCCCATTCCCGTCCCCATCGGATCACGAATTACACCTCCGAGTCCTGTGTTCGCGCCGCCATAAGGTTCCAGCGCAGATGGATGATTGTGTGTTTCCACTTTGAAACAAATATTGAATTTCTCGTCGAAAGTGACCACGCCGGCATTATCGGAAAAGACACTGACGCACAAAGCACCAACATGCGGCGACGTTTGACGCAGCTTTTGAGTTGCCGCAAAAATTGTCTCTTTCAGCATGTTGTCGAATTGACGTTCAAAATAACTTCCGTCGGCATTTTCTCGCACATATCGAATACGACCTGCAAGTGTTTTGTGCGAACAATGCTCGCTCCAAGTTTGTGCAAGTGTTTCCAATTCAATGTCGGTCGGTTCACGGTCCTGTTTTATGAAAGCTTCTTTGATTGTTCGCATTTCGACCACAGAAAGATACAATTGTCTTGCTCGGCTGAGTGTCCGAAGCTCTTCATCATCCATTGAACGAATCGGAACAGTGCGCAGCTCAAATTTGTAAGACGATCCAACTGCCAGCGCATCGAACGGCAAATTACCGATGACGACTTGTTCCACAGCATCATTAGCAAGCAATTTCGTCGCCAGTCGTGGCATTTCTGATTCCGAAATGCCGCCAATCCAGTATTTCTTGAATGTCCGAACTGCATCGGTTTCGATTCCTATGTCTTTCATCACTTTTTTGGCACTTTCGGCGACAGTATCAGTGACTCCCGGTTTTGGAAGAACATAGATACACTGGGCCGATTCTGCGATGACTTTGACTGGTATCTCGGTGTTTTGACCTGAAACGGCAAAAAAAGTGGTCTTTTCGACTATTGGATCGGCAAGCAATTTTTCGGCGAGCTTATTGATTTGATCGTGTGCCAAATCTCCTTGCACGAGATATCCATGTGCGGTTTTTACATGAATATCAGAGGAAAATCCGAGATCAATTGCATCATGAATCAGTGCGTCGCCATGAACATCGGGCTGTGAATCGGACGGAAAAATGTCAATTTCCCAGAGCATCGTATTTTGTTTGAAGAGAAAGTAATGAATTTGAGTGCGGATACAATCACACGTTTCCGGCATTCTACCTTATTGCATCTGACTTGACAAGCCGTCTCGAATTGGCAACACGCAGATTATAAAATCGAAATTTTGATCTTAGAAGCCGGAAAGTATCTTCGGCCAGTGCGGCGAGCACCGACCAAATGGAACACATTGACGGCAAAATTAGTTGACGATTTCTGCCATCACTCCACTCTCGCTCCCGTCCGGTTGATGAATGAATTCGTTCGCAGCGTCTTGCCCGCCGGTATCTGAATTTTTCCGTAATTATCGGTACTTGTCATCGCCTCTCGAATAATGTCGGCCAAAGTCAGCGGATACTGATTTTTCGGCGTTTCGTCCGCTTTGATGCCGTGATACGCACACAATTCGTTACTCGAATTGTTCAGAATCGCCGGAGGACCGCCAAGTGATACTGTCGATGTCGATTCGACCACCATGTTCTTCAATCGACCTGCCACGTTTCCACTAAAACGACGAAGCGTCAGTTTGCCCGCCGGTTTGTCAATCACCCAATTCAATCCAAAAGGGCCGTCCGGTGTGTCTATTGTTTGATCCGCCGTTCCACTTATCGTTACTGGATGACCGTCTGGACTCGTCCAATTCACCGTTCCACCACCCAAAGTAGGCGGATTATAACCAGAACGAGAGTATGTAATATTCCCCTCAACAAAAATAGGTGCACGCTGAATAACTTGTACGGTTTTATTTGAAATTGGAGCAATACGGAATAGTGTTCTACATGTGATTGGAACGCATGTCTCAACGAAAACGTCGTATGGATATGCCGATGTACCAAAAGACATTTCTGCATCGGCAATAATAGGCAGTCCGACCAATCTAACTTTTGTGTCATTAGCAGATCCGCCAATTCCAAAAGTAAAACAGCGTCCAATACAATGTTCTATAATTTCAGACGAATTATTTCTCAGAAAAATTCCAGAATCGGTTCGTGCGCCGTACAGCACATTGGCATATCCTTCGTTCCAAAAAATGGAATTTCCCAAAAATTGAGTATAAATCTCACGCTGGTTCCACACTCCAGTTGCCTTGATGTTCAATCTCGCATTGCCCCTAAACATGAACCCCAATGAACCACTCACATTAACGATACCACGCATTTCAAGGATGCTGTTTGCCTCCCAGTACACATAACCCGACAACGGCAGCAGCGACACTTCTGCGCCTTGTCCGATCACGGTTTTGCCGGTGTAACCGGATGGATTTACAAATCCAGTTACAGTAACAGAATTATTAAAATATCTGTCGTCTGTCGCAATTGGAATCGCCGCGCCGCCTGCACCACCGGAAGTATTCGACCAGTTTGCAGTGTCGTTATAAGCGGCAATTCCTGTTCCAATGAAAAATTTGTCTGCCATTGTATTGGAGAGTGTTGATGGTGAGTAAAAGCGATTCGCCAATGTGCGTTGGTGGGTGGATTTACAACGTAAACAGATTACGCAATTTACGCAATTTTGGCAACATGTAAAAAGAGCCGGACCGCTAACAAGTTTTGTGGACAAGATGAAAAATACTCATTCTGCCCCGACTCGTGAAATGCCGGTGTTTACGCACCGGCTCGAAGCGTCTATTGTAGAATTCACTTGTTTCCGAATGCGACTTGGTACAACAGTCCACTTGGTGGAATCCATGCTTCGAGACGACGCGCCACTTCGCGTGCGGATTGAATACGACTTCGAGGATTTCTTGTGAGCATTTCACGCAAAAGCGATGCCAAATCGAATGGAATCGCTTGATTGTAATTTCGCACATCGTCGATGTCGTTGGTCACTCGGTCCCGACATTTTTGTTGCACTGTTCCAAGTGGGAATGGAACACGACCAGTTAGTGCGTGATACATCGAGCATCCGAGTGAATAAATATCCCACAAAGGAGATGGCTCGTTTGGATTCCGAATTTGATCAGGAGCCAAATAATCGACAGTTCCTGCAACTTTTCCAGAAGTTTTGGCAGGTGTCGTCATATCTGACATAAAAGTGGGATCGCTCAAATTGCTTTCGGATGAGCTGAAAAAAGATGGTGCAAATGCGTCTCGGTTATATGGAATGGCAAGTCCCAAATCGATCAATTTTGCCACACCCGAACTTTGAAGCAAGATATTTGCCGGTTTAATGTCTCGATGAATGAATCCAGACTCGTGAATTGATGCCAGAGCCTCCGCAACTTGTGCGAAAATAGATGCCACCGTTTCAATGGGAAGTGTCGTATATCGTAATAATAATGATCTTAAATCGCCGCCGTCAATAAATTCATGCACCATGAAATGGACATTGCCGTC
>JBOFGF010000339.1:0-3235 GCA_051649005.1 Thermoguttaceae bacterium | reverse complement strand
CATCCGGTGGTCGAACAGGCGTATGAGAAGTACCGGCAATTTAATCGGGACGAGCGACTTCGTTCATTAGACGAGGCGCACCAGCGATTTTTGCATGATTTGGCGACCGACATTGAGGAGGCGCACGAAAAAGGAATCGAAAAAGGAATTGGTGAAAGCAAAACCGAGATCGCCCGAAACATGAAAAGCGAGGGATTTGATCTGGGCATCATTGCCCGAATGACTGGTCTCTCGCCCGAAGCCATCCGCCGTCTCGATTAACGATCACGACCTATGTGCCGCATGGTACGCGCAGTCACCAATCGACGGGGACTTGTTTTTTCAAAAGAAATTCGTAGAATTAAATCAGATTTTGTTTTTTCCATAACACAATCGGAGGATTATGCACTAAAACTGACCGACATATTGTCGGTTTTACAATCAGATAATCGCAAGTATTGTTTCCTCGATAATCTTCCGAATACGACCCGGTTTACCGGTCGGAAGAATCAAGATTTTGCTGTTGGACACATGCGTTCCCTTTTCTTGTCGATTCTCGACAAATTTTTTGCGATTCATTTTTTCTGTCACAGGTCGCCGTTTAGTCTGATAGTGGGCAAACAAGCGTCGATGCTGCTTTTTGCCCTTTTTCTCCGCTCCATTAACGTATTAAAAATGCCATGAAAAACGCCATTTGTCTCATTGTTTGTTTTTTGCTTTTCGCCGCCCCACTCCCCCAAGGCTAACGCATCAAAATTTTGTTAATTTGTGAAGGCATGTTGACAAAATAGGTAGAATAGGAGCCGGAAAGGAGGTGCGAAGCACCGTATTGACGGTGGTATTTTGGGACAACTGAGACGAATGGGAGGTTTATTTGCAATGAAAATGTTACAAACCGTCAGTACGCTGCGCTTCCTTCCGGCTGTTGTGTTTGTATGAAACTCGCATTTTAACCAAACTAACAATGAATTCATGTTTTGATGCGTTCGCCCTGCCCTGCTGGCGGGACTACCTTTTCCCGCCATTTATGGTAAAATCTACACAGGATTTTCAATTCGCAAATTTACCAATTCGCATAACATGCCACTTTCTTGGACCGAGATTAGGGAGCGAGCAGTAAAGTTCTCGCAAGATTGGAACGACAGTAGCCGCGAAAAATCCGATGCGCAAACATTTTGGAACGAGTTTTTTTCCGTCTTCGGTGTCCAGAGGCGTACTGTCGCTTCATTTGAAGAACCGGTAAAAAACATCAAAGGACAATACGGTTATATCGACCTCTTTTGGCGTGGAAAACTCCTCGCAGAACACAAATCGGCAGGGAAAGATTTAACCAAAGCCGCCTCACAGGCCTTTGAATACATCCAATGTCTGAAAAATCAAGGACGGGACGATGAAATTCCGCAATATGTGGCCATTTCCGACTTCCGAACAATGATTCTTTACAACTTGGAACCGGATGAAGACGATTTACCCGTGCAAGAAATTTCCGTCAAAGAATTGCACAAACACATCCATTCGTTTGCGTTTATTCCCGGATATAAAGTACACAAACTCAAAAAAGAAGACCCGGCAAATATCCAAGCTGCCGAACTCATGGGAAAAATCCATGACGTACTTTTTGCAAACGGCTACTCAGGGCATAATCTCGAACGATTTTTAGTACGAATACTCTTTTGTCTCTTTGCAGAAGACACGGGAATTTTCGAGCCGAACGCATTCACCGCTTTCATTGAAAATTGTACGCGAGAAGATGGTGCTGATTTAGGGCGTGGAATCGCCGAATTGTTTGAAGTTCTCAATACACCAGATAATCAACGGCAGAAAAACTTGGACGAATTTCTTGTATCCATGCGATACATTAACGGCGGACTCTTTGAAGAACCATTGAAAATGCCCGCTTGCAATCGAGCTATTAGAAATGCACTTTTATCGGCAACTCGATTCGATTGGAGCCACATTTCACCGGCAATTTTTGGCTCGATGTTTCAGTGTGTCATGGACCCGGAAGCACGGCGTGCGTGCGGCGCACATTACACGACGGAAGAAAATATTCTGAAAGTTATTCGTCCACTTTTTCTGGACGATTTGCGTAACGAATTTAATAAAATCAAGTCAAGCAAGGCGAAATTAAATGCTTTTCACGAGAAGCTCGGAAACCTGACATTCTTCGACCCGGCGTGTGGCTGCGGCAATTTTTTGGTTTTAGCTTATCGAGAATTACGTCGTTTGGAGATGGACGTTTTCGAGAAGTTACATAAATCAGGTCAAAAATTTTTGGACACGGCTTTTGTCTCGCAGGTCGATGTGGACCAGTTTTACGGCATTGAAATCGTGGAATTTCCGGTGCGAATCGCGGAGACGGCACTTTGGCTCATGGATCACCAGATGAACATTGAAGCATCGGAGCGGTTCGGGAATTATTATGTTCGTTTGCCGCTGCAAAAAAGTGCGAAGATCGTTCATGGAAATGCTTTGCAACTTGATTGGAACGATGTGTTACCGAAACAAAAATGCTCTTTTATACTTGGGAATCCGCCGTTTGTCGGGAAAAACTATCGTTCCAAAGAACAAACGGAGGATATTCAACTCGTTTGTCAAGGAGTACGAAATTTTGGTAGTCTTGATTATGTGGCATGTTGGTATATCAAGGCGGCAAAATATATCCAAGAAACGGTAATTCCAGTTGGTTTTGTTTCGACAAATTCGATTGCACAGGGAGAACAGGTTGAATTTCTCTGGGAGGAATTATACAAATGGAGTATTCATATAAATTTTGCTTATCAGACATTCGTTTGGACGAGCGAGGCGAAGGGGAAGGCGCATGTTCATTGTGTTATTATCGGGTTTAGTGCTGCCTCAAAAGAAAAAAAACAACTCTTTGCTGAAGCAGGAAAAACTTTCTTCGTCAAATCTGTTTCAAGTATTAGTCCTTATTTGTTTGAAGGCTCAGATATTTATGTTACCAGTCGCCGTACACCTCTTTGCACTGTTCCTGAAATGGTTTACGGCAGTAAACCAGCGGACGGTGGTTTTTTAATGGTGTCAAATGCAGAACGAAAACTTCTGGCAAAGCACCACCCCGAATGTATTCCTTATCTGCGTCCGATTCTTGGTTCGGAAGAATTCATCAATAACATAAAGCGTTGGTGTTTTTGGTTGGTTGATGTAAACCCACGAGAAATCATGTCAATTCCTGAAATCAGGCGACGGGTGGAACAGGTGAAGGCGTTTCGGTTGCAGAGTAAAAAAGAACCAA
>JBOFGF010000338.1:0-3984 GCA_051649005.1 Thermoguttaceae bacterium | reverse complement strand
ACTCCGTCGGAGTTGAATTATGGTCCCCGATATTGAACCCCGAATGGGGTTCTGACATTTTGATGTTCGTGTTTCTACCATAATTGAATCCCGACGGGATTCGGAAATGCAATTTCCGGCTCCTATTTTGTCAATTTCAGCAAAATCACAAAACTTGTTAGAACACCGATTAAACGAGGAAGAAATCAGATTGAAAACGCCCATGAACGAATATCATTTATTTTTTGCTCAAAAAATAAATGATATTTGCAGTTGCTATTTTCGATAATTTTATTACAATGCCGTTTGGATTAGAAATCTGTTTGGTTTAGAAATAATGGCTTTTGTAAAATCAGTTGTTTTGCAAATGCTGCGTCGCTATAAAAATAACACGTTTGTGCGAAACGCAGCTGAAAATAGTCCGTTTTGTTGCCGCAATTTTTATAGTGGTGTATCCATGCCGATTCAGTACATTAAACGTGTTAAAATGTTCTTCGACTTTTCGGAAAGTTCAATGAGCATCCCTCCAATGCCTCCGAACTGTTGGATGGCATCGTGGAACATAAACGATCTGCCAATTCATTCCGAAATACTGTATAAGAGTTTTCGGAATGATGTCGATGCGCTGGTTTTTCCAACTTTTCAAAATCATGGCAGATGCACGCAATTGATGGAAGCCGTTTCCTCATGCAGCACATTTCTTCCAGAGGCATCGTGTTTGATCGCGCACGGAGACCCAGATGGTCTTTTCGAGTATGTCGCAGGAATACAAGGACACATGTTCGACAAAAAAATTGGTGGCATCCAGAATGTTGCCGTTCTTCCCGAATACAGACGACGCGGAATCGGTCTGGCACTTGTTCTTTGCGCACTCCGTGGATTTCAACAAGCAGGAATAAAACGTGTCACTCTCGAAGCGACCGCCGAAAATAATCCCGCTCTGAAATTGTATCACAAAATCGGTTTTCAAGTTGAACGCATCTATTTTCGTGAGTTTTTCCACGATTGATTGGACGCAAAAGATACTGTGAATCTTCATCAATTAGATGTTTAACCCGCTTTCGTAGAAAGCGGATTTGTCGCAAAACAAAGCAAATTTCTAAAAAAATTACATTAACAAAAGTATCGTTTTGTGCCGGTGTGCAAAAGAGCACCAAACGCAGAAAAACATCAAACGCAATTTTGCCCTGTTTTAGTTATTCCGTTTTGCTACAACAGGACTTTCCACCGAAAAAGCGACCGGTTTATTGTTTGAATCGAAACATTCAATTTCCAAATGCTCCGGCCACGCATCTGCCTGAACACGAATGACAATTTCCATGTTCCCCTCTTTTTCGATAGTCGCCAGTTCGAGCCGTTTTCGATTGTTCAAGTAATCGACGACTTCTTCGGCCAAACTGACACGAATTTTTGCAATAGTCGGTTGCTGCGCGGCCAAAACGAGTCCACGAAAGACTTCAAGTGCAACACTTTCTGGCGATTTCACCACTCCGCCGCCGTGACAACATGGACATTCCTGATAAACGCTCCGCTTCAAAGATGGACGAACTCGCTGTCGGGTCATTTCAATGAGACCAAAAGGACTCGTTCGCAAAATTTTTGCTCTGGCGCGATCACGTTTGACGGCATCTCGAAGTGTGCGCTCCACTTGCCGACGATGCGATTCACGTTTCATGTCGATAAAATCGTTCACAATGACACCGCCGAGATCACGAAGTCGAATTTGGCGAGCAATTTCTTTTGCTGCTATCAAATTCATTTGGAAAGCCGTTTCTTCGGCATCTGCGTCCGTTCGGAAACTGCCGCTGTTGACATCAATGGCGACAAGTGCTTCGGTTTGGTCAATCACAAGAGACCCGCCCCCTTTTAGTGGAACGCGCCGGTGATTCATACGAGAAATCTCTTTGTCCACTCCATATTTATAAAAAATCGGCTCTTTTCCGTCATATAATTGGAGGCGACTGACATATCGCGGCATGACAAATTGGAGAAATTCTTTTGCTCGTTCAAACGCATTCGGTTCGTCAATGATAATCGAGTCGATTTCCGAGCTGAAAATGTCTCGAATCGTCCGAATAATCATGTCACTCTCTTCGTAAATGTCGATGGGAGCGGGCATTTTTTTGATGCGCCTGACAATAACTTTCCAAAGCCGCATTAAATAAGCAAGATCGCGGGAAAGCTCTTTTTGAGATCGGTCTGCGCCAGCAGTTCGGACGATAAATCCGAGTCCTTTTGGTGGACGCAGTTCGTGCATCATGTCTCTGAGGCGTCGTCGCACCGATTCATCCTCGATTTTCCGAGAAACTCCGACACGACCGAGAGAGGGCATCAAAACGAGATATCTGCCGGGAATGCTGATATACGTCGAAAGTGTCGGGCCTTTGTTACCAATTCCCTCTTTGATAACCTGGACGAGGACTTCATCGCCTCGTTTGAAGACTTCTTGAATCGGTGGTTTGAAGCGAGGACGATTGTATCCATCGTCATAATGCTTTTCTGCCCGCTGACCGCCGGTTCTTTGCGAATATGCTTCCTGTTCACGGCGTTCACGCTCTTCCCAGCCGGGAACCTGACCAAAATAACAGGGTTCAATATCGCTGATATGGAGAAATCCATTCCGTCCAACACCGAAATCGATGAAGGCGGCCTGAATACTGGGTTCGAGATTGACGACGACCCCTTTATAAATGTTGCCGACATAATTATCCTGAGCGGTTCTCTCGACATATAATTCTTCGAGACATCCTTCTTCAACAACTGCGATCCGACACTCTTCTGGTTGTCGGACATTCACGAGCATTTCTTGTTTCATTGTGCGATTTCAAAACGGCGAAAATCGCGTGCGCTGCTTCAATTCAGGCGGTTTTTCAACTTTCTGTCCATTATTCTCGATAAGTTTTGTCAATCATTTTGAATTGCGCTCGGCAAATTGCTCTCCGCAAATTGTACTCTGCAAATCAGTCATTTTGACCTGATCATATCTGTTTATTTTGTGGACATGCGCCGGGTGATTGGATTTCGAATCACTCGACAAGTTGGCATTGCACGCGTCTCGGAAAAATGGTTTTGAACATTTCTTTGTCGAGATGAAGTGCAACAAGTAATTCACGGAAACCAGCTTCTGGGCCTTCCTGAGGACGAAATGAGGCGGTCAAACATCCTGAATCTTCAGCAAAATGCAGTTCGTGCAATGCCGCACGGAGATCAACTTGTTTACCGTTTGCTTTTTCGACCCATCTGTGTGTTTCGTTCATCAATATATCAACGAGCGGGACGATTTCCTGACGAAACGATTCTGGAACATTTATTTCAAAGACCGAATAGGCGATTCTCGCCTTCGATTCTTCGTCCTGTAGTGATCGAATATCGAGAATGTCGAGACCTGGAATAGAATATTGATTCATCTTCTCTTTTAATTGACAAGCGTGAACCAATTCCTCTAATTCGAGATCGAACACTTCCTCACATCCTTCAATTCCGAGTGCCAGTGCCGAAGGAAAACTCATCCGCATTTTGGGGTGGAACCCACCACTCATAGCAACAGGAACTCGAACGCGCCGAAGTAGTGCTTCTAATGCACGCAGCAAGTCTTTGTGTCCAATGTATTTGAGGGGTCCTGATTTACTGAAGCGTATACGAACGCGTTGTCGAACCATGTGTCCGATATTGTCGCGGCGACGCCGTGTGCCCCGCAACTTTTTGTTAAAAATGTTGTACCAGTGAAAGGAAAACGCCCCCTTTCACTCCAAAACTATATTTCTTCTACAATATCAAATTAATTTCATATTACAAATAACATTCTCAGCAATTGTATCAAGTAATAAAAAAAATACAATCCCCCAGATGATCTTCTGTAATAAATGTTCTAGTGCCTTGTAAACATTAACGATTGGGATTGACCTGTTTTGGCAAGTTGTGGTATAATATCCGTTTTCAACACACGGAGGTTTACCATGAAAAAAATATACATCGTTCGGCTTTCCGACGAAGAACAAAAAATTT
>JBOFGF010000337.1:0-8943 GCA_051649005.1 Thermoguttaceae bacterium | reverse complement strand
ATTGATGTAAGTGCAGAAACCGTGAAACTCGAAAAGGAACTTGCTCGATTGGACGGTTTTATCAAATCGAAAGAGTCGAAACTCAGCAGCGATTTCGTGCAAAAGGCACCGCCGGCGGTGATTGAAAAAGAGCGTGAATCGCTGCTCGAACTGAAGGAACAGCGACGCACGACTTTTGCCGCCCTCGCAACACTTCGAGCCGGTGCGTGAGCACCGGAATAAACTACCCGCCGCCGCTCGAAAAAAAATCTAAAATTTTTTATATTTTTTTATATTTGCTCTTTTAATTTTGTTTTTTTCGTTTATACTACATCAGAACACTCATTCGGTCGTGTTTTGCGTCCTATTTTTTACAGACAAGGAGAAAAATTATGAAGATTAGAACTTTCCGTGGATTTACGCTCGTCGAACTTTTGGTCGTGATTGCGATCATCGGCGTATTGATTGCCCTTCTACTCCCCGCCGTTCAGGCCGCGAGAGAAGCCGCCAGAAGAATGCAGTGCCAAAACCAAGTCAAGCAATTGGCAATCGCTGCACACAATTATCATGACACCGCAGTAACTGCTCTCCCACCAGGTGCGCAATTCAACTCGTACACTGCGGGTACATCCAATAGGTATAGACTGAGTGGTTTTATCGCCATTTTGCCATATATGGAGCAAAGTGCGCTGTACAGTACCATTACATCGGGAACAGGGACAACGCTTACTACAACGACTGCACCACCTTATGGCTTTCCATTCAATTCCGACGATGGAAAAGATGGTACAACCTATACTGATGCAACATCGTCGAACCCGGTTTTGGCTTCAATCAAACCACTCGGTTGTCCATCAGATAGTAACATGCGCAGCAGTGCAACCGAAACTGGTCGCACCAGCTATCGCTTCTGTTACGGTGACTCGCCGGTGCAAATGGGAACCGATGCGGGAACTGGTACTCCAAATTCCACGACGGCTTCGACTGCCTTTTCCAATGATCGTGGAATTTTTGGGATCAACAAATGGAATGGTATGCAGATGATGACCGATGGTACGAGCAATACGATCATGTTCAGCGAAGTGGTCATTTCTGGTGCCAATCAGGGATCAGATGACCAAAAAGTCAAGTCCAGCCTTTATAAAACGGCTGGTGGTTTTGCCACATTGGGTGATGGTGTAGGGATTACGGGAACTTGGCCAGCAGCGAAATCTACGAACAGTGCGCAAAACTGGGCCACTGCCGGAAGAGGTGGTTCTGGGCGTCGCTGGTGTGATGGTTCTCCGCTTTATACGGGTTTCTCGACAATTCACCAGCCGAATTCGGGAAGTGGTGCTGTTGCTTCCAGCGAGGTTGGTGCGGCTACTACAAACCTTCTTGCAATTACGCCATCGAGCAACCATTCTGGCGTTGTTTTGGTCGCACTTGGCGATGGTTCGGTGCGTTCGATCAGCGACACGATTGACAATTCTGGGGCGAATGGACGCGCATTGGCCGCTCCAGTAGATGCTGTCAATAAGTTGGCAAAGAGTGGCAAATCGGTATTCGGCGTTTGGGGTGCTTTGGGCACGAAGAACGGCGGCGAATCGGTTGCCGCCCCGTGATCATTCCGAATGTTTAGCCGTTTAGCCCCGTTTCGTAGAAACGGGTTGTTTCTATCGCACTGCAATGTTTGTGAAACAACCGCTTTCTGCGAAAGCGGGCTAAACAAAAGCGGTTGTTTCTGTTGCAGAAAGGTTTCATTCAATGATAATCGCTTATCATGTGATTTTCAGTGCTTATGGTTTTTGGCTTCCGAACGATCCGCGCGGAAGGTGGTCAAACATTGTAAGTGCGTGGGAATTGTATCGATTTGGCGGTGCTGCGGTCAAAGCCGAGACACGAAAATCGGTTGCAGCCGCTCCTCATGATATTGAAAGGCGACTTGCGGCAAAAGAGCATTTGAAAAATTCGCCGGCGGTCTTTACCGAAATCGAAGTGGAGTCAATCGGTCGTGGTTTTGCAATCGCCGTCGAAGCAGGGAATTATGCCGCTTTTGCTTGTGCGATATTGCCGGAACACGTTCATTTGGTTCTTGGAAGTGGCAAAATTAGTGCCGAACAGATGGTCGGAAAATTGAAGCAGCGGGCGACGCAGCAGTTAGTGGCGGACGGCTTTTCTTCGTCTGAATCCAAATGGGCGAAAGGATGCTGGAAAGTCTTTTTGAATACGACCGATGCCGTGCAAAGAGCAATTCAGTATGTGGTGAATAATCCAATCAAAGAAGGAAGACCGGTCCAAAATTGGTCGTTTGTAAGTCCGTTTAGCCCCGTTTCGTAGAAACGGGTTGTTTCTATCGCACTGCAACGTTTGTGAAACAACCGCTTTCTACGAAAGCGGGCTAAACAAAAACGGGTTGTTTCTATCGCACCGCAATGTTTGTGAAACAACCGCTTTCTACGAAAGCGGGCTAAACAAAAACGGGTTGTTTTTATCGCGCTGCTGAAAAAAAGGAGCAACATTGGGACTTTTGGGAACGCTGACTCTTCTCGTTTCGGGAATGACCATCTTGATCGCCGGCGGAGAAATTATGCTCCGAGGAGCTTCTCGACTCGCCCTCGCCCTTCGTATTCCGCCTCTAATTGTCGGGCTGACTATTGTTGCAATCTGCACCAGCGCACCCGAACTCGCGCTCTCCATCAGTGCCGCTCTGCGCGGAAGTGCCGATATTGCCGTCGGAAACGTCGTGGGAAGTAATATATGTAATATATGTCTCCTTTTGGGACTGATCGCTGTTCTGAAACCAATTCAAGTTTCGTCTGTTTTGGTCAAAAGAGAGATTCCGCTCATGATCGCAGTCATGGTTTTCTTGTATTTTTTTGTTGTTACAGGTTCGATTCCGAACAACGTCGAAACAACGCTTTTCGGATGGTCGATTCCCAATGACATTATCGGCGGAAAAGGCGGGAGCCTCTCAATTTTGCACGGTGCCATTCTGACCGGATGTATGGTAATATATCTCGCCTGGACCGTTTATGAATTGCATCGTAATAAAAAAGTGAACGAAAATTACATTGCTGGAATCGAAGATGGATTGTCTCAAAACAAGGTCGAAGATACGACATCGAATATGTCATTCGGAAAAATTGCGTCACTTTTAGGACTGATTGTTCTCGGTCTTGTCCTGCTTGTTGTTGGTTCAAATATGCTCGTTTTTGGCGGTGTCGATATTGCCCATCGTCTCGGAGTTAGTGAACTGGTGATTGGTCTGACCATGTTGTCAATCGGGACATCTCTTCCCGAACTCGTGATTTGTATTTTGGCCGCCGCACAGGGAAAACCGGACATCGCGGTCGGAAATGCAATAGGGAGCAACCTTTTCAACACACTTGGTGTGCTTGGACCGACTGCGATGGTCTCTGGAATTTATTCGCATCAGAGTTTGCCAGTTTCGCCGCAAGTCACACTTTTCGACATGCCAGTAATGATCGTGGTTTCTATTTTTTGTCTCGTGATTTGTATCACCGGTCATCGAGTCAGTCGCGGCGAAGGATTTTTTCTACTTGGATGTTATGGAGCATATTTGACGCTCCTTGTTTGTACAAGTTGACTCGCTGGCCAATTCGCCATTCATGTTTTTGCGATGCTTATTTATACGATGTTTATTTATGCGATGCTTATTTATTAACTGTTTTTCATATTGAATGACAAATTCTGACGATATTGACAATCTGAATCAAAAAATTGAACAGCTTGAATCGGAGCTTTTGCACGCTCAAAAACTCGCGACAGTCGGTGAGTTGATGAGTACGACGACACATGAGTTTAATAACATATTGATGACAATAATCAATTATGCGAAACTCGGGATGCGTCACAAAGACGAATCCGCACGAACTCGTTCTTTCGATAAAATTCTTACAGCATCACAAAGAGCGGCGAAAATTTGCAGTTCAATTCTCGCGGCAGCAAAAAATCGGTCTCAAAAAATTGAGCCGACACCACTGATTCCGCTGATCGATGATGCTCTCCTTCTGCTCGAACGCGAAATGACTCGATATCGGATCGACATCGAAAAAATTTTTCCGTCTGTTCTTCCAGATGTGATGATTGACGGCAACCAAATCCAGCAAGTCCTTTTGAATTTGCTGATAAATGCGAGACAGGCGATGCCAGACGGCGGGCATCTTTTGATAAAAATCGACTTTGACGAAGAAAATGAGATGGTCGATTTATTGATTCGAGATTTTGGAAGCGGAATTCCGGCAGATAAATTGCCTCATATTTTTGACCGATTTTTTACGACGAAAACAGGTCCCGACGAGAGTGGAAAAGGTGGGAGTGGTCTCGGACTTTCGACCTGCAAATCGATCATCGAAAAGCATCATGGACTAATTCGCGTCGAAAGTGCCGTCGGAAAAGGGACCGCATTTACACTGAAATTGCCGACAGTCGTTCGATCTCGTCTTCTCGAAGTGTGAACGGAGAAACAACCGCATTTTTCGCAGTGTTTAGTTGTTTTGCAAAGCGGCAGTGTTTAATTGTTTCGCAAAGCGGCAGTGTTTAATTGTTTCGCAAAGCGAAAGCGAACGAAGCATCCGATCAAAACCAAAGGAGCGAGTAAGTCGTGCCAAACAAACAAAACATTCGTGATTTCGTACAAAAACAGTTACAAAAACGATTTCAAGAACAGGCCGACTATCGAAAATCGGCCAGCAGACGAATTTGGGATCGTCTCTTGGAATCGAGTTATCGAAACGAGATAGAATCGGCGATACAAAGTGGCCGATTTATGTCATATCTCGATTTTGGGCACGAAGTGCAGACTGTTTCATTTTTGTTACATTTTTTTGATATTCCTGCTGTAAATCGATCACTAATCGTTCCATTTTGCGATGAAACGATTATTCCAGTCCGAATTACCACATTATCGGAATGTGTGCGTGGAAAATTCGGCATACTTGCACCGCACGATTTGTTACAAGAAGACGAATCTCGCCGTGTTTCTCCATTGGAAATAGATGTGATGCTCGTTCCTGGTCTCGCTTTCGATGAGCAGAAATTTCGTCTTGGTCGTGGACATGGATTTTATGACCGATTCATCGCGGAATGTCGGCCCGATGTTCGCACCATTTCACTTGCTTTCGATTGTCAAATAGTCGATTCGGTGCCGCGTGAAAATCACGATCTTCCCGTGTCACTTATTGTAACTGAATCACGTTTGTTTTAGCGAAACAAACGTTTTTGTGAAATCGGACTAAGCGTTCACCGAATGGCGTCTCCGCCGAATCACAAGAAGCAGGGCAATTCCGAAAAAGCAGTATCCAGTCCAATAAAGAAGCGACATTTTCCAATTGATTCGATTGACATTCTGATAGTCGGTAAGACTTTTTTCATATCGAACGAAAGGATTCAAAATAAGTGTTACTTCCGACTCAAAAGTTGTATCAAAAACAATTTCCGTGCGAATATATGAGTCGTTTGGTTTGAAAATGTACGAAGCATTTTTTATTTCGGAGTCGATTTGTTTTACCTCCCCATTTTGTCCGATAAAACGAACAAATTTTGCAGGTTTTTGCAGTGAGATGTCGATTTGTTCGCCTTTCAATGAGACGTTTTCGAGCAAAAACATCAGATTTTCGTGGATTTCTTTTCGTTTTTCGGGAGATTTTGTCCACGAAACCAGTGCCGCATATCCGCATCCAGAACGCAGAGCATCATAAATTTCATCAGCGACAAGTTTCGTATTTGGATCAGATGCGGGATTTTTTTGTCGTTTGATAAAAATAATGGAACATCCTTTGAAGTACTCGTGCGGATTATCGATGTGATGCGAATCATCACTTGCCAGCGCAAAAGAGAGTCTGCCAGCCGAAAGAGCCATGTCCCAGTATTCCGTTTGTAACTGGTGTCCGCGAGTGACATCGAATAATTGATATCCACTCAATTGTTGAAAATCTTTTCTAAATAATCGTTTCGTAAAAGTCGGATGTGCCAGTACAAGCACTTCGCTTTCACGTCGTATCACTTCCAATATGTGCTGCATATTATTGCGAGTCATTCCAAAAGGATAATCTTGCCAAACGACTTTTTTCGCTCCAATACTGACTTGATGAAATTTGAAAATGTTATAACCATGTTCGTAGACGGGCACAAACATCGCGTCATTTAGTGGTTGATATCGACAAATCGACTGATAATTTGTCAGTGCGGGAATGTCATAAAAATGATCAATGTAATACTGAACAATTTCGTCTGCGTCTCCTTTTCCATCAGTGATTCCACCAAATGCTTTTGAATGAGCATGGAAATTTGCCTTAATTGGGACGCAATTTTCCATGTTCATATATGGATTCGAAATGTGGCATCCAGAAAAAGGCTTCTCGGGTGCAAAATCATAAACAGGACATGCCAAATACTGGGCCACGACCAAAACGGCGATGATTCCCAAGAATCCCGTTAAAACATTTTTGAGCAAAATCAAGAATCGGAACATGAATACATTCTTGGAAACAGTAAAACAGCAGTGAAATAACAGTAAAACAATAAATGTTGTAAGACAAACCACTCCGCCAAAATGGACAATTTTCTTTGCAAAGAGTGTGAGCTATTTGTGGAATTTAATTGGTTATTGTCCTCATCGAACAATCGAATTTTGTTGCAAAGCAAAAACTTCTTGAAGACGGTCGGCAATATCAGGGCGACTTGGTTCGATGATTTGTGCGACTTTCAGGCACCGAGTTGCATCGTCCAGACGTCCGAGTGCGATATATGCTTCTGCTTTTCCTCTCCAAATATCAGCAGGTTCAGAGCCGCGATGATATTGTTCTTGCAAATCTTGCCATGTTGCCAAACTGGCTTCTGGTTGTTTGCAAAGCATTTGCACGGCGGCCAGTTCTGGAAGAATGTCTCGATTTTGCGGCGACAGCGACAAAGCTCGATAATAGTCATTTCTCGATTGTTTGAGGTTTGCTTGAATATTTTCAGCCGTTTCATTTTTTTTTGCGTCTTCTGATGCCAAAAACCATCTGGATTTTGCACGCAGAGCCCATCCTTTTGCTTCATTTGAATTGAGACGAATTGCTTCATCAGCATGTCTCAAAGCGTCGTTCGGCCTGTTCATTTCGAGGCATTTTTCAGCGATAGAAATGCGGAGCGACGCATCCGAAGCCCCGCCTCGTTTGATGGCCTCGTTTAGTTGTTCCAGCGATTCCTGATATTTTCCTTGTCTCCAAAGTGTTTCGGCATAATGACGTCGATAATCGAGATCATGTTTATTGAGTCGGACGGCCTCTTCAAGATGTTTTTCAGCACCAGTTAAATCTCCCCGATCCATTGCCGCGATTCCAGCACGACTCCGTTCTCTGCTTAAAAGTTGCGTCGGTGTCATCGGTTTGAAAGAGCGTCCCCAGTGACATCCTGTTGAATAAAGACACAACATCAGACACAATATCAGTAAGCAAAAACAAGGCGATAATTTTCCATTTGAGCCACCGGAATTACGTCGCATGAGTCCACAAAGAAACAAGTCAGAGACGGGGGGACAACGAAGGAACACATTGGTGGATAATATCGAATTTTCTTGTTTGATACCAGACCACTTTCCAGTGGATCATATTAACAAAAAATAAACCTCCAATCTGAGATTGGAGGCTCTTGTAAGCGACAAATCCACTTTCTACGAAAGCGAGTTAAACAGCTACGAAAGCGGGTTAAACATCTAGTTGATGACGATTCGTAGTATATTTTTCAGAGTTTTTCAGAACAAACTTCTGTTACTGTTTGGTGTTATTTGAGTAACACTCTTTTCGGCACTCTTTTCGACACTGTTTTTGCTGGGAGTTTCAGGAATGTCTTTTCCATAAACACGATCTGAGAAAATTGAAATCGCATGAAGTGATGTGGCCAGTGCTTCAACTTGTCGATCAGTCATGCTGCCAAGTGCGGTGTTCGGAGGAATCCGATTGATTGTTGTTGCCAGCGCACTGACCGCATTCCGAACACGCTGGTCGTTCAACTCTTTTTCACTTGCATTTACGAGAAACCATCGCAAAATATGGCCACTTGAATAAAGGGTCTCATACATGTCCGCGCTTGTTCCTTTGTACAAAAAGAATTTTGGGTGCCACAAATAGTTTTCATTCTGAATCGAAAGAACGAAATCTCGATAAGTTTGTAATTGCTTTTTTGCGAGTGCAACTGGTCCGCGAATAGCTTTTCCTTCTTCTTCATAAAGAGAGACGGCGGCGGTCAATCCGAGAAGCCAGTCAGTCACATCACAAGAACCTTGATTGATCGAGCGGTTTAATTCTTCTGTCAACATTCGTTCGATGCTCCAAACTTCGCCGAGTTCGTTTTTCCAGCGATCACTTGATTCGCTGTAAAAAGATAGTCCGACCAGTGCCATCGAAAGATTCATTCCTTTTGAAATGGATGCTTTTTCAGAAGCAATCAAATGGGAAATTGAATATAGTCCGCCGTTCACTTTGATTTCGTAATTCGGCATTATATTCGACATCGCCAAAAGAGCGAGAAACGAAGCCGGCCGTTTTTGATAATCCGCTCCGAGCCGCGCATAAATTCGTTGTCCGTCTGTTCGTAAAAGCGTTTTGCTCGCACACGGATAATTCCAGCACAATGTTCCAATCGAATAAATGGTGGTTCCTTTCGGTGCATTTTTGTCGCGTGAATTTGCATCGGGGTTCGGTTGATAAACTTTTGCATCGGCTCCGAATGGCAAAGCCATCATAAGAATATCACTCGGAGTATTATTTTGCGTCGTCGGCATTCGTCTGGCATTTGCTGCAAGTGTCGATTTTACCAATTTTTGTAGTGCCGTTTGTGGATCATCTGGCGTGCCAGGTTCTGACGGTTTTTGCTCGGATGCGGCGGCGGGCTGTGTTTGTGAAGCCGGAGAATTTTTGTACGATTTGTTTGGAGAAGCATATTGGACAAGAGAAATATGACTCTTTTCGTCAATTGACT
>JBOFGF010000336.1:0-5543 GCA_051649005.1 Thermoguttaceae bacterium | reverse complement strand
GTCGACGACTGGCGGAGCTGGAATATCACATGGGTCTCCAATATGCCAGAGAGGAAGGAAAGGCAGAAGGCGAAGCACGCGGCAAAGCCGAGGGGGAAATACTTTCGATTCTTACCGTTTTGAAGGCGAGATTTGGTCAGTTGCCACAACGAGTTATAAAAAACGTCTATAAAATCAGTTGCCACGACCGATTGACGGAACTAACTGTCGCCGCAGCAACGTGTCAGTCGATCAAAGAATTCGAGGATGCCATTCGGTAATTTGTGTCCAGCGCGGCTCATTAGGATTGGAGTCGTTCAACGTCGTCGCATTTGCTGCTGGGAAATTTGTTCTGAAAGACGCACAATGCGTGAATCAGTGTCTTGCTTTCCTTTTTCGACCAAGAGTCGCAGCAGTGTCGGATCGTTTGCTGTGGACAAAAGACTGGCGGCGGAATAACGTATTTCGCTATTCGGATCATCCAACAGTGCCACCAACCAGACATTTGACTGTATTCCAGGAGTTTCACGAATCAGCGACAGCAATTCTTCGCGGACAGAAGACATTGGATGAAACAAACGAAAAGCTAACTTCAAATGTTCCGGCTGAAAACCTTCTCGAGCAACGAGAGTTCGCCGTGCTTCTGAAACATATCTTTCATCTGGATGATGAAGCACTCGCATCAATTCGGAGGACGAAAGTCCAGGTACTTGGACGAGTGGCATTTCTCGAAGATTAGAGGGCAGTAAAATTTCTGACGATCTCTCTCGTTTTTCAGGTTGATTCGATTGCCGTTCCTGATTTTTTAGGAGATAGTCACTGGCCACATTATTGAGTTGGTCAACATCAGATATTTTGGCATCATCTTTTTTTTCAAATGGTGCGACATATTCATTTGCCACTTTTCCGATTGGTTTGGCCATTTGTGCGGCCATTAAATCAGAACCTATTTCGGTTGGTAATGTTCCTCTTTCCGAGAGGCCAACATTGGTGTTTTGCTGGAGTATTTGCTGATTTTTTGTGGAATCAATGGATGATGCGGCCATCATTTCCCCGGTTTGCTCAAATTCATCAAATCGGGACGTTGATCCTCCAAAAAAAGGAGAACGCAGTAATGTGGGAGCTGAATCGAGTAATATATTGGCATCGGGGCGATTGATCGGTCTTCCATTTGCGGCAATTAAAATTGAGGCGGCATTAGCACATTCAAATTGAGCGACTGTTTCACGGGTTCCTGGGATTGTTGTTGATTGGTGCGAGTAGAAGTTTGGCGGCAATCTGCGAATGGCCAAAATAAATTGGTCGCAATTGATCGTGGCTTGTTGTGAATCGGCAGATGCCACAGCAGATGTGAATTGATTGCCGCGATATCTGTCTGATGTCGCCAAATTTTTTAGAATTCTCCGAATGAGCTGCTGGGCTGTCAATGAGACCAAAGGAGTAAAATTGGGTTGCTCCTCACACAGTGCTTTTGATAATTGTCGATAATACTTATTTCTTGCTTCTATATTTCCCTCTGTTTCAAGACGCTCCATTTCCTGTTGAAGCGTTTCAAGTATTGCATTGAAGACAATTTCACGTTCAGATTGGAGTGCTCTGACAAGCGAAGGAATTCCACGTTCTCCGAATTGTACGAGTGCATCAATCAAAACCGGAATTTTATCAATTGGGCAGTATTCGAGTTCTGCTCCATATTGATTGGCCAGTTCTCGTTGATTTTTGTCGATTTGCATCGATAAGAGGAGTGCCGCCAAAACTGTGATGGGAACAATGAGTCCCCACGGAGATAGGAGGAACTGGCCCGCCAGACGTCCTGCCATCCGACTTCCAGCCAGAGCAAGAAATACCAAGTAATGAAAAAAAACCAGCATCCAAGAAAATGGCGACAACAAAAAGCTCATTCTCAGAGAATAACGATTTTATAACGACGATTCAAGAGCAAAATTTTGAAGTTTCCCAGCTTTTTTTCCCTGAATGTGCGTCACTAAAGTGCGTCATTCAAATCACCGAGTGATTAGTTCATGGCAATGAACTTGGCTGATATTCCGCTCCATAAACGGGAAGGAGCTCTGCTGCATACGCTGGAAGCGGCTCCGCTAAAAGAGGTAAAAATTCGGTTTTCGGCAGACTTGTGCCACTCGGATGTGGCATTTTCGAATTCTGAGTGAGATCGAGAGGAAAAACGGTCGGAAGTCCAAATGAGTCGTCCGTTTCTGTTTTTTGCGAATTTTTCGGTGAATGAATCCCATCTTTTTCACGGGACAATGTAGATTCTGGCTTCATATTCAACTCCGATTTTGATCGGGTCGGTTCAGAATGGATCGGTTCAGAATGAGCCGTCGATTTTGTTGCATTTTGTTTGGACGTGATAAACACATCCTTTCTGTTTGATATTTCTGGTTCGAGTTCCTCAGTGCGTGATTTTTCCAAGTCGTCTTTGGCTGAATCGGATTCGAATGCGGCAATGACTCCCCAGTCGGGAAATTTGTCTTGTTCACAGATTTCTCGAACTCGCGGATACAAAACAATATTTGTCCCAACTCCGAGAGCAAGAATGAAAAGCGATAAAAATAGACTCCGATGAAACTGCATAATCATTATTTCCTGCAAAACAGGAATCATGAACTTTGTGGCAATTTTTGTATCTGTTCATGGGCGTTTTTATGAATCCAAACCACCCCGCCCTTTTGGGCACCCCTCATTAAAAGTTGGGGAATTGTAAATCTGTGAACAGATTATGAAATATCAAGTTTATACAGAAAAATACCTCGCAGATGGCAGATGTCAAATAGAAATTGCCAAATTAGTGATTCGTTTCCTATTCACTGGTGGAACGGGAACGACTGCGCAAACTTTTCTTGATTGGATGGAGAACTTGCTCGGCAGTGAGTGTCGTTTCGGCGATTAGAAATGCAATTCGATTGTTAAAAATCGAAAAAGCGGCGAGCGATGGAATTGCCACAATAAGTCCCTCCACTGTCGTGATGAGAGCGAGATAAATCCCTTCGGCGAGGTCTGCTGCGCGGGCATATCCGTCTGTTTCGGCCAAATTTTGAAAAGCAAAAATCATTCCGACGACAGTTCCGAGTAGTCCCAACATTGGAGCGATATTTCCGATTACATTGAGATATTCGATTTTGCGATATAAACGAGCAGCCTGTTCGGAAATTGCTTCTTCAGTTGCACGTTCCACTGCATGCCAGCCGAGATCGTATTCGGACATGCCTGCAAATAAGGATTGTGCGAGGACACTCGGATTGTTTTGGCACGTTTTTATGGCAGGAACAAGTTGTCCCTGTCCAAGTAATTTGAGGATTTCTTCGGTGAAACCAGGTGGAATAAGAGTGGAATGACGAATCACGAGTCCATGTTCGAGCATCAGTGCAATCGAAACGAGTGAGAGCAGAATTAGGATATATCCGATTAGTCCGCCCGCCAAAATGATGTCCCAGAGCGATGTTTTCTTTTTAGCGGAACTTTCTGGTGATGTGATCTCGGTATTTTTAGCAGGCGGGGCGAGGTCGGTGGGATTATTGGAAGTAAGATTTTGCGTTTCAGGTGAAACACTTGTCGTGGTCGATTCCCGTGCTGTTTCAGAAGATTCCGTATTTGAAACAATGGCATCTAATCCACTCAAATTGAGCGTTTCTTGTGCGAGAACAATTCCGGGACAAGAAGACAGCAATGCAGCAAATAAAAACGCAACAAAAAAAGATGTCGTGGAAAAGAATGGCGTGAAAAATGCAGTTAATGAAGTTGTGAAAAATGAAGTTGTCGAAAAAGCATTTGAGGAAAATGAAGTGGCACCAAAACGATCATGAGAGAAAAATGACACTACAAAATTGTGTCGATTAGAAATTGGCAGGCAATTGGCCCGATTTGTCGAAGATGAATTCATGCGAAGTGGACAGGTACGACGAATGTTAGACATTCTATTTTTCTGATATTGACAAAATTGGTCATTTTTCTTATTCTCCCCCCGACGAGACCATACTCGGAGGCGACGAGGTGTTTTATTATGACATAAATTGCCGCATCGTGCAATGTCGATTTTTTGATTATCATCCTTATTGATTTTGGCCTGATTCATCTAACATGTCATCCATTCACAGTCGGTTTGCAATTTTTTCTTTCTTGTTTTTTATCAGCTTGCTCCTTTTTGGTGAAGGTTGTTCCAATCTTTTTCAAAAGCAGAGCGGCAAAACCCCACTCGATAAACAGCGGGAAGTTTCGGAGCAAATGGCAAATGAAGTGGCGAGTGGGAAAACAATGCTCGTCGGAGATTATGTGAGCTTCGGAAATGTTCATCCTGTTCAATTGCAGGGAGTCGGACTGGTACAACGACTTGCTGGAACTGGCGCAGACGATGTTAATTCCCTCGAACGCCAAATGGTTTATAACGAAATGACCAAGATGGGAGTTCATGATGTCAGAGCGATTTTGGCACATCCATCGACAGCAGTAGTAAATATAACTGGATATGTTCGCCCTGGAATCCAAGAAAACGAGCTATTTGATGTCGAAGTCATGCTGCCAAATGGGACAGATGCAAAAAGTCTGCGCGGCGGCTGGTTGATGCGGAGTCCGCTCACCGAAATGGCCGTTTTGGGAGGCGGACTACGAAAAGGAGATACACTCGCTTTTGCAGAGGGACCCATCATGATTGACGATCCACTGGCAACTGAAATGGTAAATCCGACGGGACTGAAAAAGGGAATTGTTTTGAGTGGAGCCAGAATACGGGAATCACGTCTCATCACATTGAACATGAAAACGGGTCTTGAATCAGCATTTCTCACAGACCGCATTTCCAAAGAAATCAATAAAAGATTTTATCTTGCCAGTGGACAAAAAAAGGGAGTGGCGACTGCCAAAAACGACTCACTAATCCTTCTCGAAGTACATCCCAATTACTATGACGACATTTCTCGATATATTCGAATCGTTCAGTCGATTGCCTGCTATGAAACCCCAGAAAAACAATCTCGCCGCATCGAACAATTGAAAGAAGATTTGCGAAATCCGACAAAAGCACAAAACGCATCATTTCAACTTGAAGCGATGGGGAAAGTGGGGATCGAACCACTTCGTTCGGCTTTGTCGAGTCGCAATTCAGAAATTCGTTTTCACGCAGCAACATCACTGGCCTATTTAGGAGACGGAACTCCCGCCGCCATTTTGGCACAACTTGCACGAGACGAACCCGCTTTTCGTGTTTATGCACTAAATGCACTCAGTGTCATGCGAAATGATATTGAAGCCGAAACATATTTGCAAGAATTGCTGCATGTCAGTAGTGCGGAAACAAGATATGGTGCATTTCGCGCTTTGCGACTGCGAAATCCAGCTGATCGTACTATTCGAGGCGAAAATCTCGGAAACCAATTTGGATATCATGTCATCACCACATCGGGACCACCAATGGTTCACTTGACTCGAAGCAAACGACCAGAAGTCGTTTTATTTGGTTCCAACATATCACTCGTGCAGCCTTTTGCATTGCAGGCCGGCCCATTTATTTTTGTAAATGGACAGCAAGTCCCGCAGCAAACCGGACAGCAAGT
>JBOFGF010000335.1:0-33744 GCA_051649005.1 Thermoguttaceae bacterium | reverse complement strand
AAATCCGATTTCGATGAAATTGGGCAAAACACCTTACTTTTTATGGAGCAAAACATGGTTTATTTTCCCGAAGTTAAAAAAACAGTTCAGTATGAAGGTTCACAATCAACGAATCCACTTGCTTTTCGATTTTATAATCCAGACGAAAAAATCGAAGGCAAAACAATGAAAGATCATCTCCGGTTCAGTGCCGCTTATTGGCACACGATGCGCGGAACAGGAGCTGACCCGTTTGGACCGGGCACAATGCAGCGTTCCTGGGAAGGAAAAGATTCCGTCGCAAATGCCCAAAAACGAGCGAAAGTCTTTTTTGAATTTTGTGAAAAAGTGCAAATGCCGTTTTACTGCTTCCATGACCGCGATGTGGCCCCAGAAGGTGCAACACTTGCCGAATCAAACGAAAATTTCGATGCCGTTGTAAAAGTGCTGAAAGATGAACAAAAACGAACTGGCATCAAACTCCTCTGGGGAACGGCGAATTTGTTCAGCAATCCTCGATATATGCACGGAGCGGCCACGAGTTGCAATGCGGATGCGTTTGCGTATGCAGCGTCTCAGGTGAAAAAAGCCATCGAAGTGACCAAAGAACTCGGCGGAGAAGGATATACGTTCTGGGGAGGCCGAGAAGGATATCAATGTCTTTGGAACACTGACATGAAACGAGAAGTCGATCACTTGGCTGCTTTCATGCACATGGCCGTCAATTATGCCAAAGAAATTGGATTCAAAGGACAATTTTATTTTGAGCCGAAACCAAAAGAACCGACAAAGCATCAATATGACTTTGATTCGGCTGCGTGCATCAATTTTTTGCGGACTTATGGACTCGAAAAACACGTCAAAATGAATATCGAAACGAATCATGCCACTCTGGCTGGACACTCGGTCGAACACGAACTCGAATATGCAGGAAGCCAGGGATTTTTGGGGTCTGTCGATGCAAATTCCGGCGATGAATTGCTCGGATGGGACACGGACCAATTTCCGACAAATGTGTACATGACAACAAAAATGATGCTCATCATCATGAAATATGGTGGTCTGAAACAGGGCGGTCTAAATTTCGATGCAAAAGTGCGACGCGAAAGTTTCGAGCCGATTGATCTCTTTTATGCGCACATCGGTGGAATGGACGCTTTTGCTCTCGGCCTGAAAATTGCTGCCGAAATGAGAAAGAGTGGCGAATTGGCGACAATGGTCAAAGATCGGTATTCGTCGTGGGACACTGGAATCGGAAAGTCGATTGAAGATGGCAAAGAATCGTTCAAGTCGCTCGAAAAATACATGCTCAAAAAAGGAAATTCCGATCCGAACAAGAGTGGTCGCCAAGAACTTTTCGAAAACATTGTGAATCGATATATGTTCAAATAATAGTCGCAAACAAATAACGTGTGCGTTCAGGGTTTTAGATTTTTTGCAGTGCAAAATTCGCGTTCGCGTTCGGCGAGCCGCCAACGTAAGTTGGCGGGTTTATTTGGCGAGTCGCCCGGAAATGGCATTTCCCATCACCATCGTGATTCGTTCCAGAATTTTAACTATTTTTAGCTGTATTTATCGACATTTGTGGAAAACACAAAAAAAACCCGTGAACTGATACACTTATTTTAGTCCAGAACAAGGCGACTGTGTACATTCACCAGTCGCGGCACTGGGGGCGGATTTGTTATTGTTCTGACCCAGTGCAACTTTTTGGTAGAATGAAATATACTCTTTTGTAACACATTCTTCCGTGAAATGCTCCATGACAAATTTTTGAATGGCATCGCCGAACAATTTAGCTTTTTCTTTGTCGGACAGAAGAATATCAATTTTTTCCGCAAGTTGCGCGGGTTCGTTTGGCGGAACAATCAATCCAGTAACAGAATCGGTGATGATTTCTCGCATTCCTCCGACATCAGTGGCGACAATCGGCAAACCGGCTGCTCCATATTCCAATACGGCATTTGAAAAACTCTCAGAGTGACTCGAAAGTACGGCAACATCACACTGCGGCAGTATTCGAAACGGATTATCAATACCGCCAAACCAAATGACATGATCAGACACATTCAATTCTTGTGCGAGATTTCGCATTTCTGTTTGATATGATTCATCAGGTTCTCCCACACACAAAATTTTCAAGTTGGAATGTTTTTGTACTAAAATACTTGCCGCTCTCAGCAGGACTTCGTATCCTTTGATCGAACGGATCGTGGCCACTTGCACCAACAACGGAGCTGTTTCTGAAATACCGAGCTGTGACCGCGAAATCGGTGATATTTCACCTTCTTTTTTGCGATCCCCAAAAACTGGATTGTAGATGACAGAAAAACGATTGCTCGGAATTTTTTCGTTTTGACACGCTGATTTTTGCGCGGCTTTGCTATTTGCAATATAAGGAATCTTAAAACATTGTGTGATACGACTCATCCATTTTTTCATTCGATTCAAGTCATATCCAATATCACGTCTTTGCGAACAAAGAGAAGCACGCCCGGCAAAATAACACGCAAATGCTCCGACAAATTCGTCGCGCGGAGTAAAAGCATGAACGACATCAATTTCATATTCACGAATGATACGAACGAGTTCGCGGAATCGTTTCAAATATGTCATTTTGCCTTCGCCAAATTCGCGTCCCAAAATTCGAATCGGAATCGGCAAATCCTCAGGAGAACAGGCACGCAGATTGCTCATCACAACAAGATCAACATGGATTCCACGTTTTGGGAGCGTTTTCAGGAGCCACATAAGATGCTGCTCACTGCCGCCTCGTCCTGAATAAAGCTGGTCAATGAGATACAAAACATGAAGAGAATGAGCATCTGTCATGGATTGGTAGTAATTGTTGTACAATTACTCATCAAGTTAGCGGCGGGGTTTGTGGGCCGGAGCGTTCCATGTTCCTGAACACCGGAGGTGTTCAATAATGGTAGAAACAAATTGCCCACAAAAATACACAACTCCGTGAGAAGTTGAATAATGGTCACTGTTATTGAACCCCGAATGGGGTTCTGGCGTTTTCGATGTTCGTGTTTCTACCATTGTTGAATCCCGACGAGATTCGGAAATTCAATTTCATGGTAATTGAATTTTATCGTAAAAAGTTGATTTAATGCCGGTGCTCACGCACCGGCTCGAAGCGGACCGGCTCGATAAACAAAACCCGTGAACGGATACCCATTCAGTCCACTGGCCAAGTTGGCATTTCGGGCAAGTAAGTATTAAATTCTTCGACCAATTTTTGCTGATATTTTCCGGCAAAAGTTTCCGAAAAGAATTTGTCGAGTCCTTCATCGAGAAGTCGCTTCCAACTCGCCTCTTCCGCTCCGGGATTTATCGGGAAAAAGAGTGAACCTGTCGCCAGAGCGGCTTTGTGATCGCCCGGTGCATCTCCGATCATCAATATATGGTTCTCCGCATAATTCCCAATTTTTTTCGCCATTTCGAGGGACTCTTTTTTCGTGCCGACTTCCTGTCCACATATTGCGGCAACATACTGGGAAATTTGCTGCTCGTCCCATTCACGCACCAGTGCATCTTGTGGAGTCGCCGAAACGACGAGAATATCGGCCATTCCTTTCATTTTATCGAGAGATTCGCGCAAATTCGGAAATGGAGGCACACCTTTGTCGACAATCGAATCGACAGCTCGATTGACGGCCAATGACCATTCAAGTGTTTGAATTAAATCTGGATCGTTGGTCCGCTTCACTTCTTGTTCCAAAGCAGGATTTCCGAGTTTCGTTTCTCGTTTCACCCAGTCTATTAGTGACTGAGGAATTTCTATTTTGACTCCTCTGGCTTTGACTTCTGGACGTCGTTGGAGCCACTGAAGCGTTTCAATCAACGCAGGGAATCGATTGATTCCTCGACTTTTCGAATAAAGATTGACAAATTCAAATGCTTCTCTGGCATATTTGCTCACTCCCTGCAAATTCCAGTATTTAATAGTCATCGGCACAAAACACTCTTTATGCTTCAGTTCCATTGTGTCGAATGCACACCCATCAGAATCAATGCCAATGAGAAAGTCGTGCTGCGGAGAATAATCGAGTTGCATAGGAGAGGCGAAAAGGGAGAGACGAGAGGGAAAAGATGAGGGAGGAAGGACAAGAGGTGTGAGATGAGAGGAGAGAATGGGATATTTCAAACAATTGCATTATCGCGGCATTTGTTTTCAAGTCGCAATTCGCCAATCACTCGCAACTACTTTGGCACGACAGTGCAGATGATTCGTTTGTCGGCTCGTTTCGGAGGAGCTTCAATTTTTCCAATATCATCGAGTGCGGCGATCATTACTGACAACACTTTTTCACCTTCTTCAAAGTGGGCTAATTCGCGCCCTTTGAAAACAATAGAAATTTGAACTTTGTCTTTGTTTTGAAGGAAACCACGAACCTGATTGACTTTCACCATGATATCATGTTCGCCTGTTTTGGGGCGCAGATGGACTTCTTTGAGTCTGGTCTGATGCGCATTCTGCTTTGTTTGTTTTTTCTTTTGCTGATAACGGAATTTTCCGAAATCCATAATACGACAAACAGGTGGTTTACTGTCCGATGCCACTTCGACAAGATCAAGTTCCGCTTGTCTTGCCATCGAAAGTGCCTCATAAGTGTTCATGACACCGAGCTGTTCTCCCAGTTCGGAAACGACACGAACTTGTGGGACTCGAATGGATTCATTGATTCTCTGTTTTACTTCTTTTGTCGGGGGGTCTATCCGCCTCAGCGCCATAATTATTCCGCAATTCGGTTGAAAAAGATGAAAAAGGAAAGGGAAAAGGAAACCTAAAAAAACTTGCGATTCTACATTTTTTTATTATGTAGAATCGAGCTACTTTTTATCATTTGGTCAATGAATCTGCTGATCCCACCACCAGATTCCTGGTGCGAGATCGAGTTTCAGTTGACTTTGCAGTTTGGTTATCTTTCCGTCAGTGTCAATTTTAGCATGTTTTTTATTCAATGCAACTTGTGGTTCGATTTCCACGCCGCCGCCAATCGGTGCCATGAATGTTCTTCCACGTTCTGCATATCCAACAACCGGCTCGACATGAGTCGGTGTATTGAAAGTTTGTGTCGCAAATTTTTGTTCATTACCGAAAGTCTCCATTTTCCATCCTGATTTTCCATAGAAATCTTCATTTTGGATATGAGCGGCACAAACAAGCATATCAATGAAATTGCGAAGTTGTGCAAAAACGGGTGATTTTCGCGCCAATTTTGCATATTCGTCGGTGAAACTGGCGGCAAATTTACGAGAGGCGGGATCAATTTTGCCTGCTTGTATTTGGCGTTCACCTGTTTCGGCGACTACTTCGTCTTCGGCGAGGAGTCGAACACCGGCTCCACTTAGTTGCATTCCAGTTCGATCTTCAGTGAGAAGTACGGAGTCATAATCAGGGACGAAAAACCAGCGATATAACGCGTTATTGTTACTTCTGCGAGACGGATTCACATTTGCAATAAATGATTGTATTCGGACATCATTTGGGACGGAATCGACACCGATTCCAATTCCTTTCATTCGGTAGTCAGCAGCGACCATTATTACTGCGGCGTGGGTCGAAGCAGAAATACCATCGACGCGCACGGTTTGTAGTCCAAGACTTTTTCGGAGTCCGGCGACAAATGCTTGTCTGCGTCCCGGGCCATCATTTCGTCCAAAGTCATTGATAAACCGCTGCATATTTGCATTTCCTTCTTGTGTCGGATCAATGGAACATCCAACAATTGACGCACCTTCTTTTCCCGGTGCGAAGGCGCGGAGTGCAACTACGAGGTCCTGCAATTCACAGACGGGCATTCCAGAAGTGCGTCCGATCATCATTCCCTCATATCCAGGAAACCATCCTTCTGCGGGGCCGGCAATTACAATATCACCCGACTCAGGGAAGAAGAAAAGGTTTGTAATTCGCTGGATTCCGGCAAGGAATTTCATCTCTTCTGTGATTATGCCCTGATTTTCTTGAATTGCTTTTTCAAGGCGATTGATTGAAACAAATCGCATTTTGGAGCTATTCTGGATATTTTGCGGCAAATGGGAGTATGTGGCACGAGCGGCTTCAATTTGCTGTCTATTGACGGGTCCAAAATCGAGTGATGCGTCCCGCGAGAGAACACCCTGTGCGTTCACGACCACACCTGCATAAGTACTGTTATTATTGTTGTTATTATTGTTATTTTGTGCCCAAAGCGACGGACAGATACCAGACGGACATACACCGAGTCCAAATAGCATGGTCAATAGCAAACAAAAATGAAACAACAAACGGGACATCCAATTCATTTCAAAATCTCCTTCAGAGAATTATATGGGGAAAATGGAACATTGATCTAACATCCATGTTTTTCGAGTTTTTCGCGGAGAGTATCTGCTGTAAAAGGTTTTACGAGATAATCAGTAACACCTGCCTGAATAGCTTCCAAAACACGGCTTTTTTCTGCTTCTGTGGTGACCATAATCACCGGAATTTTTTTATCAATTGCACGAATGGCTTTTAGCACATCCAAACCGGTTTTTCCAGGCATATTCCAATCTGTCAATATGAGATCAAATGCACCGGGCTGAAAAATGGAAATGGCTTCCTCGCCGTCAGATGCTTCGGCGACATCCTTCACTCCGACTGCTTGGAGAGAACGGAGAATAATTTTCCGCATTGTACTTGAATCGTCAACAACAAGAACTCGTGTCATGTTCAGAAAAAAATGTTAAATGGTTTGAATATATTAAATTAACAAGGAAACTGCAACTACATAATCGTGTTTGATCATGCACAATTTACTCTTTGAGTGGCAATGGACTTTGGAGAACCTGATTTAATTCTTTCTCTATTTGGCTGGCAATCGTTCCTTTCATCATCATGGCGACGACGGGGAGATCGACAGAGAGAGTCACAGACTGTGGTTCGGAGCGAACACCGCCGGTCAACGAAAACCCTAAAACCTTGAACGCAAAATCCATCGCATCATCATTCAACCACGTTTCTCTCAAATCAGAAACCGTGTAAGTATGCTCTGTTTTAATCTGCTCGTGTTTTTGTTTGAGTCGCCGCGTCGCTTCTTCCTGAGAAAGCTGATGCGGGACGGTGATTTTCATCAATGGCATATATTTTTTGTGGATATTCAAGGTAAACGGAGTTCAAAACAAATTATCAATCAGTGACTCAATAACATTAGGAATTTACACCAATTTTCTGTTTTATTTCAGTAATAAGTCGCACAGCTTGGCCGATTTCCTCTTTTTGTCGTGTTGGTTCTTCGGGGATTTCGCGTTCGATGGTCAAAGCACCTTGATAACCAATTTCTTTCAATGTCTTCAAAAACAGCTCGGCATCGACCTGTCCTGTTCCGAAAGGAACTTCTCGTCCCCAGTCAATTCCAGGTTTTCCTGTTGTGGCGATGGCATCTTTGCAATGAACACTTTTGACGTACTTTCCAACTGCGCGGAGAGCACCAATTGGATCGCCAATTCCGTATAAAATCAAGTTGGCTGGGTCAAAATTTATGAAAAGGTTATCACGTTTGACATCGTTTATAAAACCGAGCAGGGAATCGACAGACTCTTGTCCAGTTTCGAGATGCAGGGTCTGCCCATTTCCGGCGAGATGATCGCATAATTTTCGGGAAATTTCAACTATTTCAAGGTAATCGGCGGACTTTCGGTCATGCGGAACGAATCCGATGTGAGTTCCGATTGCTTTGACTTCGAGTAGTTTTGCAAAGTTGGCAATTTCCAGCGATTCTTCGAATCGTGCTGATCGAGTTGCTGCCGGGACCAAACCAACTGTTTGTGCGGTGATTTCGATGGACTGATAACTTTCCCCTTCAAATCCGAGAAAGACGACACTGATATCAATTCCGAGCTCGTTTAACTTCTTTTTGAAAGCAGCGGCATTTTCCGGCGTTCGGGTCTCTTTTTTGGGAGTGTGTAGTTGGATCGTTCTGATTCCGAGATCGTGGACCACTTCTAAATGCACTCCGAGCCCTGCATCGATACTGGCAAAGACCCCTATTTCCCAATTCTTCGTCATGATAGTCAATATAATAAATACGAAGCTGTGAAAAGAAATGCAAATAACACAATTGGCACGCAAAACTGCGGCAAAAAACGGCGAGCGATCAGCACGACGGACAAAACTACAACATTAAAAGGAGAGTATACAACAAAATCTCATCTACTGCAATAGAATCTGAAAAAAATTTCTGAAAAATGAAAAATACATCAATTTTAGTTGCAGACGAACAATAATTACCAGAGAAACAGCAAAATCATAAATGCTAAAATAAATGTTAAAATTCGTTTTTGTTGAATTTTTGAGTTTGAGTTTTTATGCTGAATCAGTACATTTTTACGGAATTTTCCCTAATTTACGAGTACATTTTTTGTATCCGTTCACGGTTTTAGATTTTTTGCCATGCAAAATTCGCGTCCATGTCTGGCGAGCATGACAGGCCGGCTAACAAGCAAAATTATCATGACGCCCAGTATTAATGGTGAATTTATACATCAAAGTGACATTTTCCTTGCTCGGTATGTTCGCAAACACCTGCTACGTCCAAGCGTGGACACAATTTTGTGCCGCAATCATCGCGTGGTCGGATTCCGGTGTCACGCCGCTTGTCGTCAGGTAATCGCCAGTCATTAGCGCGTCGGCACCTGCGTCGAAGATGTGATGTTGCAGCGTCTGTAAAATTTTGGGGCGACCACCACATATTCGAATGGAAATCGTTGGCAAAATCAGTCGAAACAATGCGACAATACGCAATGCTTCATCGGCAGACAACTGTTTCCGGCTTGCAAGTGGCACCGCTGGATTTGCGTCGAAAAAATTTATCGGTACACAATTTACCTCAAGATCGCATAGTGATGCCGCAAGTTCAGCACGGTCTTCCCAGCTCTCGCCCAATCCGAATAATCCGCCGCTACAAACTTCGAGTCCGACCTCTTTGGCAAGACGCACTGTTCTTGCCCGATCTTCCCATTTTTGAGTGCTGCATATTTGCGGATAAAAATTCTGTGACACTTCAAGATTATGATGGTATCGTGTCAATCCAGCTTGTTTCAGCTCTCTTAGCGAATCGAGATTCAGTTGCCCGAGCGAAGCGCATTTCCTTGTGCGTCCACCACTTAATGCATCAGAAATAAAATTTGTAATTTCTTGCAGCTCGTCTTGTGAAACCGCTTGACCACTTGTGACAATGCCCCAATTATTCGATTTTGCAGACTCTGCGCGCCGGAACGATTTCAGCAAATCATCTTTGGAAATAAGTGGAAAAGATGACACCTCAGTTATGTAGTGAGAACTCTGCGAGCAGAACTTGCAGTCATTTATGCAAAGCCCGCATTTCGCATTGACAATCATACACGTTTCGATATTTTTGCCAAATTGTTTTTCACGCAGCGTTTTTGTTGCAGAAAAAATTCTGTCAAGTGACGCCGACTTTACAAAGTCAATTATTTCTTTTTGTTCGGATTTAATCATGTGTAGACTTAAAATATGTAAGGTGTTGCGTCACACGATTTTGACCGCTTTGGCAACAGCTGCGGTGAGTTGTGACAGTTGTAAATCTGTAACACAATATGGCGGCATGAGGTAAATCAGTTTTCCAAAAGGACGTATCCAGACACCTTGCTCAATGAAGAAACGCTGTAATTTGCGAGTGTCAACTGCTTGTTTCATCTCTACAACACCAATTCCGCCCAGCACTCGTATATTTGCCACTGAAGGTGAATCCTTACATTTGCCAAGTCCTTGTTTCAAACCTTTTTCAATACGCTTAATATCATTTATCCAGTTGCCTGTCTTTATCAACTGCAAACTTGCGTATGACACTGCACAAGCGAGTGGATTTGCCATGAATGTCGGTCCGTGCATAAATACATTTCCATCTTGCGAGATTCGCCCCGCTACTTTTTCAGTTGTAATCGTTGCAGCAAACGACATCATGCCACCACTTAACGCTTTTCCAACACATATAATATCGGGAGTGACACCTGCCCAGTCGATTCCAAATAATTTGCCTGTCCGACCAAAACCAGTAGCAATTTCATCTGCAATTAACAAAACGTCATATTGCTTACAAAGCCTGCTGATATGACGCAAATAATCAGGATGATAGAACCACATACCACCTGCCCCCTGAACAATCGGCTCAAGAATAAAAGCCGCAGTTTCAGATGCGTACTGTTCAAACGCAGATTCTAGCTGGGTAATTTCAAACTCTGGTAGTGCCGTGTTGACTTCCGAAAATGGAACGGCAGGTCGTGGCAGGAAAATTTGTAACGGTATGATTCCGCTAAACAAAGTGTGCATCCCATTGATCGGATCACAAACAGACATTGCATCAAGAGTGTCCCCATGATACCCGCCGCGAAATGTCATAAAACGTGTTTTTTCCGTATTTTGGGACGCATGATGGAATTGAATCGCCATCTTCATGGCAACCTCAACTGATACCGAACCGCTGTCGCAGAAAAAAATTCGGTTCAGTTCCGGCGGCAACATTGACAACAAACTTTCGGCAAGTTTGATTGCCGGTTTATGAGTGATACCACCAAACATGATATGCGGCATCGTTTCGAGTTGGCGTTTCAGGGCATCACACAGATTCGGATGATTATAGCCGTGAATGGCACACCACCAAGATGACATGCCATCAACCAGTTTCTTGTTGTTGTCCAGCACGATTTCCGCGCCGCGTGTTTCTGATACCATTACCACAGGATGCGGGTCAACCATTGAAGTGTAAGGATGCCAGAGATGTTCGCGGTCATACTCCAGTTGCTTACCGGTTTCTGCGAGTTTGCATAATTCTTTTGTGGTTTGATTATTCGCTATAAATTCGACAACGGGTGCAAGGTGTTTTGCAAGAAGGCTGTAAAACATGCTGTTGTCGCCATTGTGATCAGCATGAAAACTTTCCATGTATGGCACAGAAGCTAAGACGGGCACGTTTCCGTGCGAAAAGATTGCTTCTGGATTGTCCCGTAAAATCATGGACAAAGTTTTGTCCTGAATTTGCGGTGCCGTGTGATTTATTATGACACCGTGTACTGTGATATTCCTCCGTTTTAATTCGGCGAGTGTGAGAAGTGCGTGATTTATGCACCCCAACTTGTTATCGACAACGAGCAGGACGGAAGCGTTAAGTTTTTCTATCAGATCAGCAGTTGTTTCGGTGTCGTTGAGTGGCACCAAAAGACCGCCCGCTCCTTCGACAAAAGTCATTTCGTAGCTGCTATGCAATTCGCTGATTCTTTCAACAAGTTCATCAGTTTTAATCGTTTGGTTTTCGACACGGGCAGCAAGGTGAGGCGAACAAGGAGTTTTGTAGCAAAGTAGTATATCGCTTCTGAACGGCTTGCACGAATCAATTCCATTTAGTGCAGAGTCGTAAACAGAAGTGTCGGAAGATTTATGGTCGTTCGCTCCGGTTTGCACAGGTTTTATAGCAATGGCACTATAACCACCCTGTATCGCAGCACGGTACAACCCGGCTGTGATAAGCGTTTTGCCGACACCAGTATCTGTTCCGACAATAAAACAAACATTTTGATTAACTCGTGAAGCCAATTGATATTGTAATGTATCTGAAATAATAGGCAATTGCAAAAAACAACAAAAAATCTCTTGAGATTGTAACGTCGAAATACAATTTGTCGATAACCAGAAGTGCGTTTACATAAAAAATTCAACTGCGAAAAAGTGACTTATCAGAGATTGATACCATTCAATATCCACTGGGTTTGAAACGAAAACGGTTTTGACGTTCATCGGTTCAGTTCGGTAATAAATTCGGTAACGTGTGAAACCAATTCAGCACAAATCGGACTATCTGGATCGGCATAGTTTGGAAGCTGCAATATTTTTAACGCCGTAAAACTGGTTTTCAAAATGTGGTTCATATTATCTATTACCAATTTTTTCGCATTCGGATTTGCTTTCGACAAGAGATCGGCATCGGCAACTGTAATCTGAATATCCGTTGTTCCTTGAACAATTAACACTGGCACCGTCAACTTTTTTATTTCAAGTTGCGGATCATATTTCATCCACGAAATCATATACGGCTGGACACTTGGCCGGATAATTGAAAATAGTTCAGGCGGCACCGTTTCGACCGTTTTGCCATGCTTCAATTCGTCGAGAATTGTAAGCATCGATTTTTCTAAAGCATGAGATTGATTTGCAAGTTGTTCCATAATTAATTCGTCAACGGACCGACCGGCACCACACAAAGAAATGAAGCCATTCGCCTTGTCAGACTTGGAGCAGGCGATCATTCCGACAAGCGATCCTTCACTATGACCCACGACGATGATTTGGGAAAATTTCTTCTCACGCGACAACAATTCGATCCAACCGATAGCATCGTCAACATAATCCTCAAAACGAATTTTCGTTTCGTCTGTCGCCGCTTCATAACTTGCTCCGATACCGCGTTTATCGTATCTGACAGAAGCGATGCCATTTTTTTGCAACGCCTCTGCAAGCATCAGATACGCATTACAGATCAATGTCGGAGGTTGATTTCCGTTGCGGTCAGTTGGACCAGAACCTGCAATTATTAGAACCACTGGAGGAGATTCGGAACTCATGTTTTTTGGTTCCAAAAGTGAACCAAAAATCTTTTCAGTTGCCGTTTCAAGATGAATAGGTGTTCCGACTTGGCTTGCTTCGTCAATCCACGGCAGAAGATGCAAACCAGCGATTTTCGTTCCAATGAAAGAAACACGAATTTTGAACGATTGCTTTTTTCCTGAGTAAAACAGCTCAACAGAGCGAAATTGTTCGTTGTGATTGATGATCTCTTTCTTTCGACATTCACCGAGTCCGCCAAATTGCCGCTCGATATCTTTGCCAACACTTTTTACACCATTACCCTTCATCCATTTTTGCATGGCATCAGTAAGCACATCATTCTGTAACAGCTCGGTTTCATTATTACCGATTACGTCCAGAAAGAACTGCTCAGCAATTTTTTCGAGTTCTGCATCGGTTTTGATCGCAGTTTTGCCATCTGCTTCACTGTTCTTTTCATTTACAATCACGGAACCAAGTTCGTACCAATTGCCGGTTTGTGGAAGTTCAATGCCGAGTTTAATTGATGGTTCGTTTTCCAACTCTTTACATATACCGACAACAAATGTATATGCACCAGCTGGAAGGCTCTTGAACCGAATCATTTCTTTGACGCGACTGGGAGTATCCGATTTCAAATGTCGCAGATTGACGTTCGTCGCATTCGTCACAGCAACAGGGATTTTGTTCTCGTCCAGGAGCGCAAAAGATACTTTCGCTGGCACATACATTGGCGCGACACCTGAATTTAGCCAATTAACCCAAACTGGAAATTCAGTATCCGATGTTATTTGCTTGGGAAATTTCACGCTTTCTATAACAAGATGATATCCCAAACGATTATTCAATTTTCGTACCAAGTCCGGGGCATCTGCGAGAAGTTCGGCTCCTGATTTTCCGCCCCGACTCAAATCACACCAAGTTGGTTTGCCGTTTTCGACACATTCGACAAGAGTATAACCATATCCATTTTTATCTTTGATGCCTTCCCACCAACCAAGATCGCGGAGCATTTTGTAATCGGCAAATAGTTCAAAGACCGATGGCATTTTGTCGTCACAAACAATGAGTTCCTTGCCATCGCTGTTTCCACAAATTCCGTCTCGGCGAAGTGAAACACCATTTTCAATTGCCCACTTGAAAACTGGAATGAAATGAGTGCTCTCTTTGCTCCCGACCGGAAGAACGAGGAGCGTTTTTTTGAACGCCTCTCGGTGAATGCGGACATGTTCCTGATATTCTTCCGGTGTAATCTCATCTTTTTTGAATGGATACATGTGCCCTTCGCCCCAGTTTCCATAGGAACGAATGTCGATAAAAGCGATTCCGGGATTTCCGTCGTATCTGGCGGCAAGTGCTGCAATGAATTTTTCCAGTTTCTCCATGAAAACCGGATCGTTGAAAACAGGAACGAGTTTTGTGCCGGGCGTTCCTGTCGTCGCCATTTTCGGATCACTCAAGTCAAATCGGCTGTATTTGGCACCGGCATCAAAAACCCACTCTGGTGTCGTCCAGAAGTTTTTACTGTGCGAATTAGCACACATAACACCAAATGCGCTTTGTTTGCCGCGATCTGTCCACGTTTTCAAAAAATTGTCGATAAGTTCCCAGCGGAATACACCTTCTTCTGGTTCGAGGTCTCCCCACGAAAACCGCTCATATCCCGTCATTGCCAGATCAACGAGTTCCTGCGGATGCCAGTCGGCGCGTCCGTATAATATCCAACCTTTTCCTGGATTAACAACAGCAGCATCGGATGGCTTAATTACCAACTCGACGAAATTGTCGTCCGCATCCTCTGTCGCAAAAACAAATGATGCGACGATAATCAAAATCAAGACGAAAAAAGGTGAAATAAGATTCATTGTGTTTAAATGTTCCCTCTGACAGCTGTCAAAAATATGGCAAACAAATACATAAAATCAATCTTCTTTGACGCGCCAACGAAGAAACGACTCCAAAAAACCTTGTATGTCGCCGTCCAGCACATGATGAAAATTTCCCATTTGGAAGCCGGTGCGTGCGTCTTTCACACGTTGGTCGGGATGCAAAAAATAGTTGCGAATCTGAGAACCAAAACCGACTTTCGCCATGTTTTTGTACTTTTCGGCAAGTGCCATTTCGCGTTTTTCTTCTTCGACACGAATCATTTTCGCTCGCAGCATTTTCCACGCCAATGCACGATTTTTGTGCTGGCTGCGTTCATTTTGACATTGAACGACAGTATTTGTCGGAATGTGCGTCAAACGAATTGCACTCGACGTTTTATTGACATGCTGACCACCTGCGCCACTTGCTCGATATGTGTCTTCGCGGACATCTTCTTCACGAATATCGACATTTATCGAATCGTCAATTTCGGGTGTTACATCGACCGCCGCAAAACTTGTTTGACGTTTTCCTTCGGCATTAAATGGGCTGATTCGGACAAGACGATGAATTCCCGCCTCTCCTTTCAAATATCCATAAGACATTGGACCACGCACGACAAAACTCGCACTGTTGATGCCCGCCTCTTCATTATCTTGCCGATCAATCAGCTCGACTTCGTATCCATTTGACTTGGCCCAAAGTGAATACATTCGCAAAAGCATTTCCGCCCAGTCATTTGCATCGGTTCCACCATCTCTGGCATTGATCGTAAAAATGGCGGGATTTGCGTCATACGGGCCATTCAAAAGAGCCTGCGTCTCCAAATTTTCGAGTCGAACCTCCATCGAATCAAGTTTTTCTGGAATTTCGGCGCATAGCTCGGCATCTTCCTCGCCCATTTCGATGAGAAGATCGAGATCGGCCAAATCGCCGATCATCTCGTCAAATGGCTTCAAAAGCGTTTTCAGAGAGCGAATACGTCCGACGACACTTTGTGCTTTTTCTTGGTCATCCCAAAAATTCACACTGGTCATTTCTTCTTCGATTTCTTTGACATCTGCAATTTTTGCTGAGTAGTCAAAGAGAGTCTTTCAGTTGAGTCAGTCGCAGACGAATTTGTTCAGCACGGTTGTTCCATTCATTTTCTATCGGCATTTTTTTGCAATTGGAAAAAGTATTGTTTAGCTCGCTTGGTTTGGCTGGTTAATCTACATTTCATGGAAATCGAACGAACCAACTTCCATTGTCGCAAATCAATCGAGCCTGTCAAGGGACAACTGCAAATTCGTCTTTTTGACACAGTTCACTGAAAAGTTTTGTGAAAACGGGTCGAAATAAAATGCCGCCCATTCTTGACTCCGAAGGAGTCTTAGAACGGTAAAAAATCGTATCTCACAAACTCCGTCCCCATCGGCGTTCGTTTCCAAAACCAGAGCGTTCCATGTTCCCGAACACCAGCGGTGTTCAATAATGGTAGAAACGAATTGCCAACACAAACACACGACACAACTCCGTCGGAGTTGAATAATGGTCACCGATATTGAACGCCGACGGGATTCGGGAAATGCCATTTCCGGCTTCTATTGAACGGCTGGAATTTTTTCTCTCACGGAGGCGCAGGGTTCACGGAGGATTTGTTTCCGCTTCTCTGTGTCCTCCGTGCCTCTGTGCGAAAAATAAACCGGCTTCTATTGAACGGCTGGAATTTTTTTCTCTCACGGAGACGCAGGGTTCACGGAGGATTTGTTTCCGCTTCTCCGTGTCCTCCGTGCCTCTGTGCGGAAAATAAACCGTCAATGCGGTGCTTCGCACCTCCTTTCCGGCTGTTATTGAATGGTTGGAATTTTTTTCTCTCACGGAGGCACAGGGTTCACGGAGGATTTGTTTCCGCTTCTCCGTGTCCTCCGTGCCTCTGTGCGAAAAATAAACCGTCAATGCGGTGCTTCGCACCTCCTTTCCGGCTGTTATTGAATGGTTGGAATTTTTTTCTCGCACGGAGGCGCAGTGTTCACGGAGGATTTGTTCCCGCTTCTCCGTGTCCTCCGTGCCTCTGTGCGAAAAATAAACCGTCAATGCGGTGCTTCGCACCTCCTTTCCGGCTGTTATTGAATGGCTGGAATTTTTTTCTCTCACACGGAGGCGCAGGGTTCACGGAGGATTTGTTCCCGCTTCTCTGTGTCCTCCGTGCCTCTGTGCGAAAAACAAACCGTCAATGCGGTGCTTCGCACCTCCTTTCCGGCTTCTATTTTGCTAATTTCATCAAAATCGCAAAATTGTTGGCGGACTGGCAATTATGTTGCGACCATTCGAGATATACTTGTTTATTTTTATATTTCGAGGTATAATGAGTACAAGTGCTTATTTATACAAATCTCACTCATTACAATCGTTCATTTTTCAGTGGAATCCGGTTTCAGAGAATTTGGACTAAATGTCTATGTCGCATCACATCGCACTTACATGGAAAAATGATGGTCTCGCTCTTTTAGTAGCCAAAACAGAACGTGGACACATCGTCTTTCAAGAAGCGGCATTTTTTTCCGATGTCGCTCCTTTTACGGGAAATCCTCCTGACTCTCTGCTCCAATTCATTCAGTCGCATCGAATCGCTGGTTCAGATGCCACTGTGATTCTCGGACGCTCCGACATGGAAGTTCGTGCCATGTTTTTTCCGCCTGTTCCAACAGACGAACTTCCTGACTTGGTTCGATTTCAGGCACCACGCGAATTTAATCATTATGAAGCGGCATCTCCAATTGATTTTTTTGTTACAAACAAACTAGATCATGTTTCTAGGAGCACGCTCTTTCCTGTCCTGAGTCCCGAAGTGGTAAAATTATCCCAGTCTGCCCACGCAGTTGGAGATTCTCCAAAACACGTTTTGGCGGCGACTATTCGAGAAAACACATTCTCGTATATGGAACAATTTTGCGGTCAGTTGCAGCTCAAACTCCGTCATATTCTTTTGCGTCCATGTGTTGTTGCATCTCTCTGGCGACGTTCACCGCAATTTCAGCCAAATCAAGATTCACTCCTCATCGAATTTGACTCGCATGAACTCTCACAAGTTGTCCTATTACAAGGAGAACCTGTATTCATGCGGTCTCCAAAAATCGTTTGCCCTGTTCATGTCAATTCGCCGGATTTTGTCGCGCATCTACTAAGTGAAATAAAACGCACACAAATTGCGGCCCGCAATGAAATTCAGGGAGTCGCAATAAACGAAATCGTCTTTTGTGGAGGCGGCACCGATTTCAGTGAACTTGCACAAAATGTGTCGAAGACGATTTCATTGCCGGTCAAAATTTTTGATCCCTGGCAATTGGTTCAATGTGCCCCCAATTTGCAAAAATCGCTCGCCGCAAATCCAGAACGATGGGGATGTCTGATCGGCGGAATTGTTCAAACGACGCAAGAAAAAGTGTGTGAAATCGATTTTTGCAATCCGAAAAAGCGTCCTGTGTCTGTCGGAAAACGGAATTTGGTCACCGCAGTATTGGCATGTTGTTTCCTTCTTCTCGCTTTTCTTCTCGGATTCGGTTTCTACTCACAAATGACATTGACCGAGGACGTTCGCTTTCTTGGAAATAAGCTCAAAACGCTGAAAGAATCGGCGGCAATTCTTGCTGAACAGCGGACTCAACTCAATGAAATTGACAAATGGCTCGTCGATCAAGTCAATTGGTTTGACCAACTTGATTGGCTCAGTCAGCGCGTTCCCAGTGCAGAAGAAATGGTTTTGAAGCGACTCACTCTTTCTGCAAATAATCGTGGCTCATTGTCGCTCGAAGCACTTCTCAAAAATTCTTCTGGTGTCGCACCAATGGACAAGAATCTGCGAGACGAACTGCATGAACTCAAAACGGGACCAAAGGGAGAAGACCGATCTGACCCATTTTATGGATTTCGTTATCACTTGGTAATTGCACTTTCTGAAGAAGCGGCCGCACTCGTCGTCCCTGAAAAAATCCCAGTCGAATCGACTCAAATTCCAATCTCACCGGCTTCATCAAATCCATCTCCGCCAGAAAATGTTTCAACTTCATTACAAACCGGCTCAGTTTCTGCTCCGCTTCCAGACATTTCCAGAGACAATGCAACTCCAAATGATAATAGCACCGAAAATCATGTCTCGTCCGACAATTTCAATGAACCCAGCAGACAGGAATCACTCGTTTCGGATGATGAACTGAAAATGCACGAAGAAGATATGTTACAAGAACGAGATCGCAAATCAAACACGGCAGAAGAGGTGATGCAATGAATGATTTTTTCAATGTTACATCGCCAGAAAAGCGAGAAAAGTTTCTGCTTGGTGTTGCTGCGATTCTTTTTGTTGTCATAGTTCTTCCGATGCTTTATTATCTCTTTGGAGGTGATGCGACTGCATTACAAATGAAAAAGAAGGGGCAACTTGCGGAAATCGAAAAATTAGAACGTAATTTGGAACAGCAAAAAACAATCCAAAAACGCCTCGCTGATTTAGCTGCCCGGTCTCTTCCAGGAGAAGATTCGTTGTCGAAGTCTTTGTATCAAAATTGGCTCATGGACCTCGCCGAATCGGCAGGAATCCGCGAACGAAAAATTGATCCAGGAACGATTTCCAGCGTGAAAGCACCCGGCGGAAAGGGAAATCAATACACCAAATACACTTTCACTTTTTCGGGCAAAGGAACTCTCGCTCAGCTGACTGAATTTTTGCAGCGTTTTCATAAATCACATTATCTGCATTTGATTCGGCGTGTTTCGCCCACTCCGACGCGAAACTCCGGTGAATTAGATGTGGCCATGACAATCGAAGCACTTTCGCTTCCGCAATCGAAAACGTCGAAAAGTCTTCCGCCGCTTCCTGAAAATTGGACACTCTCCTCCGACCAAGAAAAAGAGCAGCTGGATCGAATCATTTCTCGCAATTTTTTTGCTGCATATTCGCCTCCTCGTCCTGAATTGCCACAAACCACAGCTGTTGAACCACCCGCCGAAAATTTTGACCATGCTCCGTTTTGTTACGTTTATACAGTCGTCGATGTCGAAGGCAAACAACAAGTATGGATAGATGTGCGAACCGAAGGAAAACGATACAAACTCTTTGAAGGAGAGATGTTTCGGCTCGGCGGCGTTCGCTGTTTTGTCAAAAAAATTGACTTTGACCGTGTTCAATTCGAGGCGGCCAAAAATTTGTATACTATAAAAGTTGGCAACTCATTTGCCGAATGGGAATAATTGTTTTTCGTAAAATTTCGCCAGTTCCTCGCCATCAAAAATCGGGACTTTCGAAAGTATAATAAGTAAGAATGGCAAAATCGTGAGTTGTTTTCGTTTGCCGGAGCTTCCAAACCACCCCGAAATTTCGTGAATCCTTCATTAAACGAGGCGAATTTTGGTCGGCATCGTGTTTAGTTTGCCTCGTTTTTTCGACGAAATCATTGTACATTTCCGCCGCGCATGTTCGGCGATAAACTTGATTGATTATGTGGTTTTTTCTATCACTCATCTGCCTGTCATTCATTGCCGTGACCAATGTGATTGCCGGACTGGTCGCGGCCACCGTTTTGGGATATGGGCCAAAAAACTGGGAGAAACTCCGACCTAATCTGATAAGCAGATTGCAAAACTGCTCCAAATTTTTCAAGCAATATAAAATCTCATTTAATTTACTGCGAAACTCATTTTTTATATTGCAGGGGTTCGCCATTCGATTGATCAATACTATTCAACAATTCCGTTCTAAAAAAGGGCTCGAAGATGAGTCGGAAGAAAACAATGATTCGGAATCTAATAAAGCAGCGACAGTTTCCGATGATGAATCGTTTGACGAAGTTATGAGTTCTTTGGCCAGAACCGACATCGGTGACCTCATCGCCGATGACACCGATGAAATTTCAAATTTGGTGCCGATGCAAGAAATCTTTGACGAAGAATTGCTCTCGGTTCTTGCGACACAGGGAACTGAAGTGTGGCTCGTCAATGAAAAACGTGTGGAAACGTCACTGCTAAATCTAAATGTAGTCATGATGAAAAGCGGAAAATTTGCCGCAAATCTCGACTGGAGAATTCGATGCAGTGAAGGAAATCTGTCCATCGCACAAGTCAGAGAATTTCTACAAGAATTAAAAGATGATTGTTGTAACTATCTCGAATCGCAGGCTGCTATTACAAAACAAATGCTTTTACGTCTCGACGAATTTGGAGAATTAAAGTATTTAGCCGAAGAAATTGATTATGCAAACATGGAGCAATCTGCGCAAATTGAAACAACACTAAGTAATATCGATCAACTCTTTTCTTTGGACGACCCAGAACGTGGTGCAAAACGTATTCTGAAAGAACTCTCAAGTTTGAGATATGCCAGACATCGGCTTCGTGATTTACAGGAACGGACGTTCATGAAAATTGTCATTTATGAAAACCTTTTGGAAACTGTTCCGCACCAGTTATTTATCGATGAAAATTCAGGAATTCGTGGACGAATCGGAGTCGAATCCATATTGATTGAATGGTGGAAACAAAAACGGAATCAAAAGAGAAACATTACATTTGCTCTCATTGATTTTGTGCGATTTGGTGAAATAAATGAAGAATATGGAATTCTTGTTTGCGATAAAATAATCAAAAATTTCGGAATGCAACTCGAAGACAAATTTACCAACACAGATTTGGTCGGAATTTACGCTGGAAATTGTTTTCTCGTGGCAACACTAAATGCTGGACCACAAAAAACTCTTTCTGACATCGAACGCATCCGACAAGATGCGGCCAAAACTTATTATCGATATGAGCAAGTGGATCGCCTGCAAGTAAATGTAACATGTGTTGTGACAGAAGCACTGCCGACACAAACATGGCAAGATGTTCTGGCTGTTCTCGAAAAAACAATGACATTCGCAAAAAAAACAGGACGAAACAACACATATCAAGACATTCCTGGATCACTAAAAGCTGCGCCAGAAAAAGTTGTCGCCCCTGATATGGGAGAAATGGAACGAGTTATTGATCTGTAAAAACAGAAACCGTTCTAAATCATCGGAAAAGTTAGAACATCGATAAAATTTCAATATCATCGAGTCGGTGGACACACTTTCGAGCCAATGAAAAATCCCCCACTTTGTTGTGTGATGACATCAAAAGAACAGGAAACGCGCCTGCTGCATCAGCAGACCGGATTCCAGCCACACTGTCTTCTAAAACCAGCATTTCATGCGGTTCCAAATTAAAATGTTCCGCTGCAAGTAAATAAATTTCTGGATCAGGTTTTCCACCGCGTTTGATACTTTCCGATGTCAATACAAATTGAAAACGCCGTTCGAGTTGGTATCCACGCAGAACTTCGGAAACAACACGACTGGCACTGCTGGTGCAAATTCCTTTCGGAATTTGTCGTGATTCGAGAAATTCCAAAAGCTCAAATAGACCCGGCATTGTCGAATAACCTTCTTGTAGAAACGCCAAAAATAAATCTTCGGACTCTTTTTGAAGTTCCTGCCACGTTTCTGGAAGTGCAAATGTTTGCTTGAAATGTCGAAAGCAATATTCCGGCGGCCGTCCCATGATTTCACGACTTAGCTCGTCTGTGTATTTTTCGCCGCGCCGCTCCAAAAGAGCAGATGCCGCTTTCCAATAAACAGATTCTGTATCAAACATCAGACCATCCATATCAAAGGCGACTGCTTTTAGCATAAAACAAAACATCCACTTTTTCTCAAAAGAACACCAAAACTAGCACAAATTCACAGCAAGAAGTATACCACATCATGTTGAAATTGAATACGATCTGAAAAATTTGTATCCATGCACGGTTTTAGATTTTTTGCAATGCAAAATTCGCGTTCGCGTTTGGTGATCCGTATTTGGCGAGCCGTATTTGGCGAGCCGTATTTGGTGATCCGTATTTGGTGATCCATATTTGGCGAGCCGCCAACGTAAGTTGGCGGGTTTGTTGGGCACCTCTAATAATTCATTTTTCAAAAACGCAGACTCCGTAATTTACGGTTTTTTTGCATTCAAATTTGGCAATTGGCAAATAAATAGAGGTGCCCAAAAATCGGATGCGAATATGAAATTACTTCCCTGTTCGTTCGACATCTTGCACATTGAAATCTCCGTGTTTGGGGGTCACTGGCACTGGCATACTTCTTGTGATATAATCCTAATTAGAAATGCTAAGAAACAGCAAATTCCGGCGTTTTCGAACAAGTCTAATGTTTTGACTGAAGGTTTTGATTATGACAGGACGAGAGTAGATGGCACGCGAAGCAATTTTTGGTCCACAGCAAGAACCGGAGGCGAATCAGCAAATAGACTCGGCATCTGGCTCGCCATCTGCGTTTCAACGTGATCTCGCCCCAGAAGAAGACCGTGTCCTGCGTCCACAGCGAATGGACGAAATGATCGGGCAACGAGATGTCTTTGCTCGACTCGAAATCTCAATTCAGGCAGCTCGAAAACGCCGCGAACCACTCGGCCACATCCTCTTTGATGGCCCGCCCGGACTCGGAAAAACCACGTTTGCCACATGTATTCCACGCGAACTCGGCGTTCAAATGCAAATAGGAAATGGAGCGACACTAAAAGCTCCCAAAGACGTGATTCCATATTTGACAAACGCCGAGGAAGGGTCCGTCCTTTTCATTGATGAAATTCATCGTATGCAAAAATCGGTCGAAGAATTTATTTATCCAGCAATGGAAGATTTTCGGATCGACTTGACTTTGGGAGAAGGTGTCAGTGCTCGTACTATGAATATTCAGCTCAAACCATTTACTCTGATTGGGGCGACGACTCGCACCGGCCTCATTTCGGCTCCGCTTCGAGACCGATTTCAAATGCGGGAACATCTCGATTTTTACACAGTTGATGAACTTTCGAGAATAGTGCGGCGCAGTGCAACAAAACTGAATGCTAAAATGGATGATGCCGCGGCGCACGAAATTGCTTCCCGCAGTCGAGGCACTCCTCGACTGGCAAACAATCGACTGCGATGGGTTCGTGACTTCGCCGATGCACGCGCAGGCGGAATCATTTCACACTCAATTGCCATCGAAGCACTTGAAATGCAGGGAATTGACTCTCTTGGACTCGACACACAAGACCGACGCTTTCTCGAAACGCTTTTGCGCGCTTTTCGAGGAGGACCTGTCGGAATCGAGTCTGTCGCACACACAATGAACGTCGCACCCGACACGTTGATCGACGAGGTGGAACCTTTCATGCTCAGAAGTGAGCTGCTCGTTCGCACGCCGCGCGGCCGCTGCTTGACTGAACGCGGATTTAGGCATCTCGGTGCCGATCCGAGCCAATATGAGACAAATTGGCTCTTTTGAAAAATCGTTTTTTCCCAGAATAACCCACGACTAATGATACTCTTAAAACTATGTCTGAAAAAACATCGCGCCGGAACGTACTCGCATCGCTACTAATCGGAGGTGCTGGTTTAACTGCTTTTAGCAACGAAGAAAAAATCCTTTCACGCGAAATGGAGGGAGAAACCGCCACTGAAACTGATGCGACAAACGACACCAAAGTCGATGGCATTTCAGGTGCGTCTCGAATCCACACAAACTGGGGAAAACTCGCCGACTTGAAAGAGAAAATTCCCATGGCAAAAATGGGAGATGTTAAACTCAGTCGCATTATTCTCGGTGGAAATTTGATCAGCGGATTCGCACATGCACGAGATTTGTTGTATGTTTCCGATCTCGTTCTGGCATATCACACCCGCGAAAAAGTGATTGCCACTTTCAAATTGGCCGAAGCATGTGGTATAAACACTTTTCTCATGAATCCCAGATTGTGCGATGTAATAAAGGATTACTGGGAAAAACATGATGGCACTTTGCAATTTATGACCAATTGCAGCGGAAAAACACGCGAAGAAGTTTTGAAAAACTTACAAAAATCAATCGATTATGAAGCGGTGTCATGCGTCATTCAAGGCGAAGTGACTGACCGGCTGGTTCGTGAAAAAGACTTTGACACCATTCGCGCTGGAATTGATTTGGTGCGAGAAAATGGACTTCCTGTCGGTTTGGCCGCACATCGCATCGAAACATTCAAAGCCTGCGTCAATGAAGGAATTCGACCTGATTACTGGATGAAAACTTTTCATCATCTGAAATACTGGTCTGCGCGGGCAACAACCGAAGAACATGACAATGTTTTTTGCAGAGACCCCGAAGAAACAAAAGCATTCATGAACGACCAGCCAGAACCCTGGATAGCTTTCAAAATTCTCGGAGCAGGAGCGATCAAACCAGAAGATGGTTTTCGTTTTGCTCTTGAATCAGGGGCCGATTTCCTGTGCGTCGGAATGTACGATTTTCAAATCGTCGATGACGTGAACATTTGCGTTAATATCTTAAAAAGTCCGCTCAATCGCACTCGTCCATGGCAAAGTTGAGCGAAAAACGTCTAATCAATGACTGTGTACATACATTATCAACAGTAGATTCGCCATTCCACGAATAATCGGTTTTTCTCTCTAAAGTCTTAGAACCGATTACGCCGATGAATATGTTTGACGGGATTAGTGTCGTTTCTTGCAAATGATGGAGCTTCTTCCTTGTGAAGTACAGGAATGTGAGGATTATCTGCAAAATGCCATTTACACTCGATGTGTTTGGTAAGTTTTTGCAGCAAAACCGAGAAGCACCGGTCGCTTGATTGAAAGAAATAAATTCTAATTTTGTCGCGTTGGTCATTTGTTTGGACACGGATCGTACAAACAAATTTAGGATTTTTGTCTCGTAAAATAAGGAATTCTGTTTCGTTTTCGGATTATTCCTCATTACACGCAGACGAGAGTGCCGATAATGCCAAAAGAGCCGATTGGAGGGACCCAGTCGGCAAACATGAAACCCTGAAACGTGTTGGTCCTTTCCGACACGAGCAGAAGCAAACGTTGTAGCCCTGACCCAGGATTCATTCACCTTTTGGAGACGGATATCCGAGCTGGTGAAAAGAGTAAAAGGGCAGTTTTCGTTCATGGCGAATAAGGAGAGTCGCCAAGAACAATTAGACAAGCAAACAGAAATATCGGAGAGCCTGCAATGAAGGTTTTTACAACAGGACAGGTCGCCAAAATTTGTAAGGTGGCCCCACGCACTGTCAGTAAGTGGTTTGATTCCGGTCGGCTTAAAGGATATCGTATTCCTGGGTCGCAAGACCGCCGGATTCCCCGCGAATTCCTAATCAAGTTTTTGAAAGAACATGGGATGCCACTGGGCGATCTCGAAGATGAGACTCTCGCAAAGATTCTCCTCGTCGCACAGGACCAAGTTCTCGTCGAAAGTTTGAAGCGGGAATTGCCGTTGGAGAAATCGTTCCGTGTCGCTGTCGCGGCAAGTGGATTCGATGCCGGAATACAAGCGGAGAGTTTCCACCCTGACTGTATTATTGTCGATTTTTCTATCGGCAAAATGGAATCGGTGCAGATTTGTCAAAATTTGCGTCGAAATGGTGAGTTTTCAGATGTCATTCTGATCGCACTGCTGCCAGATGATGGGAGTGCTATGAGTTTTGATCGTTCCCATATTAACGAAACATTTAAGAAACCATTTGACTCGTCTCTCTTAGCTGAACGGCTTAGAACACTGATCGGGTCGAAAAAAGAACTGGTTTAATTGATTACTATGACAGGCAAGTCGGTGTCGTCCCACTTGAGAATCACCGACCGTGTCCGATATTTTTCAGCTATTCAGGGTTTTTGATATCATTCAGTCGAATGGTGTCTGATGGTTTTGTCAGTTTCGTATTTTTTATCACCGCCGAATCTTTTTGATTCTGCGGTGTTTTTTTTTGTTATTTTTCAAAACACGTCGAATTTCGTCAATACTCGCCAAAACTCGTCAAAACACACAGCGATTTTGTGGTAATCTCATCATTCATCAAAACACACAGCGATTTTGTAGTAATCTCATCATCCGTCAAAACAAAATACATTTGTTCCCATTGCATTATTTTGTGTAAAATGATAGAATTGAATTGTATTTGTGTGCTTGGTGACATATTGCAAACGGAGACAGAATGCCCCTTTTTACTGCGGTAATTTTGTTCAATTCACCCGCCGATTAACATCGGCGGGTCGCTGAACGAAACTACTGCTTTCGATGAAGACTGGATAAACATCCAGCAGGCAAAACATTCAATTTTGTGCCGTTTGCAGTATACTTTTTCGTTTTGTCTTTTGAACTAAACGAATATCGAACTTTTTTTCCACATCCGATGTTTCTTGACAAAAATACCACTCGTCCTCTCATCTTGAAAGTTGAGGGACTGGTTAAAATTTATGGCAAACGCCGTGTTGTCGATGGTGTCAGTTTTGATGTCAGACGCGGTGAAATTGTCGGATTACTCGGTCCAAATGGCGCAGGAAAAACGACCAGTTTTCGAATGGCATGTGGATTGATTAGTACAAATGGTGGCACCGTATATTTGGGAGCGCACGATGTTACTAATTGGCCGATGTATCGACGGAGCAGGGAAGGTGGAATGGGATATCTTCCGCAGGATAAAAGTGTGTTTCAGAAATTGACCGTTCAAAATAATCTTTTATCGGTCATGGAAATGCTTGGAATGAAGCGGGCTGAACGAAAAAAGCGATGTAATGAGCTTCTTGAAAAATTACAGCTGACAAAATTACGAAAAAATTATGGCGGGGGGCTTTCCGGCGGTGAACGACGGCGGCTCGAAATTGCTCGTTCTCTTGTTTCTAATCCCAAAATCATTCTTTTGGACGAGCCGTTTGCCGCAGTTGATCCGATTACTGTGGCCGCTGTTCAGGATATTATTCGCCAATTGGCATCCGAAGGAATCGCCATTCTTATTACCGACCACTCTGTTCAAGATACCTTGAAAATTACGGAGCGGAGCTATGTAATTCAGGCCGGCCGAGTGCTTTGTCATGGAACACCATCAGAAGTTTTAAGCAATCCAGAAGCTCAAAAAGTGTATTTCGGAAAGCAGGAACAAATTGACTTTTCACAACATTCGCTTAATTCTGCGATCACACGCTTTTCTGCTGCTGCTGAAAGTCATCGCAGTGATGCTTTTGAATTGCAGACGAAAAAGGCATCACATTCCAAGCGATCCACATTAGAAGACAGGGACGTTCAAAAAGAACGTGTGCATCATCCTCATTATCCAGATAGTGAGGAATGGGAAGAAGCCGGATCATCGCCGCATGCACAGTTGTCACATGCGCAGTTGTCACATGCGAAGCAATCAGAATCAGTATTGTCCGATAAAAACACATCACGTCGTTTGGAACTTCGCCGAAATGACTCCGCCGCCGCATTCCAATCGGATTCCGAACCAGATCATCCGCTTCAAAAAGAACCTCATTTCGGAATGACACCAACACGCGAATCGAGACAACTTGGACGGCGACTTGTTCCCGCTCGTTCTTCTGATGAAAGTAGTGCGAACAATTCCCACACATCAGAATCGCATTTTCACAATGAAAAAAACAAGCCTGATTCTTCTGGCCAGAAAATGCCATCGGAGCTTTCGGGCGTGATTCGATCTCTCGGTGCCATGATTTGGAAACCAAATAAAAAAGATACTAATATAAAATCATAAACGAAATCGATATTACTTGTAAACTGTAAAATAATAAAGGGCACATCTATTTATTCACCGATTGCCAAATTTTGAACACAAAAACTCGGCAAATTACAGAGTCTGCGTTTTAGAAAAATGAATTATTAGACGTGTCATAAAATAATAAGTCTCCAGTCTCCTGCATCCATACTTATTGTGCGAAAAAATTACGAAATAATAGATGAACGTCTCGTTCCAACAGACAATGAAAACTCAAACATTCAAGTTTTCGTGGCACCGACAGAAACGGAGCGCATGTATTTGGTTGGTGAGTTAAATCTCGATGAGCACACACTCAGCAGTGCTCTCGATCCCGACGAATTGTCTCGTGTCGAATTTGAACCAAGTCACATCGCCATTATTTTCAAAAGACCACGCGGCTGTTGTGGGGCGGGAGACCTCTTGTTTCGTGTCTCGTCAATTGGTTTTTATCTTTTCAAAGATCGACTCATCGCCGTCATGAGTGATGACATTTCGATTTTCAATTCGGGAAAAGATGTGTCGCATTTAACCGGAGGACTTCAAGAACTTCTGATTCGTCTCATGGCACGATCAATTACACAGTTTTTGGGACATATTCGTGCAATTAGTATGATCGTCGATGAATTGGAAAAGAAAATCGAAACATCAATGAGTAATCAGCATTTAATACATTTGTTCCGTTTGGGACAAAGTATGACCTATTATCTCAGTGCGATTTCGTCGAATGGCGTTCTGATCGACAAAGTCCGCATGAATGCAGCCAAAATCGGGTTTTCGACCGAATTGAACGAGTCTTTGGAAGACTTGAGTGTCGATAATTCGCAGTGTTACAAACAGGCGGAAATCTATTCAGTGATTATTGCGAGTATGAACGATGCACGCGCATCAATTGTCGCCAATAATCTAAACATTTTAATGAAGCAATTAACCATTTTGTCGATAGTTTTTTTGCCATTGAATGTGATTGCCGGCGTTTTTGGAATGTCAGAATACACGACATTCACACAAGATTATATCAACTGGCCCGCCGCATATACTCTTTTCGGACTTGGACTCGTTGTAGTCGGATATCTGACTTATTGGATTCTTAAACGAAGTGGATTCAATGAATAGTAAATCATTTTTTGTTACAATTTGAAATCTTATTTTGGCACAGCTCATTAGACGTTCCTTTTCATATTCGTTCTATTTAATGGCAGATGAAATCTTCGCAAATAAATATCGAATAAGTACATAACAGCGGCGGCAACCAAACAAAAAAAACTCACGGAAACAATACGTTTCTTATCGATCCAATTTTCATGTTTTGGATGGACGCTCTGCACAAATTCTGCAAGTGGTTTTTTATTTTTGTCCACAAAACGAATGTCAATTCGTTTCACATTCATTTTTTCTATTTCGATTTCATATCGTCCCGGGCCGGTCTGATCAAAAGCCATTTTCAGCTGCGTCATTTCAGCAGATTTTGTTTTCGTTGCAGCCAAGTAATCTATTTTTGTAACAGATAGCTCTCCAATTGCATCATTCACAAATTGACCATTTTCATCGATCAAATCGACTGACACAATGAATGAATCACCGATTTCCTCAATTTTCATTGCAGCGTTTTGTGGAACCGGACTCCGCATAATTTCTCGCACGAGTTGTGTCCAAAATCTTCTATATTCGGACCACTGAATCCATTCAGCTCCCCAGTCGTTTTTTGCATCAGAGAGAAAAGCGGCGACGACACCGAGTCCAAATCGCCACAAAACGAGAATTGGCTCTCCTGTTTCTGTTACTAAAATAACGTCACTTGTCGGTTTTTTTCCAGAGGCAACAAATCCCAGTAAAAGTGGCGATTTGTCGATGTTAATTCCATGTAACACGTTTGATTTTCGATCATTTTTTTGCGTTGGTACGACTTGAAATGGTTCTTCCCGAATTGATTTCCGAGAAGCCCGCATCGTTTCTTTCACAAAAATTTGCGGGATTTTTTTTGTATCATCACATCGATAAAATCGTCCTTTCCCAGTTTCCGATAATTGTTGTAACAGCGGATAATCAGCTTCTCCGATGCCAATTGTCGAAAATGTGATACGATCTTCTCCCATCGCTTCGATTTTGCGTTCTAATTGTTTCGGGGATTGTCCCGGATTGGTATAACCATCTGAGAGCAACATGGCATGTTTGATTCTCGCTGAAACCAAGCGAAGTTGTTCGTGACATTCCACCAAAGCTGGATAAAAATTAGTGCCCCCATCTGATTCGATGCGAGAAATCAGATCGATAATTGCCTTTTGATCAGTCACTGGCTGCATCGGAACAAGAATATGACTTTCTGCATCAAAAACAATAATTGAAACAAAATCTTGTGGAGTCAGAAGAGCAACTGCACTTTTGGCGGCCTCTTTTGCCCACTCGATTTTTTCTCCTCCCATTGACCCAGATCGATCAATCAAAAGAGAAAGCGCGACAGAAGGCGTTTCTCGCTCCATTTCAAAATCGCATCTGACTGGAAGTATCGTTTCAATCGGTGTTCGTAAATATCCGCCTGGACCGAACGAGTTGAAACTTCCGATCATCATAAAACCACCTCCATATTCTGAAACGTATTTACGAATCATTTCCATTGACTCTTCTGAAATGGAAAATGCAGGTGCGTCTGAAAAAATTATGGCAGCATATTCAATCAGATACGAAAAAAGTTTTGGAAAATCGTTTGGATGTCGCACTTCTACAACGATTCCTTGTTCTCGAAGTGATGTTACAAAATCAAAAATTGATTCTGGCGACTCGTCCACAACGAGAATTTTCGGTCTGTCCAAAACGATAGAAGTGGCAGCTCGACTTGGCAGCATCGCCATTTTTGTTTCGAAATCATCTTGATTTTTCCCATTTTGCACCAAAATCTCAGACACGAGGTCGATCTTGCCTCGATTCGTTGCTTCCACATCGAACGAAAAGTGATTTTTCCCAACTTTAATGGAAATTGGCTTTTCATGCAAAAGTTCCGCTCCTTTCCAAAGAGACAAAATGCCTTCTGTTTCGATGGATGATTCTACTGCGATCTCGGCGGCAAAAGTCTCGCCCACTCGTAAATGAGACGGAATTGAAAATTCGACTATTTCCACTTGTGGCGACGTTTCAGGAAAAATCATCGCTGAAAAGTACAACTGGGAAATGGAAAAAGAAAATGTTAGTTCGGAAGTGACCAATGCCAAAACAAGAAGGATTAAAATGACAAGTCGGACAATTGGTTCCAGCCAGATTCGCACTCCTATTTTCTCCCTTCAAATATGAATTTCATGGACAAATAGTGAGCTGAATTGCCAAAATTGATATTGACGCATCTGTCCAAAATGAATACTGTTTCCGAAGCCGGATTGTCTTCTGTCACAATTCTCACAACTCAGAAACTGCAAAAAATAAATTACGCAAATAACTCCCCAAATTTTTTAAATAAATGTGCCTGAAAAACGGGGTTGTTTTGGTACACGAACATATCCCTGTTTGACAAACCTATTATTTTAGTGATTAGGAACTGCATCAAAATAAGATGATTTAAATTTTCAAAAAAATTCCCCCAAAAATGGCTTTGTGAGAAAAAAGTTCCAATTTTTTCCGCAGTTCAAAATTTTCCGCAGTTACAATTTTTTCTGCGGTTCAAATTTTTTTTCGCGGCTCCTTATTAGTTAATTCTACTTACAAATCGAATCCGATGCAACACGACCTCGACATGATTTTCACTTTTTTGAATCAACTTGCGCAAGTTCAAGAGCGTGCTTTGGCTGTTTTGACATCGAAACAATCACTCCTCATACATCCTGACAAAGAAAAATTGATCGCCATTTCTAAGGAAGAACAAGAAGTCGTGGCTGCACTGCATGAAATGGAAATGGCACGAAATCAGATTCTTGAAGATGCAAAAATGAAAGGATATGAGTCCGATTCTTTGCGATCATTTATCGAACAAATCGCCCCGCAAAATATCGAAATGAACCATCAAATCAAACAAGCAGAGAAACGAAGCCGAGATATTCGTTTCGTCGCACTGGCAAATTGGACTATGACTCAGAAATCAATAGTTCATCTTTCACAAATGTTGGAACTGATCGAAACTCGCGGACAAGGAAAAACGACTTACAAACGTCTGACATCTCCCGAAAAACAAAGCAGCGGCGGTGGACTGGTCGACCGAATTGCATAATTCACTAATCTATACTCGGGACCGTCATAAAACGATACTTTTGTTAGTGTAATTTTTTTAGAAATTTGCTTTGTTTTACGACAAATCCGCTTTCTACGAAAGCGGGTTAAACATCTAATTGATGACGATTCACAGTATAATTTCGTGCAACTCGAAATACGAAAGTGGAAGGGGCTTTTTACTCATGTACATCGAGCAGAACGAGCAAAGCTGGACAGCATATCCACCAGCAAAGCTGAATCTTTTTTTTGAAGTTTATGGAAAAAGGGGAGACGGATTCCATGAGGTGCAATCTGTTGCTGTGCCTATTCGACTTTTCGACCGATTGATTTTCACCACGACTGAAACAACAGAAATTGTTTTTTCATGTTTTGGAGGAGGCCCCGATATTCCGAATGGTGCGGACAACATCGTTCTGCGAGCAATTTCGCTCTTACAACATGAAATGGCATCATCAAATTCTCCAAAAAATCACCAGTTCCAAAAAACCGGAGCAAAAATCGAATTGTTCAAACAGATTCCATCGCAGGCGGGACTGGGCGGCGGTTCCAGTGATGCGGCGGCGGCTTTATTGTGCGCCAGAAATGGATGGCAACTCGATATCTCCGATGAAAAATTAGCTGAAATTGCGGCATCTATCGGGAGTGACTGTCCAATTTTTTTGCACGAAGGAGCAGTACATGGAAAGGGGCGGGGCGAACAGATCGAATCCGTTCAATCGCCGCCACTCCATTTCGTATTATTCAAACCGAATGAGGGACTCGCCACTTCTGCGGTTTACAAAGATTGCATGTCTTTGCACGATGGCATTTTTCGGAAACCAGATGACTTACTGGAAGCAATGAAACGCCAAAATTTAGAAGAAATTGGCCCCCTTTTATTCAATCGTCTCGAATCATCTGCCAGAAAATGTTGGAAACGATTTGATGAAATCGCGGCAATGTTTGAACCACTCGACTGTCTCGCTGTTCGCATGAGTGGAAGTGGCACGACATTTTTCGGACTGTGTCGCAACTTTCAACATGCTCACAGTGCCGCCGCCATTTTGCAAGAAAAATTTAGAAACGAAGGAGTTGCTTTCGCCGTTTCTAGTTTGTAAAACAGAATCGCATCCGTTCACGGTTTTATTTTTTGCAATACAAATTTCGCGTTCATGTTTGGCGATCTCCCGACGTTTCGGCGAGCCGCCGGCGTAAGTCGGCGGGTTTTTTGGGCGAGTTGGGCGAGCCGCCGGCGTAAGTCGGCGGTTTTGTTGCAGTATTTATGGAAAAACACACACAATTTCCGTGAACGCATACACATTATCTCCCAAAAACGGAGGTTATATCGTCATCGACAAAAATATAATGATGATATTAGGCTCCCGCCCAAAAGTTTTATACCTGCTTTTTAAAAATATCGTGTATTTCGTGGTGAACATTCCCGTGCAATGTTTTTTCCGGTTTCATTTTTTTCGCACAGGGGCACGGAGGACACAGAGAAATGACGACAAATCCTCCGTGTCCTCTGCGCCTCTGTGAGAGAAAAATCTTATTTT
>JBOFGF010000334.1:0-6242 GCA_051649005.1 Thermoguttaceae bacterium | reverse complement strand
TTTTTCTTTGACGAAAACGTCGAAGATATTTCCTTGTTTTGGCTCAGTAGTCAGAGACTGTCGGCTTTCGGACTGTCGTCTCATGTGCGATATTTTGGTGGAGGTTTCTGGATGCTTCCCATCAAATTATTTTAGCACACAAAAAGAAATGATGCAAGTCAAGTGCGTTTTTCTCGCGCCGGTCCGAAGTCGTCGGGCAATACGCCATCTCTGGCTCCTTTTACGTTTCTCCCAATTTTCTAGCAAACATTCACAAAATAAGTGTGGCAAAGAATGCAAAAACAACTCGGCTTATTGAACAAATTTTGCATACAAAACAGCAGCGCGTCGAACACATTCAGGACAAGGTGTTTTTTCGACCGCTTTGATTTCTTTGCAGTGTATATTGCCGACTGACTGCTCAAAAAGTTGTTTGATTTCAGCGTGTTTGTTCTCTGGTGTCATCAGCATCACTGCATACAATGCGCCACAAATTCCATCTGGGGCGCGTCCACCGCCGCTTGCTTTCAGGGATTCAACTAGATCGTCTCGTCCAAATCCTTTTGCAATTGCCTGCGCACAATTATATTCTTTGGGAATTTGTGTATAAAACGAGACGGCGGCATCAATTTTTTCTTGCATGGCTTTTGAGTCGGGGGCGGTCATAGTCATAGTGACTTCCTTTACTGTTTTGAGAATCAGTGGGGCAATTGCTTCGTGTGCTTTGGTTGTCAAATGCAATTTATCTTCTTGGAAAAATTCTGGTTTCGGCTTTCCTGTTTCGTCATCGAGAATAGGACGGACATCAATAAAATAAAGATGATTCGTTTTCGTTGCAAATTCTTTTATAAGATCATTTAGTTTGTCTTGTTCGGGCCAGAATTTTTCACGGACAGGAGCGTGTGTGGCCGACATATAAAAGACGTTGCAATCAGGCCGCTTTTCCCAAAGAAGTTTCAAAAATTCTTGGAAATCGGCAAACGCTTTGCCCGACTTAGCTCCTCGTGCAATATCATTTGTCCCACAAAAAAAAACGATAGAAGCTGGTTCAAAAGGAGTGATAATACGGTCAATTACATAGTTCACTTCTGGAATCGTCGATCCACCGAATCCTCGATTCACTCCCGCTATTTCTTTGAAATCTGTCGGAATAGTTTTCCACAAAGCAAACGTGGAACTTCCGACAAACAATGTACAACCTTTTGGCGGAGGAGTCACCGCATCTGCTTTCTCGTATTGTTGTATTGCTCCTTCGAATCGAAATTCATTTTGTTCATCTGCTCGCACATCTACCAGACAGAAATCACTGATGAAATAAACCAAAAGCAAATGGATAATGGCACAACAAAAAAATCGCAAATGGGACATTATAAAAGCCTTTCTACTTGTTGACGACAATGAATCAGACGTTTCTCCCGCCGAAAAACAAAAAGTGTTTCAATATATGGGCAGAACAGAAATACGATTTGAACAAATTTTTTATTTGCATTGGGCGAAAATAGATGTTCACTCCTGTTCTGATTTTTCGTCACTTGAGTCTTTTTTTCCTTCGCATTCTTCAATAATTTCTTTCAGCTCATCATGTTCAATGATTTCTTTTTCGAGAAGTCGATCTGTTAGTCGATCTAAGATGGTGATTTTGTCATGGAGAAGACTCCTAGTTTTGTCGAAAAGGGTGTCAATTATCGAGCGAATTTCTTGGTCGATTTCCCACGCCGTCTTTTCACTGTGCAATCTGGAAACCGACATTCCGTCGCCGAGAAAACCATCACGAGCGTGTTCTCGATAAGTCGCTCTGCCGAGACGACTCATACCAAAATCCATCACCATTGATCTGGCGATGTGTGTGGCTCGCTCCAAATCATTTTGAGCACCGGTTGAAACCGCATCGAATTTCATTTCTTCGGCGATTGTCCCTGCTAAAAATGTCTGAATTCGAGTTTCAAGTTCATTTTTCGTCATTAAATATCGATCATCGTCTGGTCGCTGCAATGTGTATCCGAGAGCAGCCAGACCACGCGGAATAATCGACACTTTGTGAACTGGATCGGAATTAGGTGTCAAATAAGCGACGAGTGCATGGCCACATTCGTGAATTGCAATACGACGTTTTTCTTCGGGGCGAATCACACGTTGTTTTTTTTGCAGGCCGGTGGTAACTCGTTCGACTCCTTCCTTAAATTCATCCATTGTTACTCGATCTTTCCCTGCGCGGGCAGCAAGGAGTGCCGCCTCATTGACAAGTGCCGCCAAATCGGCTCCGACGAACCCCGATGTTATCGAGGCGATTTCTTTGAGATTGATCGATTCATCGAGTTTCACATTTTTTGCATGGACTTTCAAAATTGCTTCGCGTCCGACTAAATCGGGACGATCAACGAGAACTTGTCGATCAAATCGACCAGGACGCAGCAGAGCGGGATCCAAAATTTCGGGGCGATTTGTTGCTCCCATCACAATCACGCCTGAATTTGTGCTGAATCCGTCCATTTCGACGAGAAGCGCATTCAATGTCTGATCCCGTTCGTCGTGTCCTCCCATCGCACCACTGCCGCGAATTTTACCGAGAGCATCTAGTTCGTCGATGAAAACGATGCACGGATGTCGTTTTTCGGCTTGTTCGAAAAGATCACGAACTCGCGCCGCTCCGACTCCGACATATAACTCCACAAAATCTGAACCGGAAAGACTGAAAAATGGCACACCGGCCTCTCCGGCCACTGCTTTTGCCAGAATTGTCTTGCCTGTTCCAGGGGGGCCAACAAGGAGAACGCCGCGCGGAATATGACCGCCCAGTAATTGGAATTTTTCTGGCGTTTTTAGAAATTCAACGATTTCTTTGAGTTCATCGACGGCTTCTTCGACTCCGGCCACATCATCAAATGTGATCGTGATTTCTTCTTGGGCGACGAGATGACCACGATTTCGACTAAATGCCATCGCACCTGCTCCCCCCATATTTCGCAGCATGACAAAAATTACCACCATCGAAATTCCGAAAAAGAGGAGCCAGACACCGTGTTCTCGCAAAAAGTTCGGATAACCTTCGCTGCGAAACGAAAAACCGCTCTCTTCGAGACGTTTTTGAAGTGCGCCGCCGTCATTAGTGAATCCCTGTCTTCCTGATGCAACTGGAACATCATCAATTGGTTTTTGTTCCTCTGGTTTTTTCGCCGTTTTGAGAACTTGTCGAGTTGCCGTGCCACGAATTTCATAGTTATTGACCATCAAATTATCGAGTTTCGAGTATTTGACAGTTGCAGCAGTTGGGCCGGTCCCTTCTTCAATAATGATCGCCGCATCAGGATTTTTTTCGGACGGTCCCAAGTCGATCCACTGCATCATTTTTTCAAAAGGAATATCATTTTTTGCCGTTTGGAACATCGACAGCATCAGAAGTATCCCAGCAATCAGAAAAATTGCAAACCAAATCGACATCCCTTTTTCTTGCTGCGATTGTTTTTGTGGCGGCTTCGATTTCTGATTTTTTTGTGGCGAATTGTCGTCTTGCTGCGATTCCTTTTCGGATTTCGTCGAATCGTTGCCTGAATTTGCAGACTCATCTACTTCCACTGAAAGATTACTCTCTGGTGGAAAATCGGTCGAAGATGACACGGCCAACGAAGAATTTTCGTCGGATGGTGAATTTTCGTTGGAAGGAACGGAAAAATGAGTCAAATCGTGCATATTCAGAGCATCAAAACAAGTATCGAGGTGGATTCGCAGAATCAGAACCGAGCTGAAAGATGCGACACCAAACAAAATGAGAGCAACAACCAATGGAACCCATTATACACAAATTACGTTTCTTTGCAACAAAGGGTGACAATGCTCTTTTGCAAAACATTCGCAAAAGCATCGTGTGGTTGTTTTTCTTGTTTCGCCCTTTTCGTAGAAAACCGTATTATGTTTTATCTCGAAGCGATTTTTTAAAAGCCGTCTCAAATTCGAATACGTCGTCAAAATCTTCGCGGCGATCTTGGCTCGTTTTTCGCATGTGCCCAATTGAGATCAAATTATACACGATATTTCCAATGTCTCCCGTGTTGTTGATTCCAATTGATTCAAGAACCATTTTGGCGAGGAGTCCATATCTCTTTTGAGCATAATCTCGTGCCGCGCAGCAAAGGTCTTGTCCAGAAATGTGAGATTTCTGCACACTTTCATCTTGTTTTTTCCATGCTTCTCTGAGTTCATGCGTGGAATCGTGTTCAAACAGTTTTTCAGGAAGCGGCTCGCTCGGTTCATCTTTTCCAAGATGAAGCTCTTTTTGCGCATAATCGAGGGATTCAAAGACGAACATGTATGCTTCCGCCTTATATCGTCTGTCCTGTTTCAACAAAGTGTGTAATGGAGAATCGGCGAATTGCACTGGAATTACATTTTTTTGATTTTTTGTGAGCTACTTGGGCGTTTATAACGATCATTGCCCGAATTAACTCTCGTAATGTTTACATTGGAAGACATCCCGTGTTTCGGCGTTTTGTTGGCATTAGTTCCACTCGCAGCAGTTCCACTCCCAGTGGTTCCACTCGCATTGGTTCCACTCCCAGCAGTTCCACTCACAGTGGTTCCACTCCCAGCAGTTCCACTCACAGTGGTTCCACTCGCAGTGGTTCTAGTTGATCTATGTCGATACTCAGGATTCGTTCTTTCTTGTAACATTCCCGAGTTGTCCGAATCCATTTTTTTGATTCTGTTTTCAAATCGCCCAAAAATCATCCGTCCAGCACTTGTTTGCAAAACACTTGTGACAGTGACGGCGGATCGGCCTCCGAGTTGGTCTCGTCCGCCATCGACGACGACCATTGTGCCATCGTCCAAATATCCAATTCCTTGTGCTGGTTCTTCGCCATTTTTTACAATTTCCACTTCGATTCTCTCCCCAGGAAGAAAAATCGGCTTCATTGCATTTGCCAAGTCATTTAAGTTTATGACATCAACTCCCTGCACTTTTGCCACTTTATTCAGGTTGTAATCATTCGTCACCAATTTTCCTTCGAGATGTTTGGCCAGTGCGACTAATTTCAGATCGACTGGCTGTCCGCGAAACTCAGGAAGATCAGTGTCATCGAGCTGAAAGTCGATTCCTTTCATGTTTTGCAGACGATTCAAAATGTCCAGACCACGACGTCCCCGAGTTCGACGTCCTCGGTCCGCACTATCAGCAATTCGCTGTAGTTCACTGATCGCAAATCTCGGCATAATGAGCCGACTATCGACGAGCATCGTTTCCATGACATCAGCGAGACGACCGTCAATTATTACACTGGTGTCCAAAATAAGTGGGCGGCTCCCTTTCAAGTTTTTGCGAAATTCAACATACGGAATAATGAATCTGAAATCATCGCGTGTCTGAATAAGAAAACTGATGCAGAGATAACACAGCATGATTCCTACAACCAGCAGCACATTATTTTTTGTCGCCAAAACATCAGTACTCGCATCGACCGGCAAAAATGGAGTGATGGCAAATCCAATTGTCGCAGTCAGAAGAATGCCCACAAATAGTCCGAAATAGACAGAAGAAATCCAATCGACTCGCTTTTTCGGTGAAAAAATATCACCTGCTACTACACAAAGCGCAAACAGAAGAATAGATATAAAAAGCCAAAAAGGGTTATTCGATCCAATCGATTTTTCCGCGATCATCACAGAAAAACCGACTCCACAGGAAACGAATATAAATATGAAACGCAGTATAAAAAGTCCCATTCAATCAATGATTTTGTTCAAAAGGTGAAAAAGTTTGCCGCGTCGATGAGAAAACCGATTGGGCAAATTATGCGAAATAAGCGGATGCCTTCCCCTGTTATTCTACCAAGAAATGTGTTTTACGAAATGAGGCGGGGGGATAAATTTTTATAAGAACAGTAATTTTTGCCCGTTTGTATCAATTGTATGACTAATAGCAAGTGTGTGATTTTTTGATAGAAGAAGCGATGCGGTGATTTGGGCAAAATAGGAAAAACGAACGAAGGGAGCACATTGATGGTTTGTACAACTTGTTATACACAACAACGCATTTCGAGCCGGTGCGTGAACACCGGAATTTATACCGCGCCGGAAACCGACTGGATTCAGGACTTTGAAAACGTGACTTTATTCGCAGTGTTGACTATAGTTGTCTGCGTGATTGCCAGTCCACTAACAAGTTTTGTGAACTTCGGAATTTTTTACCACAGAGGGCACGGAGAACACGGAGAATACAAGACACTCTGTGAACTCTGTGTCTCTGTGGTGAAAACTTGTTAGCAGACTGG
>JBOFGF010000333.1:0-15443 GCA_051649005.1 Thermoguttaceae bacterium | reverse complement strand
GTTCTTTTTGCCACAGTTCACCTCTTTGTTTTGCTTGACAATAGGTGGATTGTGGTATATTTTACGTTTGATTGCTATACCAATTTTTCTATTTTCTCCAAATTCACTCGCCCCTTAATCCGGCATAATCAGGAAATTTGATTTACGCCTCCTAACTCCGACAGTACTCTGACTAACTTACTCAGCAAACTCAAATACGTCTCTGTTTACTATTTTCTTGGTGATTTAACGAATCAAAGCACGATTTAACATATAATAAATTTCGTTCAACTTAATATCTTTTTTGAACGAATCAATTGTTGTCGTGGCATCGATTTTCAAAAGTTCGACATCGGCGATTTCTGAAAAATCCTCAAAATACTCTGGTGTCAAATCGTAAGAAAATGCAGTGTGATGCGTTCCACCGGCCAAAATCCACGATGCTGCTCCTATTTTCAAGTCGGGACGTGGTGTCCAAAATGCTCGTGCAACTGGTAATTTCGGCAAATCAGATTCAGGGGCAATACAATCGACTTCGTTCATTATCATTCTGAAACGATTTCCCATATCAACGATGGTGGCCGCGATTCCATAACCAGATTTTGCAGTAAAAACCAGACGCGCAGGAGCAGCTTTTCCGCCAATTCCGAGTGGATGCACTTCCACTTTCGGTTTTTGCGATGATATTGTCGGACAGATTTCCAGCATGTGCGCCTGCAAAATCGCCCCTTTTCCTTTGAAATGATAAACATAATCTTCGAGAAATGATGTTCCACCAGAAAGACCGTGTGCCATGACTTTCATTGTCCGCAGAAGTGCGGCGGTTTTCCAGTCACCTTCTGCGCCGAATCCAAAACCGTCTGCCATCAGTCGCTGTGAGGCGAGACCAGGCAACTGATTCAGTCCATGCAGTGCGTTAAAATTGGTCGTGAATGCTTTTGCATTAGTCTCTTCAAGTATTTTTCTGATCGCAATTTCGATCCGCGCCGCTTCACGAACTTGTTTGTGCTGCGCTCCAGTTTTACAGGCATTCGGGGCAAAATCATATTCTGTTTCATAAATTCTAATCAAATCATCAATTTCAGTATCAGAAACTTTTTCATTGACGGCGGCTAAATCGCCAACTGGATAATAATCGACGTGATAATTGAAGACCATTTCGGCTTCAACTTTGTCGCCGTCTGTCACTGCCACATTATTCATGTTGTCACCGAAACGCAAAATTCGCATTTTTTTGGCATCATTCCACGCAGCACACACTCGCATCCAAATGGCGATTCTCTGTTGCACGTCTGCATCTTCCCAAAAACCGACGACGACTTTTCGCGGCTTTCGCATTCGACTCATGATGTGCCCAAATTCTCGGTCGCCGTGCGCACTCTGATTCAGATTCATAAAGTCCATGTCGATTTCAGACCAAGGAATTTCTCGCTGAAATTGTGTGTGCAAATGCAGCATTGGTTTTTGTAACGATTTCAGACCGGCAATCCACATTTTGGCGGGTGAAAAGGTGTGCATCCATGTAATAACACCGACACAATGCGAATAATTGTTTGCGTTACAAAATTTTTCTGTGATTTCAGATGCGCTGTTGACCGTTCCTTTATAAACGATTGGAAATGGTAATTTGCCGCTTCGATTCAGACTTTCGACCATCGCCATTGAATGGGCATCGACTTGCTGCACTGTGTCGCCGCCATATAAAAGTTGCGCGCCTGTAACAAACCAAATTTCATTATTTTCGTACATTTTATTCTTTCTTAGTTAAGGTGAATGCAAATTTTTGAGGCAATTCAATTGTAGTCGAATTCGATTGTAGTCGGAACAACATCACATTTACAAATTTGGTCCGTCAATACGTCATCGACTCCATTATGAGTCAATTTTGCCGCTGATGCCAATTTTGTTACAATTAGCAATGTTATTTATTTTTGTCCATAATACGCATTTGGGCCATGTTTCCGATTGAAATGCTTTTCAATTAAGTGGGGATTCATTGGAAGATTCGGATTTAATGATGCGGTGAACATCGCCATTTTTGCGACTTCTTCGAGAACGACGGCATGATGAACGGCATCTTTCACAGTGCGTCCCCAACAAAATGGGGCGTGATTAGCGACCAAAATTCCCGGAACAAAAAGAGGATTCAGTTTTTGTTTCAAAAAACATTCGACGATGACATTGCCTGTTTCTGTTTCATAATCACCACTGATTTCCTCCGGTGTCATGGAACGAGTGCATGGAACGTCCCGACAAAAATAATCGGCGTGCGTCGTTCCGAGTGCAGGAATGTCTCGCTGCGATTGTGACCACGCAGTCGCATAAGTCGAGTGGGTGTGAACAATTCCGCCTATTTCATTAAATGCACGATAAATCGCCAAATGTGTCGGTGTATCTGATGATGGCCGCAAATCGCCTTCAATAACATGTCCATTCAAATCAAGCACGACCATCATTTCAGATCGCAAATTTTCGTATTCGACACCACTCGGTTTGATGACGACGAACTTCCGATCTCGGTCAATGCCACTGACATTTCCCCATGTAAAAAGGACAAGTCCGTATTTGACCAGATCGAGATTCGCTCGACAAACGGTTTCTTTCAGTTCTTGTAACATTGTCTGCGTTTTTGACATCTCACCCTGTAAAATAGATATAAACTCCGAGAATGATGACAATAAGTCCGCATGTCAGGACGACATCAATTGCATTCCAGCTTGCTCGTGTTTCAGATCGTTGCTGCGGTGTCGAAGTTGCATAAGTCAATCCGATCAGTTGCTCGTCTTTCGGTTTCGGAGTAACAAGACTGACGGCGACAATCAGTGCAGAACATGCGATTGTTAAATAAATGCAAACAAACGTGAAACTCGTCGTGGCAAACCAGTGAGCAAAACTTCCTTCGACAAAAACATTCGCTGCTGCGCCGGTATTATTGAGAATTTCCGCCGCAAGTCGTAACATTCCGAGGAGAAAACCGACAATCAGGCCGGTCATACATCCATAAGCGTTTATGCGTTTGAAGAAAACACCCAGAAAAAAGACCGCAAAAATAGGTGGTGCAATATATGCCTGCACACTTTGCAAATATCCATACAAAGTGCCCGGCATGTGCCGAATGATCGGAATCCAAAGGAGTCCAAGAATGACAATCACTGCGGTGGCAATGCGCCCCATAAAAACGAGATTTCGTTCGGAAGATTTTGGATGAATTTTTTGGTAAATATCCATCGTAAAAAGAGTTGAACATGAATTGAAAACGGAGGCGAGCGAACTCATAAGTGCGGCAAGAAGACCACCGACAACGAGTCCTTTGAGACCAACTGGCAGCACCTCTTTGACGAGAATCGGAAACGCCTGATTCGGTTCATACAAAACATCGGCGGCAATTTTTCCTTGCACTGCAAGTCCATAAGCAATCATTCCTGGAACGATAAATATAAATACAGGAGCAAGCTTCAAATATGCACCAAAGATTGTGCCGCGTCGTGCCTCGGTTTGATTTTTCGCCGACAATGTTCGCTGCACAATGTATTGATCGGTTGTCCAATACCAGAGGCCGACAATTGGTGCGCCGAAAAGCAGTCCGAACCATGGAAAAGCTGGATGTGAATTGGGTTTCCAAAGATTAAAATGGTCTGCTTTTTCTCGATCTTCGACTGGCATCGAATCGCTTATTTTTTTGTTGCAATTATTACTTCCTTGTAACAATGTTTCGAGCCGTTTTTCACCGAGTTTTTGTTTCAACTGGCCATCTTCAATATCATCTTTCGTCAAATCTGCGGCGGCAATGTAAGACAATCGGCTTTTGTCGTTCGTATTTTTGGGACGTTTAATGATGATGTCTTTTCCTGTTTCATCTTTTACAAAGACAGGATCATTTTTGGCATCCGGCATATTTTCGACGATTTTATAACCATAAATTCGGTCTGCGTCCTGCACTGTTTCACGCAGCACTTCCCATCCACCGACTTGCCAGAGACCAATGATCAGCACGGCGGCAGCTCCGACAAGAAGAACGACGGTTTGAAAAAGCTCCGTAAATAAAACCGCTCGAAGTCCACCAAGAATGGTGTACAAACCTGTTAAAACGACCATTCCAATTGCTCCGACCCAAAAATTGTCGATTCCGGCAATCAATTGAACTGGAAAAAGAGCATTAAAAACGATGCCGCCTGCAAAAAGTGTAACAGAAATTTTTGTCAAAATGTATGCAATCAAACTGACGAGAGACAAAAACCATCTTGCAGCAGTACAATAACGCCGTTCGAGAAATTCTGGCATCGTATAAACGCAGCTGCGCTCGTAAAATGGAACCATGACCCAGCCGAGAACCAAAAGACACCACGCATGTAATTCATAATGAGCCATTGCCATGCCATCACTCGCACCTGTTCCGGCAAGTCCGACGAGATGTTCGGAGCCAATGTTCGATGCGAAAAGTGATGCTCCGATGACGAGCCATCCCATTTTTTTGCCCGCAAGAAAATAATCTTGTGATGTATCTGTTTTTTGTCTCACGACCCACCATGCGACACCAAGCAGCATCGCAAAATAGGCGATCAGCGTCCCCCAGTCGTAAATTCCCAAAGTTGCACTACTTTGTGCGAACAAAATTCCATCGAACGTCGGCATGAAATGTTCCTTAATAAAAATGGGGATGATAAATTGAAACGATAATTACGTCGTCAGAATAGTTACAGTATTCTGTGATTGGACTCTTTTCACAATTCTGTGTTTGGACTTTTTTTACAAAAATAAATGAATACATGGGAATATATTTATAGTACGATTAACATACTTCCACTTTCTTCCACTCGACTGTAATTTTGGTCGAAATTCCTCCGCGTGGTGTGAAATCGGCGATCAGTGTCATTCGGCGTGGTGAAAGTGCGGTCACCAATTCATCCAAAATTTGGTTTGTCAGATTTTCGTAAAAAACGCCTTGATTCCGAAATTGCTGCAAATAAAGTTTCAGACTTTTCAGTTCGACGCAAAGTTTGTCAGGAATATATTGGAACGTCAATGTTCCGAAATCTGGCTGCCCTGTTTTAGGACAGACAGAAGTAAATTCTGGGCAAATAATTTCTATCAAATAGTCTCGGTTTGGAAATGAATTTTCAAATGTTTCGAGCATGATTAGTGGAAAATAGTGAAAAAAAGGGATGAATATCGTGGATGTGTTAAAGTTCAAAGTTCCAAAAATACAAACATCAAAGAAAAATAAAGCAGTAATATACTGAAAACGGCACAAAATTGGATGTTTAGAACATTTTAATAATTTATGTACGCTTCAATTACGAAAAATCCCGTCCCCGAACGCCGTCGGCGTGTTTTGGCGAGCCGCCAACGTAAGTTGGCGGGTTTTGTTTGGCAACAATCGTCAAAAATCATTCCAACTCAGTGAGGAGTTGCCGAATGGTCAATCACGCCTTTTGTAACCATTCGGGAACCACGACATGGTTCTTGTTACAATTTCGTATTCTTTCTACCACTCTCCAACATCTACGATGTTGAGGAGACGACAAACATACTCGCGTTACACAAATGACTTGCGTCAACTAATTATTAAAATGCTGTTTAGCCAGCTTTCGTAGAAAGCTGTTGTTTCTTCTACTTCAAAATGCTTGTGGCTTGAACTCTTGTGGATTAGTTATCGAAGCACTTGAACCAGTTGCAAGAATCGTGAACAAACCTGATTTCGCTGCGTAAGACGAAGCCTCGCTCGTTTCATGCAAAAATGCCACCGCGCCGTATACCTTCATGTTTGAATATCGCGGCAACCAATTTTTGAAATTGTTAAGTTCGTCCAAAAATTCACGCACATCATCGACTCGTAATGTGGTTTTCACTTCGATGACGACGATGGTGTCACCATTTTCTGCGATGATGTCAAATTCGTAATTGCGTTTCTCTGGTGTCATACCATGAATTCGCTGCGAGGTCTGATGCACCGGAATTCCACGTTCTCGGAGTAATGGAATAACCTGATTATTTACGAGAGCTTCAACAAGCCTGCCCCACTGTGTATTGAAAAAATTCTCCGTTTTCTGCTGGCTTTTGCGTAACTCCTCGAAGCCGATGCGGTTTGCCTCAGAAATTCTCCGGTTCTCCTCTTCAGTTTTTTGCTGGCTTTCTCGGAGCTTTTCAAAACCGATGCGGTTTTCCTCCTCCGTTTTCTGCTGGCTTTTGCGTAACTCATCAAATCCGATGCGGTTTTCCTCAGAAATTCTGCGGTTTTCCTCGGCGAATTTACGGTTTGCCTCGGCGAGACCTTCAATAAGTAATTTTACCGAATCTTCAAGAGTTGCCGACATAACTGCACCTTTGATTTGCATTTTGTTGAACGTATCATAAACCACAACTGCCCATGCATTTTACCGTATTTCACAAAATTTTCAAGAGGCGGCGGCGATTGTTGACAATTGACGACCTTATTGACGGTTTTTTTGTGAATTTTGACAGCAATTTTACCGTCAATGCGTTCCCGCTGGTCGCTCCTTTCCGGCTATTATTTTGTTACGATTTGTCCGAGCGCAATTCCGGTTTCCGTGTGGCGTTCGCGCGGATCGTCGTCATCATAACAGCCGACTCATCGAACCAAAACCAAACATGTCATCGCTCCTTGTCGTAAAAAATGGTAATAAATAGTAATATGCGACAGACCAAACGAATACGGCAGGATGTTTGCCCATACCAACATCATCATTCGTCGTTGTCAATACGTTTGACCGTTCGCCTTGATGAAATACTGTAACATTTTTGCATCCCTTCGATTTCAACTCGCAGTTCTTCTCTAAATTCAGGCGGTTCCAGCACTTCGGCGTGCATTCCGAAACTCAAGAGCCAGCGTTTCAACTCCTCCGTCGCCGCCAGTTCAAAATCATGATTGTTCTTCCATGCGCGAGTCATTTTTGCTGTCTCGTCATTCTACATGAAAAGAGTGTCGAAGAGATCGTTTTTTTATGGCAATTCGTGACACTGCGAACAGAGAAACCGTTTTGGCGCTTTCAAAAGCGATGGCATACCACCAGCTGCGCCATGAATCGCGTGGCATCGAGTGCAGTCGTCATAGACAACGACTTTGTGCTCATGCTTTTTTTCAAATGCAGGAATTGAATGGCATTTGAAACATGATTCGCTCCCTTTCCACGCGCCGATTTCCATTTTTTGTGTACTTCTTTCCAAAACATCACGACAGTCGATCATTTCATGGCACTCTTGGCAGCGGTTTGGATCGGAAATGTCTGGATGCGCCACAAAAAGTGAAGATGCTGCTCCAGTTAATGTCGAGTCTTTCGATGATTTCAATGTGGTAGATTCTGGCATCAGTGGATCAATGTAAACAGTCATTTCACCAATTTCAGTCCGAATTTTGTGCATCCCTGGTGAAAGATTTAGTCGAGCAATCCATGTATTGTGCCCAAATTGAGAAGACCAAGAAACCAACTCGTCATCAACATGCAGAAAGATGCGTCCGAGCGGATTTTTTGTGTTCGGATTCCGACTCCGATTATTCCAAGTACACAGAACGGTGACCTCGTTTCCCTGAATGTGAGCCTGATCGACAGGCGAAATGAAACGATATTGTGCCAACAATTGATCAATAGATTCAGGCTCTGATTTCGAGTTTATTAGTTCTATTTCTGTAACAACTGGTTTTGTATGATCATAATTTGGCGAGCCGGCTATTTCAAATGAAAAATCAATGAAAATATAGACCATCAAAGCGAGCAGTGCAGTCGAAATCCCGATTGCAGTCACAAGTGACAGTATTCTCGATTCAGGGGGGTCTGGAATCGTCGAATGTGTTGAAAGAAAAGATGTATAATCAGGCACGGCAAATGGAGAAAAAAATATGCTTTCATCAATTGGATGATATACAGAAAACGGTGACAAAATGTCGCTTTTGATTGCGGTTCAATTCACCCGCCGATTAACATCGGCGGCTCGCTGAACGAAACAACAGCTTTCTACACAGTGCTTAATTGTTTCGCAAAACGAAACGAGACTAAACATCCAATTTTGTGCCGTTTACAGTATATTATTGCAGGCTCTAAATTTTGTCGATTCGACTTGAATTAGGATTTTTTGTGTTTGCTCTTAGCTTTTTCGAGTTTTTGTTTCTCTGTGCGTTCTGCGACTTCCCGCATCAATTTTTTCCAGAATCCGTCTTTGGATTCATCTTGGTTTTTGTCGCGATTCGCTTTTTTCTTTTCTCGCTTTTTTTCGCGGTTTGAATCTGTTGGTGTGACATCGAGTGTTGTTTCTTTCATACTTCGCGGAGGTGGTTTCGGAATAAACCGCCGCTCCAATAATCCCCAAAGTGTTGAAACAATGAAATAAACGCATAAACCACTTGGAACTTTGAAAAAGAGAAATCCCATGAAAATCATCATGTATTTCATCATTTTTTGCTGCATCGCAGATTGTTCGTCTGTTGGAGGCGGCATCATTACTGCTTGTTGTGCCAAAAACAGCACAATAGTCAAAACGGGGAGAATGTTGAAATACGGTCCGAGAGCGAACATTCCCTGTCCTGTATTGAAGCCTGGCCATCCGAATGAAACCCAGATCGAACTCCAGTTGGAGAGCATGTCTGGAGCGGCCAAATCACTGCACCAACGAAGATGAGACGAAATAAGTGGCGCGCCATATAATCCGACATCAATAGAGAGTGCTTTGTACAATCCAATAAAAATTGGGAGCTGAATAAAGAGTGGCAAACAGCCACTTGCCGGATGAAATTTATGTTTTTTGAACAGCGCACTTTGTGCCGCCGAACGAGCCTGCAAGTCGTCTTTGTATTTTTCGGCAAGAGCCTTCATTTCCGGCTGCAACTCCGCCATTTTAATTGCATTTTGAGCCTGCTTTTTACTGAGCGGGAACATAATCAATCGCACACAAATCGTCAAACATATAATTGCGAGCGCATACGTCAAACCGAGTCCATGAAAGAAGTGGAGAATCGCCAAAAGTGGCATTGATGCGAACCAAAACCATCCGTAAGAAATGGTCTGTCCGAGTCCGTATTCGTCCAATATATTAGTCGCTTTTGGACCGAGAAATACTTCATATTCATGTTCGAGTCGGCTTTCCTCTCCGTCTCCCGGTCGAAGTGTTTTTTCCCTGCTCCAAAAGCGGAAAGAAACATCTGTCAAAACACTCCAATCGACTTTTTTCGCTCCAACACGAATAGGAAAAGACCGGTCATTCCAAGAAGGTTCGCCCGCTTTCAATTTTGGCAAAATCGTGCATTGGAAATACTTGGAATCGACTCCCATATAATCAAGAGGCACGTCGATCCAGGGAGTGTCAATTGCATCGTTTCCGATTTTCTGATTTGCGACTGTTTGAGCTTGGTTTCCGGCAAACCGAACGACAATATCACGAATTCCATACATGCCCCATCCGGGGCCTGTTTTGTTCGCATACCACGCACCTTCGACGGGCAAACCGGTCGGTCCATCTAGCTGATAAGCAATTCGATGCTCTTTCGTGTCGAGATTTCGTACTTCGAGTTTGAGCGTCAAATTGTATCCAGCACCTGGATTTAGATGTTTGCTCCCATTTTTATTATTGTCGGCACTGTCATTTTCGGCACTGCCATCAATTTTGGCCAATTTGTACGTTTTCCTCATTTCGAGATTTCCATTTGGAACGATGCGTCGAAAGACGGCTTCGTCTTCTGTGGCCGAAACAAGTTCCCAGGGAGCTTCGCGCAATTCAACATTTTCGAGTTCGACGTTCAAAGAGGGGTCTCGTGGCACAATCCCTCTTTCAGACGAATTATTGTGCCCAAAACTGCGTGGATATGTCAGTTTTTGATCGTCGATTTGCTGAAATGTCGTCAAAAAAGAGAGTTGGTCGCTTTTCGAAAACGAGGCATCTTCGAGAGATGTGAAAGGCGAAAAGAGTTCTCCGCCACTCTCTTTTTCGGTATTTGAGCCGAGTACATATCCACGAAGTCCACCCATCTGACTATATTGTTCATAATTTCGTGGCAATGATTCAGGCCGAATGACATCACGCGGAGCTTGTCTGAGCGGAATCGTCATAGTGACCAAATTTTCCGAATTACCGGTGCCCATTCCACGAATAGCAGTTACGTCAATCAAATCACCCGGCTTTGTTCCAAGAAGGAAACGACGGAGGTCTTCAAACGCTTTAATCGGAGTTTTGGTCTCGTCTTTGCCATTGTATGCAACTTCGGTTATGACATCGCCGACAACCATTCCAGCAAGAGCGGCCGGCGTTCCTAGTCCGACGACCTGAACACGAACACCACCACCGAATTTGCCACGACTTTCATTTCCTACTTCGTTATTTGTGCCAAACGCTTCTGATTCTGTGATGTCCGCGACAATTTGGCCCATATATCCAGTCAAATCCTGCACATCGCGCAAATTTGGGGTGTTTAACTCGGCTCTGGCAATTGCGGCTCCCTGATTGGTGAGAGTTACGAGCATCCGAAATGGACTTTTAGGATCGAGAGAACCGAGAGTTATCCAAGTCGGCTGGACATTCGTGGTTTCAATTTGGACATTTTCCGTAATGTTTGTACTCGATTCATCGGGTGTTTTGACGATTTTGACCGGCTGATCGAGAATGTTCTCAGACGGTGCGGGAGCTTTCTGCTGATGCCGCGGCGAGAGAAGAGAATTAACAAGCACGATCCCGATCAGGAGCATGAGAAAAAAAACATATCGTTCTTGTTGTGATTTTCGTTGATCGGGAAGGAGAGATTGCATAAAAGGAACCAATGTGATTGAAAAAAGTGCGTATCAAATGGATGTGACAACAGAATCGGAATCATTGTACATGATTTCCATGAATTGACAAGAACAGGAACAAATTCAGGAAACAAAACCGCCGACTTACGCCGGCGGCTCGCCGAACAACCGCTGAACAAACCCGCCAACTTGCGGGAGAACCATAAAATAGTGAATGCATACAATTTACCTGCATCATTTCACTTAATATGTTTGCATACTATCTCACAGCGTCGATTGACCGTTTCCAATCGACATGGTAAAATACGGCACCGATCTTTTGATCTTGATCTTTTTTCCATGAATTCAGCTGAATAGTCGATTATATGATAACTGGAATGCGACATTTTGGCGTAACTCTTTTAGAAGTGATTTTATCACTCGTCATTTTGGGGGGTGCTCTCGCTGCGCTGGGACAGCTTTCACGCATGGCACTTCAAAATGCGCGAGAATCTCGAGAATTGACACAAGCAGAGCTTCTTGCTGAGAGTATTTTGGCAAAAGTGCAGCTCGGGATAATCAAAATGGAGTCGGTGGTTGATGAGCCGATTACAGCCGATTCGAAAGCCGGTCTTAGTTCCGATCTGATTTCTGATACCAATGCGATTTCGGCGGGCATCAGCGGCGAACCACTTTGGGTTTACACACTCGATGTGCGTCCTGTCGATGTTTATACGACGGAGTGCGCCGAACTACTCGAAATTGCCGTCACTGTGCGGCAAAATCGTCCGATTGAACAACGTCCGACTGCATGTCATCTCGTGAAATGGTTTGCTCCTGAACCCGAACCAGCACAAGAATCGGAATAGTTTTTTGTCATATACATCGGAAACGTGAACAAGATGTTACTTTTAATCACACGATCATTTTATGAAAGTTCGTTTTGTTTTTTGTTTTACAGCATCATAATTTCTATTCTTTGTCGATCAAATGACGACAGATTAAACACCTTTTTTCAATTCCATAGATGCCTTCATTATCACTTCGTACACGCCTGATATTGGGGATTCTAATTCCGCTTTTATTGGTTTTTGTCCCATTTACACTGCTCGAAAATAGTTATTATAAAGAAGAGGCAATTTCTCATGTCGGAAACTTGCTGCAATTATCAACTGAGAAAAATGCAATACAAGTAGATGGCAATCTCGCAGCTGCTGCGGAAATTGCCACCACTCTCGCCAGTTTCCTCACTGCGGAAATGCCACAAAGTCGAAAACAACTGGAATCCATTCTGAAAGAATGTGTAAAATCCCATCCAGAAATAATTGGTTGTTGCATCGCTTTTGAACCCGACATGTTTGAACTGGGCCTCTCTCGACTTGCTCCGTATGTTTATCGTATTTCCGATTCGGATAGTCTTCTTACTTCAAATTTGGTCGAAACTTATGACACCGATTATCGCATGTGGGCGTGGTATGAAAATACACTGAAAACTGGGGAGCCTGGTTGGTGCGAACCATATTTCGATGATGGTGGTTCCCAAACTTTGATTTGTACATATTCAACTCCATTTTTTCGAAATGGAAAAATGGCGGGCATGGCCACAGTCGATATTTCTCTCGAATACCTGCAAAAAATACTTTCTCGGATTTCTCCGCATGGTGTCACTTATCGACTTATCAGTTCAAGTGGACGCTTTATTGCCGCGCCAGAGACGGGAATTGTGATGAAAGAGACGATGAATTCTCTGGCAGAGCAGTATAAAAATAAGCGTATTGCACTCCTTTTTGAGAAAATGCAGGCCACAGAAAAGGGTATGATTCGTGGTTTTGATCTTCTTTATTCGCATCCTATTTGGCTCTCATATACATGTTTGCCAGAGTCGAGATGGTTTCTAATGGCATCAATTGACGAATCGACAATTTTAGAGCCTGTTTATGCGTCTCTTTTTCGTTCGTTCGCATTCGGATTGTTTGTGCTTTTCGTCACTATCGGAATTTTATTTGTGGCATCTTATCGTATCACCGCGCCGCTCAAAAAATTAGTCTCATTCGCCCGTGAATTGGCACAGGGAAATTTGGACGCAAAAGTAGGAAAAATTCCCGAAACTACGCTGGAAATTTCTAAACTGATGCACGCATTCGATAAAATGGTGATTGATTTGAAATCGAACATTGAAAAACGAATAGCCGAAGAAACAGCACGCAAGTCAGTGGAAGGTGAATTACGAGTCGCTCGCCGGATTCAGGCATCTCTTCTTCCGAGAATTTTTCCGCCTTTTCCAGACAGGCCTGAATTTGATCTTTTTGCGATGAATGAGCCATCTGCTTTTGTGGCGGGTGACTTTTATGACTATTTTTTCATTGATCATGACAATTTGGCCATCGTGATTGCCGACGTTTCAGGGCACGGAGTTCCTGCGGCGATGTTCATGGCAGTGACACGAACGGCGATTCGTAATTTTTCAGTTTCGGGTTATTCTCCAAAGCAAATTGTTACACGAGTTAATGAAGTTCTCAGTGAAAACAACGATGATGCGATGTTTGTCACTCTTTTTTATGGACACTACAATGTCAAAACGGGCGATTTATGTTATGTTAATGCTGGGCACAATCCGCCTTATATTATCCGCGAGAATGGCACATTGACGAGTTTGCCGTCAACAGGGCCAATTGCCGCTGTCATTCCTGGTGCAATTTACTCGGAAGAAACCATTTCGCTGGAGCCGGAGGAACTTTTGTTTACTTTCACAGATGGTCTCACAGAGGCACACTCCGAAACGAATAATGATTTTTATGGAGAAGCCCGACTCGAAGCACTTATTGTCGGTGCAAGTTCGGAGCCAGTGGAGCCGATGTGCCGAACTGTTTATGAAACAATCAATCAATTTTGTCTCGAAGAACGACACGACGACATGACATTGATGGTTCTGAAAAGACACTAAACATTCATGTCAAAACAACATTTCCAATTGCAACAAAATTGAACTTCGGCGGACGGTGCATTTGAACCCCATTCGGAGTCGATGACGTATTGACTGACGTAATTTGTGAATGTTATTTTGTTATGTCATCTAAGTTTCCGAACAAGTTTCATAACAAACGAGCACATCTAATAATTCATTTTTCAAAAACACAGACACTGCAATTTATAGGGTTTTTGTGTTCAAAATTTGGCAATCTGTGAATAAATAGATGTGCCCAAACGATTTTGTTACTGTTTTTTTATGTATACGTCGCCTCGTAGTTATTCAATCGGTGCATCGCAAATTTTGACGATGGCTGGTTCCAGTCACATGGGTTCCAGCCGCGCCGTTTCCAGTCACACGGGTCCCAGTCACACGGGTCCCAGTATCGCTGGTTCCAGTCACACTGGTTCCAGTCACACTGGTTCGATTTTGGAAAATCAGTTCGTTAATATTGAAAATGGTATTATTGAATCAATCACCTCGAAACCGATGCAAAAAGTGGTGCATCAACTTCCGCCGAGGCATCTGCTAATTCCTGGCCTGATCAATATGCACACACATTTGGATTTGAGTCAATTGACAGAACCACTTGCTCCGCACATTTCATTTGAACATTGGATTCAGCGTCTGCTTCGATTTCGTGGTGATTCAAAGTATCGAGCGTTCACTGGTCTCAAAAAGGGATTTTTGCGTCCAGAAATATCGAAAGGAACAGCCGCAGTCGCCGATGTTGTGCCACCACAGCTCGAAAAATTGCCAGATCTGATTGAAAAGTGCGAATTGAAATCAATGACAAAATGGTGTCGATTTACCGAAATGATTGCATGGACACCTGAAAAAGCACAACAAATTCTTTCGCAAATGCCAAGTATTTCAGTTACAGAAACCAAGAAGAAAGCCAAATCGACGACGAATGTTGTTTGTACAGAGGAATCATTTGAACGACCTTTTGGTTTTTCTCCCCATGCACCTTATACAATTTGTGGTCAATTGCTGGAAGCATTGGTTCGATTGCAAGTTCCGCTGATGATTCATCTTGCAGAAACGCCGGAAGAAATTGAGCTTTTACGACATCAACGAGGGGCACTACTCGATTTTATGAGACACGCAGATTCGGAATATGATCCGAAAAAAGTGCTGATCGGAAACAAACCACTCGATTATCTCACTCTTCTTGCCAATTCACCGCGAGTTCTTGTGGTTCATGGCAATTATCTCGATGATGCCGAGCTGCGGTTTCTTTCCTCACATCGAGAAAATATGGGCATCGTATATTGTCCGCGCTCACACGCATTTTTCGGACATTCTCCATATCCGCTCCGCAAAATGCTCGATTTGGGCGTTCGTGTATTTTTGGGAACCGACAGTTGTGCTTCGTCGCCCGATTTGAGTTTGGGGAGAGAAATCGAATGGTGTCTCAAATATCATCCAAACATTTGCGTCGAAACGCTCGTTTCGATGGGCACAAATGACGCGGCAAAATTTCTCGGACTTCAAAATGAGATGGGAAGCATCGAATCAGGAAAAGTGGGCAAACAGGCCTCCATCAAATTGCCATTATGAATTGCGTTTTTTATCGATTTCATCTTTGTGATCCTCAGATTCCCTTTTTCTAAAAACAAGTCGAATTGGGACTTCAGAAAAAGGGAGCACATCTCGCAAAAAATTGACGAGATACCTCTGATATGGCGCAGAAAACGCATCAGGCATGTTACAAAACAGTACAATTGTCGGCGGTGCAACATCGACCTGCGACGCATAATAGATTTTCGGCTTTCTGAAATGAT
>JBOFGF010000332.1:0-11362 GCA_051649005.1 Thermoguttaceae bacterium | reverse complement strand
GACAAATCCTCCGTGTCCTCTGCGCCTCTGTGAGAGAAAAATCTTATTTTAACCACGAAATTCACGAAAATCGACGCGAAAATCGCACGAAATGTTTTTGTATTTGGGTATTTTATTTTATGGCGAAAGCCTTATTATTCTACTGTTTTTAGAGGCTCGAACTTTCCCCTCCACTTCGAGAAGCAGCCGCTCCCCAAACGCCGAAAACCGAAGCACCTGTGTAAGAACTTTCCCCTCCCCAATTGATTTGTTCAGCAGTCGATTTAATGGTATTTCCGGTGTTTATTGTTTCGGAAACGAATCGCACTGATCCGTCGCAATTTGTTATATTCACACCACCAGGATGATAACTGCTGGCCGAGGCAAGTGATGTCCAATAGTCGCCCGCAAAACAAACAGGTGAGTTGGGAGGAAGCACTGCATCAAAATGAGATTGCACATCCACGCCACTGGCCCAGCGACGACCCTGCGGAGCGCGGCTATTCCCTCCTGTGTCGTATCCCGTGTTACCTGTAAGAAGTCCATCTGCTCCTCGGCGATTGTAACAATTCGCGGGAGGATCCCAAAAACTCAAACCCTGCTTTGCAACACCTCCTTTGACGGTCTGTCCAGTTGCGGCATAATCAACACCAATGCACCCTTCGGAAAACAACATCGTATTCGATGTACCATCTGTGATCGCGGAAAATCCGATCTGAACAGAACCTATTCCAAAAACACCTCGATAGTATTGATTGTTCCAGTAGTTCGGGGAATCACCATGAGAACCTTTGTAACTATTTCTTCCGGTTGTTCCGCCAACCGACACATTTGCTTTGCCTTCTGGATCGGAAGGACAAAGCAGGCCCGGTATTTGGGTCGTCATTGTGGCAGACCAGTTGTTATCTGGATTTGCATCCCAGTAACCGTTTGCGCCGCTGGTCCGTAATTCATTGAGATAGGAATCATAAATTGACTGAAATTCCATATATGGACACAGGGACATTGCCCAATTAACCTGATCCCAGCCGTCATTGTTGAAATTAGATACTGTTGGTGCGGAAGCCTTTGTCAAAAAAACTTGTAAGAAAATTTGTGATCGACTTAAAGCAGGAATGTGATTGAGTGTGTCGTGAAAACTGTGAGTGGCAAGTCCGAGTTGTTTGAGATGATTTGTACACTGCATTCTTCTGGCGGCTTCTCGTGCGGCTTGAACGGCGGGAAGCAAAAGCGCAATCAAAACGCCGATGATGGCAATGACGACCAAAAGCTCAACAAGAGTAAAAGCCGAAAAGAAACGATGGCGACGATTTGCGAAGGCCCGCGAACGGAGTTCATGGCCCAAATTGCCCCCCCCCCCCATTTTAACATTTTGGAGGAGTTTTGCGATAAAATTCGTCTTCATTTTTAGGTTCCTTTTATGAAAGTTGTGAAAGAGGAAAACCCGCCGACTTACGTCGGCGGCTCGCCGCGTTTCGTAGAATCGTGTTGTTTTTATGGCACAGTCGCGTTTACGAAACAATGCAAATTTATGAAACAATGCGAATCAGATTATAAACAAATTATCGAAAACCGCAAGAGAAAAAAGGGAAAACAATGGAAATTTTTTTCGCCAAAAGATTTTATATTGGCATGTGTCACTCAGGCAAATGCGAAGAATAATCGTTTTTCATTGTTGACACTGAGCGTTTTGTGAGTAGAATGGCGTTTTATTAGTAAAATATGAGTAGAACAGTATATGTAGAACAGTATAAATGTAAGAAACGATGTTATTGATTGTCAAATTTTCCATTTATTATGCCGTCATTTTCTCCGTCCGATAAATCACGTCGCATTGTTGGTCTTCTTTTGGAGGCGGGTGCAAGTGATGCTTTTTACGTCGGCGGAGCCGTTCGTGATTATTTTTTTGGTTTGGTTCCAAAAGACTTTGACATTGAAGTTTATGGTCTTTCCTATAAACAAATTTTGTCTATTTTGCGTCCGCATTTTCGAGTCGGACTCGTTGGACAATCTTTTGGAACAGTGAAAGTTGATAATGATGTCGATATCAGTATTCCGCGCACGGAATCGAAAGTGGGAGTCGGTCACAAAGGATTTGCGATTTCAGCGGATCCATCTCTTGATCCGCGCATAGCTTTTGCGCGTCGTGATTTTACGATCAACGCAATTGGAATGAGATTTGATGGTTCGCTATTTGATCCGTTTGATGGACATGGCGATATTCAGCGAAAAATACTGCGTGCGCCATCAGAGGCGTTTTGCGAAGACCCTCTGCGAGTTTTGCGTGGGATGCAACTCGCGGCGAGGTTCGATTTGGAAATGGAACCGCACACAATCGAGCTTTCACGGCAAGTGTATCCCGAAATTGAAACGCTTTCTGCCGAACGAGTTTGGGGCGAATGGTTCAAGTGGGCAACCAAAAGCGAGAAACCGAGTCGTGGACTCGACATATTGCGGCAAACCGGCTGGATCGGCCATTTTCCTGAAATCGCGGCTCTGATCGGAACAAAGCAAAATCCCGAATATCATCCAGAAGGTGATGCCTTTGTTCACACACAATTAGTATGTGATGCCGCCGCACAAATCGCAATTGAACTTGAATTGGAAGAGATGGAACGAGCCATTTTGCTTTTCGCGGCACTTGCACACGATTTTGGAAAGCCATGTACAACGATTCGAAGTCCAAAGGGAAAATGGAAATCCCCGAATCACGCCAGTGAAGGCGTTCCAATAGCGGCGAATTTTTTGGAGCGAATGCGTGCCCCGAATTGGGCATTGTTGCATGTTTTGCCACTTGTCCAAGAACACATGGCACACACGGCAATTCCGAAAGAAGAAACGCCGAGTTACAGCAGTGTGCGTCGACTGGCGGATCGACTGGCTCCGTCAAACATTCGGATGTGGGCCGCACTTTCTCGTGCAGACTCGCGTGGAACGACATCACCCAAACCGAGATATCGCCCCGAAACGTGGGAGGAAGTTGCCGAAAAACTTAAAATTAGAGAAGATAGACCGAAACCGCTTTTGCAGGGACGACACTTGATTCCACTGGGCATCAAACCCGGACCAGAAATGGGACATCTTCTTCATTCCGCTTTTCAATCACAATTGGACGGCGTTTTCGACAATCTGCCAGATGCACTTGCTTGGCTCAAAACTGTTCAAAAATCGCCCTGAGTATTTATCGTGTCCAACAAAACCCGACTAACAACCGCCGACTAACAACCGCCGACTAACGCCGGCGGCTCGCCAAATACACCGCCGACTAACACCGGCGGCTCGCCGGACACACCGCCAAATGCGAACGCGAAATTTGAGATTTTTTGTGTCAAAGACTGGAAAAAGTGTTTCAGTGGTGTTATACTACAAAATAGGAAGAAAAGGCATTTTGTAATAATTCGCTTATTTCCATGAAACCCACGATTTCTACGAAATTTGCTGAACATTTTTATTTTATTTTTTAATTTTAATGACTGACTTTCTTTTATTTTGTTTGGCTTCGGTCGGAATGACGGCAATTTTAGTCGGCGGAACGATTTTTGAGCCATTTCGGAATCGACTTGCTGATGGTGCGGAGAGTTTGCGTCGAAGACGTAAAAAGAAAAAGCTGCCTCCAAGATTTACGTTAATCGAGTTTGCAAGTGACGTGATTCATTGTCCACAGTGCTGTGGATTTTGGTGTGGACTTTTTTGCGGAATTTTTTATGTGACATCAGATATGACATGGATTTTGCAATCTTCTGGAAACACCATCGAAAGTACTTCTGAAAATGCCATCCCAAGTAGTTTTAGTTTTTTCTCACTTTTTGCGTCTTCTTCGATTCTGTTTCTCGCCAATCGCGCTCTGATGTTATTTTGCTGCGGACTGACGGGAAGTATTTTGGCTCTTAGTTTTCATCTGAGTGCGGAGTATATTTCGATTCGTACTATGTTAATGAAACAAGAAATAAGACCTGAATCGAATCCACTGAGCGAACATGTTTCCGACATTTCCAGCACGAGATTTGATTCCAGTGAGAGCCAGATAATGTCGATGCCATCTTCCATTATTTCGCCTCCAAACCAATCCGACTTTCCTCATGATCTTTTTCCGTCCGATATTCGGTAATAACAAATCAATCAGAAATTGCACATGAACAGTAACTTTCAAACACGACTTATGGAACGCGGCGACTGGGACGAAGTTGCCGAGTTGATTTACATTTCACTGAATGTTTGGAACGAAAAGAATCGTGGATTCAAACTCGTTACTGGAAGCTGGGAAACGATGCGAGTGTTTCCGCGAGTGTACGAATCTCTCGATCCGAATTGCTGCATTCTTGTTACTGAAACGACATCTGGACGCATTGTTGGTTCGTGTTTTTTTCACCCGCGCAAAACTCATTATTCGCTCGGAATTTTGAACACGCACCCTGATTTTTTTGGACATGGGATCGGTTCACGCCTCCTTAATTATGTTACAGAAAAAGCAAAGCAAGAAGGCAAACCAGTCCGACTTGTTTCAGGAGCGACGAATGTCGATTCTTTCTCATTATACAGCAAAGCCGGATTTGTCCCGACTGGGTTTTATCAAGACATGACACTGAAAGTTCCTGAAACAGGAATTGATTCACCGGCCCCGATTCGGTGCGTTTTGCGCGAAGCAACCGAACGAGACATTCCTCAGATGCTCGCACTCGAAAAGGAGCTTTCTGGAATCGAGCGCGAGAAAGATTATCGATTCTTTTTGGAAAATTTGGATGGCATTTGGCATTCGAGTCTTTTGTTGGGTCCCAAAGGAGATGTCGAAGGTTTTTTGATTTCGGTGAATGATCCCGGCAGTAATATGCTCGGACCAGGTTTGGCACGAACAGAAGAGCAGGCCGCAGCACTGATTCGATATGAACTAAATTTTCATCGTGGAAGATCGCCCCTCTGGCTCGTTTCATCTCAGCACCGCAAATTAGTCGATGCGATGTATCAAATTGGGGCAAAAAATTGCGATTTGCATGTCACTCAAGTACTTGGAGAAGTGCGTCCACAGCAAGGAATCGCCTTTCCGACATTCATGCCAGAAACCGGATGATTGCCTCATAATCTTATCAAGGATTTCTCCCAAAACGATAACACGTTTTGTCTCGTTTCGTAGAAGCGTGTTGTTTTTGCGGCGCGGATTACACGTCCAAAACATTGTCGTATCAATATAATAAATGCGGAATAAAATATATCGCGGAAAGACTTATATTAACACACCATTCACTTTTTCTCTCATGCACGCATTTCTTCTTGTTTCGTATGGAGCTCCAGAATTTAGAGAGGACGTTCTCCCTTTTCTGCAAAATCTTTTTGCAGGGAAGAATGTTTCACAAGATCGCATCGAGTCAGCTGCGGCAAAATATGACGAGTTGGCCAAACAAACAGGTCGATTCAGTCCACTGAATGACGAATGCCGCGACATCATTTCTGGTCTTTTGCATCAATTTCGTCAAAGTGGGAAAAAAATCCCTGTTTATTGGGGAAATCTTTTTTGGCATCCTCTTCTGGATGACACTGTCGCAGAAATGGCGGCGGATGGAATCACCAGTGCGACCTGCTTCGTGACATCGGCGTTTGATTCTCCCGCCGGAAATCGTCGTTATTCAGATGCTCTCGAAGCCGCATCTCAAAAAGTCAATCAAAATACAGGCCAAAATGTTCCAATTTTGAAACGTTCGCCACTCCCATGCTTTCAACCTCTTTTCATCGAAGCACAGGCAGATCGCCTTTTGCAGTCACTGGCATGGTCCGACATCAACGAATCAATGTGGACCTCAGAACCGCCGAATTCAGCCGTTTTTTTTACCGCGCACAGCATTCCCGTTTCAGATGCCGAGCAATCCGAATATGTTCCTCAACTAAACCAAGTATGTGCTGAAATCGCGGCAAAATGTGGAGTGAAACAGTGGCAACTTGTTTTTCAAAGTCGTGGAATCGGAAGTCGAATTCCCTGGCTCGAACCTGATGTAAAAGATGCCATTCGATCTCTGGCGGCAAAAAATGAGGCGGCGGGAATGCCGCTGCTTCGTGTCATCGTCCTTCCCGTCGGTTTTTTCTGCGAAAGTATGGAGACTGTGCTCGATCTGGACATCGAACTCGGCGATCTGTGCGAAGAACTTGGAATCGAATTAGTCCGTGCCAAAACTGCTGGAACCCTCCCAAAAATGATTAAAATGATGGTTAATATGGGAGGCGAAAATTGAAGCATTTTTGCGATTATCTAATTTATTTAGCAGTGCGGATTATTTTCTGCCTCGTCCAGTCGCTTAGTCTTTCAAAAGGGGAGCAATTTGCAAAAGGACTCGCTATTTTTTTCACCGATTTTGTTCCGGTCAGACGCAAACTCCTCCTCGAAAATTTACAAACGGCTTTTCCAGAAATGCCGATGGAAAAACGCCGCCAAATTATTCGGAAAATGTGGGAACACCTGTTTTTGATGGGAATCGAAGTTGCACTTGCAGGTCGAAAAATTCGAGATCGAAATTGGAACGACTTCATTGAACTGAAAAATACCGAGCCGCTTTTGAGTTTGCTGCACCAAAATCGTCCTGTGATTCTTGTGACCGGTCATTTTGGGAATTTTGAACTGGGTGGATTTTCACTCGGTGTTTTGACATATCCGACGAATTCTGTCGCGCGGACTCTCGATAATCCTTTTTTGAACAATTTTATCAAAGAATTTCGAGAATCCACCGGCCAGTTTTTGATCTCGAAAAATGGCGGATATGACGACATTTTGCGAGTGATGGAAAATCGTGGTGTGATGACTTTTTTGGCCGACCAATCTGCTGGACCAAAAGGGTGCATGGTCGATTTTTTTGGACGCACCGCTTCGACTTACAAAGCAATTGCACTGTTGTCATTACAATTTAATGCGCCAATTGTCGTGTGCTATTCTCTCCGACGAGAAACAGAATCAGGTCGTTTTGAACCAATGCAATTCACAATGAATATCGTTGAAATTCTCGATCCGCTCGATTTGCCCTCTGATACACAAAATGTGAAAGAAATAACACAGTGGTTCACGAAACAACTCGAAGCAGGGATTCGGAAACATCCGACCCAGTACTGGTGGCTTCATAATCGCTGGAAAGATGCAAAAAATGCAAAAGTCAAAATTCCGATGCCACAAATCACACAAAATAGTATGGAAAATGAAACAGCGGAGCAGTGAAAAAATGTATTTGGCGAGCCGCCGGCGTAAGTCGGCGGTTATTCGTCGGCGGTTTTGTTGTATTTATTCAAAAAACACACAAAACCCGTGAACGGATACGAATCGTGTATTGCAGCTAAACCGCAAATCGACTATAATCATTAAATAAAGAAGCGAATTGCATCACATAATTGCATCACAGTGCAGGCGATTTTTGTGGGCTTTCTTATTTAATGTAATGTTTTTTGGTGCAATTTTTTATGCAAAATTGCCTTTGAACTCGTTTTTAGATTTGTGTATTTATGGCCGCCAGTATTGAAGATTTTGTTCGTCGTTTGACTCGTGGGAATAGAAAATTCACCTTTATATTCACGGAAGATTTTTTCGAAATCGTCGGGAAAAGTGGGGTTCGCACAGATCGATTTCGGGATATTCGTAATACAATCAAAAACGTTGGACATAGAAAGGGAACTAATGCCGAAATGAGGGCGGGCGAAGACACAAATTTGTTCGATGTCGATATTGCCGTGATCAAGAAAGGATTTTCGTGTTTCAAAACATCATTTGATGAGTTGATAAGTGGTCCTTATAGTGACAAAGCAGTTTTGCATGGAATGGGAGACGACTTAATTGATGCACAAAAAGCAAAGTATCAGGTCGAATCGTTTTTCTCTGAAAAACTAGGAGCATCAATCCCCACAACTGCGATGCTTGCTGACTGCCGAAAGCGACAACTCGTTCTCGTGGTCGAAAGTCCCGCCGACATGAAACGCCCGAGTTTGGAGCCAGTCCGAAAATTGCGAAATCAAGTTAGTACAATCCTCATAAATCCAGTCAAAGGACCAATAGTTGATTGCCAAGTCAGTAAAATTTATGAGCCGGGAAACAGCAGCTCATTGTCTACTTTGCTCAGTATGTTCTGTCTGAAATATGGATAATCAAATAAATAAACCGATGGAACCTCTCCGCAAAACAGTGGATCGACTTAAATTTGATATTTATTCGACTCGACAAGAGGCCGGAAATGCGGCGGGGACTTTGGCAGGCCAATATATTTTGGATGTTTTGACTCGGCAGCACGAAGTTCGTGTCGTCTTCGCCGCCGCACCAAGTCAAAATGAAACGCTCGAAACACTTGCCGTGTTCCCTGGAATTGAATGGAAGCGAGTAACTGCTTTTCACATGGACGAGTACATCGGACTTCCGCCCGGTGCTCCCGAGCGATTTGCCTCATATCTGAAAGCACGCATTGCAAGTCGAGTTCCATTCAAACAATTTCATTGGATGGACGATTCTGACCCTGATCGCTGCTGTGATGATTATGCGGCACTCCTTTCTGCCGCACCGATTGATTTGGTGCTCTGTGGAATCGGAGAAAATGGTCATATCGCATTCAATGATCCGCCAGTCGCCGATTTTGCGGATACTAAACAGGTGAAAATAGTTGAACTCGATGAATTATGTCGGACACAGCAAGTAAATGATGGATGTTTTCAAAATCTGTCAAATGTGCCGAAAACGGCAATGACACTGACGATTCCAGCATTATTTGCCGGAAAACGCCTCATTGGCACCGTTCTCGGAGAGCGAAAAAATCCCGCGATCAACCGATTAGTACACGGCGACATTTCGACCGATTCACCGGCCACTATTTTGCGGCAACATTCTGACTGCACTCTCTTTTTAGACGAATTGGCGTGGAACTCCCATGCTCAGATTTCTACAAATCTTGGTTAAACAAAATAATGTTCGCCCAAGATATACCCAAAACGGGGACAAATTGTCGCTTTTGATTGTGGTAATTTTTTCAATTCACCCGCCGATTGACATCGGCGGCTCGCTGAACGAAACAACTGCCTTCTATGCAGTGCTTAATTGTTTTGCAAAGCGAAACCTCGATAAACATCCAATTTTGTGCCGTTTTGTGGAACTGCGCAGTATATTTTTACGCATTTATCCAAAATACGCAAATTACCCATATTGACATTTTATATTTTATGAAGTATACTACCACAAGTGGTCGATTCTAATATAAGAGCTTCTTTTTTACTTGTGGAGTCGTTTAATGGATCCCATTATTACAAATGCTATTCAGCAACAACAGCAGCAGGTCGCAATGCAGACGCAAATGTCAGTATTGAAGACGACAATGAACGTGCAAAAGGAACTTGGTCAGGCAATAGTTGGTCTGATTGAAAGTGCCGCAAATCTTCAGATGCCCGGAAAAGCAGTTGGACTCGGTGCAAATTTCGACATGTTTGCCTAATAAATCGCTTTCCAAGAAGATAATATCTGTTGTACACAAACGCCGCAAAACATCCAGTTTGCCTGTTTTGCGGATCGTTTTATCGTTATTTTGCCAATATCCTCGCACCGCGAATAAATTCACGTTTTCAAAGTCCTGAAACCCGTCGGGTTGATGAAAAACTGAACTCGAAAGGCGTTGTTGAGAATACGAATCGGCAGAATTTTCTAAATAACTCTTTTGTCGAACACTCGCTTTGCTTTTCCTTCACTGCGTGGGATCGTTCCTGGTGCAACAAGAGTGACTTTTGCACGAATTCCAATCACTCGATGAATTTCATGCTCGACTCGGTGCTGGAAAGACTCGACTTCACGAATCGTGTCGCCAATATCATTCGCCTGAATTTCTAGCTGAACTTCGATATTGTCCAGACCACCAAATTCACGAGTTAGAATTATCTGATAGTGCGGAGCCGTCCCTTCGACTGCCAGAAGAGCCGCCTCAATTTGGCCTGGAAAGACATTGACACCGCGAATAATGAACATGTCGTCACTTCGAGCGGAAATTCGTCTCATTCGTCTTAAAGTACGACCACATTCACACGTTTGATCTATCAATTTCGTCAAATCACGGGTTCGATATCGCATCATGGGCATCGCAAATCTGTCGAGTGTCGTGAAAACGAGTTCACCTTCCTCGCCATCAGGGAGAGGTTCGAGCGTTTCTGGATTGATGATTTCAGGATAAAAATGGTCTTCAAACAAATGCGTTCCACATTGATGACGACATTCTGCACCGACACCCGGCCCACAAATTTCAGTGAGTCCATATATGTCAAACGCTTTAATTCCTGCCGCTTCTTCAATGCGTTTTCGCATCGCATCAGACCAGGGTTCTGCTCCGAAAACGCCGATTCGCAGTGGAAGTGTGCGAAGATCGACATCCATTCGTGCCGCCTGTTCAATTAGATGCAAAAAATACGAAGGAGTGCAGGAAATGACAGTGACACCGAAATCTCGCATGAGCATCACTTGTCGCTCCGTGTTTCCGCCTGAAATTGGAACCATAGTCGCTCCAATTGCTTCGCCGCCATAATGCAGACCGAGGCCGCCGGTGAAAAGTCCATATCCATAAGCGTTTTGAAGCACATCGTGTGGACCGACTCCATAACAAAGAAGCGATCTGGTCACACCCTCCGTCCAAACATTCAAATCTTCTTGCGTATGTGCCACAACTATCGGTTTTCCGGTCGTCCCACTCGATGCGTGCAGACGGACAATTTTATTCATCGGCACAGCAAAAAGGCCAAATGGATATGTGTCCCGCAAATCCTGTTTCGTGGTGAATGGTAATTTGTGCATGTCATCAAAACTCTTGATGTCGGCGGGAGTGACGTGGTGCTTCGTCATTTGTTCCCGATACCATTTTGAGTTTTCATAAGAATGTCGCACGATGATCTGGAGTTTCGTCCACTGAACTTCGCGCAGACGGTCTTTTGTTAGGAAATCGAGGTTGGTCATCGAATCGGAAGATGTCGAAAAAGGCGAATGAGGAGACATGGAAAACGGAGAAAATGTAAAATTGATTTAAGAAATGATCAGTTTGATTTATCCTGAAAACGGTACAAAATTTGATGTTTCGTTCGGCGAGCCGCCGATGTCAATCGGCGGGTGAATTGAAAAAATTACCGCGATCAAAAGCGACATTTTATCACCGTTTTCAGTATATCTAGTCGGAGCAATCAGTAGAATCAGTAATTGCCATCAATTGTACGCAAAATTCCCAAACAAGCAAGGAGAACAGAGGCGATCTTTTTTGTAGATGCAGTCTGCTAACAAGTTTCACGATTTTAATGAAAAGTGATAAAAACAGTAGCCGGAAAGGAGGCGGTACTCCGCCGTATTGACGGTATTGAGCGTTAAACTCATCCTATATTGAGCAATCTCACCTCTTTTGGACCGTCAATACGC
>JBOFGF010000331.1:0-17165 GCA_051649005.1 Thermoguttaceae bacterium | reverse complement strand
GAGTCATCGAATTATGCTGCCAAAAAGGGACTTTTGACGATTTTGGCGACCGGTTCTGGAGCCGAAATCACGAATCCGCACGACTTTCAGCCAAAAGAATTTTGAACCTGAACACGCTTTAATTTTTACTGCTTTCTAATGGGCGGTTTGGACACGCCAATTTCCCATATTCATCAATGACGTGCCATTCTATTCGTTTCAAAATGTTGGTCATACTGGGGATTTTGCTTTTGCTGGCCACTCTGCTTGCAAGTGCGGGATTATACACGGTTCATTTGTACAAAATGCAGTCACGGGACGTGGTTTGGAGAGCGAGTGTTTTGCCAGTGGCGGCGATATTGAGTGGATGTGTCGGACAATTGCGTGCTGATCTCGGTGAATTGCGAGGAATCCGTCGTATTCGGCCACGAATTTCTGCGATGGACAAGAGAGATGACCGACTGCTGTTGGAAACGTCATTCCAGAAATCGCTTTTCAAAATACAGCAGACAAATGATGAGTATCGAGAATTACTTCGCATTCGCGTTGCTGAAAGTGGAAACGATCAGTCAATTCACCAAGAAAGCGACTCTGTTGGAGAAATTCGACTCGTCGTGCAATCTCTCCAAGACATTGTTTTGCAATCAGACTGGGGAGCAGACGATGCCACTCTCGAAATCATGGAAGAACGGCTCGGTGCTCTCCAACAAGTCACTGATCAATTGCCGCGGTTACTGCACGAAAAATTAAAAGCAAACTCTCAGACCATGCGAGAACAATCTCGCTGGCTTCTCGCCACTCTTTTAATTGCGATTTCAATTGCCGTTTTTCTTATTATTCTTTTAGTTCGACTTTCTTGTATATGGATTTTTCGCCCCATCAACATTCTCGTCGCTGGTTCTCGAATGATTGCAGAGGGACGTTTTCAGCATCGAATCGAGCTCCCGACACAAGATGAAATGCGAGAACTGGCGGAGGCATTCAATCAAATGACAGAACGATTTGAGAATGTTCGACATGATCTCGATTCGCAAGTTCGATTGAAATCGAGTGAGCTGGTGCGAAGTGAGCGACTTGCAAGTGTCGGTTTTCTCGCCGCAGGAGTGGCACATGAAATCAACAATCCACTGATGTCTATTTCCACTTGTGCTGAGTCGCTTCAACGACGTTTATTTCCAATACTATTAGAAAGCCATGATAAAATAAAAAACGAAAACAATAACCAACTTAAAATGGAGGAAGATTCAGAGTTATTGCACGAAAATAATAACAAGAACAATAATTACAATAATAACGAAACGAAAATACAGCAGTCCGAAGAAACATCGTCTTTGGAAAATTTCCCGTGTCTCACTCAAAAAGATGCCAAATATCTCGCACGATATTTGAAAATGATTCAAGACGAAGCATTTCGATGCAAAGAAATCACCGAAAAACTCCTCAATTTTGCTCGGTCTGACCAACTTGTAAGAGAACGAATTGATTTTGTTCCAATTATTCAAGACATGATCGAAATGACACGACAGCACGGCGCATTCAAACACAAACGGATTCAGATCGAATTGCCAAAATCGCTCGAATTGGTCGCTCATTCACAAGAATTAAAGCAAGTCGTTTTGAATTTATTGACGAATGCTCTCAGTGTCTCTCCGCCAGACGGACTTGTCTCAATTCAACTATCCAGTGAAAATAATGAAGCTCTTTTGAGTGTGCGGGACAATGGTGTCGGGATGGACACAGAAACGCTCAAAAATGTCTTTGAACCATTTTTCACACGACGTCCACACGGAGAAGGAACTGGTCTGGGACTTTCGATCACACATCGAATCGTGACAGAACACGGCGGAATTATTGAAGCATTCAGCGATGGCCCCGGAAAGGGAGCTTTATTTGTCGTTCATTTGCCACTGAACGAGTCACCAGTTAAAAACAGTAAAGAATTAAAACCTTCAAATAACACCCCTCATTTTTAATGATGGGCCGGGCAGTCCGATAACAAATTTGACGATTTTGCCAAATTAACAGCAATAAAATATCAGAGCTGTTAAATAACAGTTATAAAAACAACACGTTTCTAATTGAATGCAGTTTTCTGTACTCAAATTTTTCACTTTTACAAAATGGTATTTCCTATGAAAAAACTACTAATTATTGTTTCGGTTTATTGTACAATTATTTGTTTTGCATTATTGAATTCGTGCCTCGGAGAAGAGCATGATCGGATAAAAGCGGCCCTGTCTCCGTTTGCAGAGTCAGGTGAAATGCCAGGTTTTGTAACAATTATTGCAGATGCGGAAAGTATTCTGCAAGTCGATGCCATCGGATATGCAGATGTTGAAACCAAAAGTCCGATGCAGGAGGATACATTGTTCTGGATCGCATCGACATCAAAACCATTCACGGCGGCGACTCTCATGCTCTTGGTCGACGAAGGAAAAGTATCACTCGATGACCCAGTTGCTAAACATTTGCCTGAATTTGAAAATCTAAAATTGGTTGTCAAAAATGAGGATGGAAGCATCGAATGGAAGAAACCAAAAAACGCTCCGACGGTTCGGCAAGTGCTTTCGCATACAAGTGGATGGCCGTTTCTTTCTCCATATCACCAAAAATATGGAATCGATTCACTTTCACCAGAAAAATCGGCAACTATCTATTCACTTGTTCCGCTTGAAAATGAACCCGGCACGAGTTACAAATACTCGAATCTGGGAATCAATATCGCTACTTCAATAATCGAAAAAATTACAGGAAAACCACTTGCCGAGGTGATGAAAACACGCCTTTTTGATCCACTTGAAATGCCAACAACATCGTTTATTCCGTCCGAAAAACAAGTTGAAAAATTGGCCAAGTCGTATAAGTGGAATAAGCAAAAAAATCAACTGGAGGAAACGAAAATTGGTTTTTTCAATTATCCACTTTTCGATTCCACCATTCGATTTTCTGAAGGAGGCGGGGGGCTTTTTTCCACAGCACCGGAAGTCACACATTTTTTCCAAATGCTCGCCGCAAATGGTATGTACAAGGGAAAACGTATTCTTTCAGAAGAAGCTGTTCGTGAAATGAGAACAAAACAAACGGGAAATCTTCCTCAAAATTATGGACTCGCATTGAATGTTGAAGAAAATCATTTCGGACACGGCGGCGCATTCGGAAATGATGCTTTTGTAACAAAAAAAGGAGATAAATCGTATGTCGTAATTTACATGGTTCAGGTTACTGAAGTGCCGAAGCAACAGGCTGCAAAAGAGACGTTCATCAAAGCGGTCAATCAAATTTTGAATTGATGTATGCGTTCACGTTTGGAGAGCCGCCGTCGTAAGTCGGCGGTTTTATTGCGTCATTTTCATTTCACGCCAATCGAATTTTGGCAGTATTTATGGGAATAAATTTGTCTTTTTGGAAATGTTGCCATTTGCATTTTTCTTGCACAAATAAAATGAAAAATTATTTTTTACATTCGACATTTATCGTTTCGTTTATTGTTTTTGGACTTGGAATGTCCATTTGTTTCTGCGCCCAAATTTTCGCAAATGAATTTACAAAAATCGAGGCATCGTCCGATTCCGATGAAGTGATGCGACAAAATTTGGCACAGTTGGCGAAACCGCATGAACATATAAGTCAGCTGCTGCGTCTATGTTCGCAGATTGTTTTGCCATCAGTCGTTCACATTGAAACGAAGCAAGTTCGACCTCAAAAACAGGGAAAAAATGTTGGTCGCAGTGCGCAAATGGAAATTTCCGAATCAGGAAACGGAATTGTCGCCGAAATAGAAGGCCGCAAAATCATTATCACAAATCGTCATGTTGTCGATGGATTTGATCTCGATGCAATCACAATTTTGACCGCAGATCGCCAAATCATTGTGCCAACTCGGATTCGTAGTTCGGAAGAATATGATCTGGCAGTTATCGAAACAGAAACTTCAGAAACTTCGCCAACGAATTTGCCTAAATCAATTTGCTGGGGTGATTCTGATCAAGTGGAGACCGGCGATTTGATTTTGACGGCGGGGAGTCCGTTCGGACTCGCTCAAAGTGTTTCAATTGGAATAGTCAGTGCAACGAATCGTCGCCAGATTCCATCTGCCGGAGGCGAACCGCCGAAAGTGCCGTTCATTCAGATTGATGCAGCAGTAAATCCGGGGAGCAGCGGCGGCCCGCTCGTCAATCTGCGCGGTGAAATGATTGGACTTGTTACAGCAATTGCCACACAGGGAGGAGGACACGAAGGCGTCGCTTTTGTCATGCCGAGCAAAACGGTCAGACGAGTTGCCACTCAATTGGTTCGTGATGGAATCGTCCACAAACCGATTTGTGGTCTGGAATTGGACCCGACTTTTTCGGCGAAAATACGAAAAGAACTCGGAATTTCACGACAGATTGGGACGCGAATCAAACGAGTTGTGCCAAATTCTCCCGCCGCCTTGTCAGATTTGCGAGTTGGAGATGTCATTATGTCGTTTGAAAAAATTGTCATTGAAGACGATCTCCATTTCGTCATTCTTCTGTCGGAATCAGAAATAGGCAAACCAATTTCGCTCCAAATTCTTCGAGAAGGCAAAATCGTTCCCGTTTCAGTCTCTCCGTGTGATGCTCAGTGAAATCGCGGCTCATTAGTCGAGAAAACGTCCTTCGGCAAGTCTTTGTGGAACGTATTCTTCCGTCACATAACTAATATCGCGGCTGATCAGTGCTTCGACTTCGAGCTTGAATCCATTATCGAGCATTTGACTTATCTCTTTTTGCCACTCCTTTTTATGACAGAACCAGGGATATTCGGCAATCTGTTTGGCACGTTTTATATCTTGGTCATTCAGACTGATTTTTACACTGTCCGACAACTTGCATCGACCAAAATCGCTGCTCCGAAGTCCGAGAAACCGCGCACCTGGAATTGCCATTCGCTGTGATTCAAAAGCCAAATTGATTGATCCCTGTTTGATGACGCTGTAAATATAGTATCCCCATGGATCATTATCGAGAAGGCAATAAACCGGCAATTCAAGTTCATTATGGAGTCGATATAACAAACGTCGCACGCCGCGCGGAGGCTGCCCGCCGCCGTGTGTCAAAATACAATGATGCTTTTTCCAAAATTTGTCTTCGTTAAAACGCTGCCAAACAGTGTCCTTTTCGACATGGAGAATGAACTTCGCACTGCACTTTTTGAATTGAATGACATCCGGTTCGACAATAGAAGGAATGCCATATCCGCCACTTCCCATTCGGGCACAGTCGATTTCATCCCCTTTGTCAATAAGGGATAATTCTCCGACCATGTCCCCTTTTTTTTGTGCATATAAGTGGAGTTCCTCTCGAAGTGAATTGAGAAGAACTTCGCAGTCTTCAATAATCGGATCACAATCTGATTGCTCGTCAAAAGTCTCCTCTTTAATCCCTGAAATTGTGTGTTTTAGGAGATAATAAAGACCTCGAATACTCGTTGTTTTCCCCTGCTCGATCAATTTTTTTGTGCCACTTGCCACGAGCATCGTCTGCATAAAACTTTTTGCCTGCGACAAATTAAAGAGTTGTCGCTGAGACGTTCGTTGTCCCATTTCGAGAATTTTTTTACGATCATTGAAATGAACATTCGACAGTGCGCGAACTGGAATATCGACGACGGGGTCTCGTTTTTTTTCCGCCTGTTGCACGACCTGATTGGTCATCTTGATGAGATTTTCGATTGTTTGATTATCGCGCGGTGTGAGTGAAACGGCCATGAAAATATAAAATGAATTCATCTAAATCCAGATATTTTATCTGGAAGGAATTGAAAGAGTCGGCTGATGTGATGGTGCAACAAATATATGGCGAATCAGAACACGCATCGAATCACACAAATCTGTTTCCGAACATCGTCTGAACACCATGAATTGCCAGTCAGTATACCATAAATTGGTCGTTTTTACCAGAGGCTCCAAACCAAAATCCCTCACCATTTTTAGACATGTCAGAGGACAAACGTCTCAGACGCGCCGCCAACATTTATCGAGCCCCCGACGTTAGTCGGCGGGTTTTTGCCCCCGAACACCGGAGGTGTTCAGTTATGGTAGAAACGAATTGCCCACAAAAATACACAACTCCGTGAGGAGTTGAATAATGGTCACCGATATTGAACCCCGAATGGGGTTCTGACGTTTTTGATAATCGTGTTTCTACCAAAATTGAATCCCGACGGGATTCGGAAATGCAATTTCATGGCAATCGAATTTTGGCGTAAAAAGTTGGTACAATGCCGGTGCTCACGCACCGGCTCGAAGCGCACCGGCTCGATAAATAAAACCCGTGAACGCATTATTGAATTTGACAGTGCTTGACAATGGCAATTAAATACATTAAACTCGCAGAAATTAGGCGTTTTCGCTCTTTTTTATTTTGCAGTGAATTTATTCCGAAAAAATGATTTTTGATCCGCTTTTTATTCTTTTTGTCGGCATCACGATTGTTCTCGGAATGATTATCATTCTGAGGGCAAATCCATTTTTGTCCCTTTTGGCGGCGGCTTTGACGGTCAGTTTTATGACACCACTCCCCGCCGGTCAGTGTCCTGAAACTCATGTTATGAATGTATGCCGCGCTTTCGGAAACATGGCCGGAAATATCGGAATTCTAATTGCGATGGGAGCAATTATCGGAAAGTGCTTGCTCCTGAGTGGAAGTGCCGACCGAATTATTCTCGCGCTCACTAAATTTTTTGGTGAAAAACTGATTCCCTGCGCACTCCTGTGCGGCGGATTTGTTCTCTCGATTCCAGTCTTTTATGACACCACTCTCTATTTGCTAATTCCGATTGCACGATCCGTTTATCGCTCCACAAAACGGAATTATCTCTTATATGTGATGGCAATTGGACTCGGTGCGACTCTTTCACACGGTCTAATTCCACCGACACCAGGTCCCGTCGCTGTTGCTGAAAAGCTCGGAATTCCACTCGGATCAATAATGATTGTTTCCCTTCTTGTCGGAATATGCACCACTCCATTTGCTTTCGCAATTGCATGGCTCATGAATAAAATCATGCCAAATCCTGTTCTCCAATTCGAGGATGAATTGATTGAAGAAAAGAATGAAAATCAGAACGATGCACTGAATCAATCACAAAAAGACGCACAGTCGGGAATCCCAGTCGCAAATCAGAGCGAAGGAAATTTGAAATCACGGCTCCAACACGCTCCATCATTATTTTGGTCACTCGTCCCCATTTTTCTTCCCGTGTTGTTGATTGCATCACAAACGACAATTGATTTATGCGAACGAGCTGGTTTACTCGTTTGGTCGGAATCGGCTGTTTCATTCCGAAACATTTTGCGCGTTTTGGGGAATCCGCAAATGGCACTCATTTTGGCAGCGAGCGTTTCCATGATAATTTTGTTTCGTTCCCGCAAAGAGACACTGCACCAACTTGGGAAACAGATCGAATCGGCTCTTTTGGGCGCAGGAATGATTATTTTGATTACCTCCGCAGGAGGAGCTTTCGGGGAAATGCTTAGACAAGCAAAAATCGGTGACCGGATTCAGGAGCTTTTTCAAGGTGAAATGGGGATTTCTGGAACGGCTCTGTTGCTGCTGGCATTTGGAGTGGCGGCGACGATCAAAACCGCGCAGGGTTCCAGCACGACGGCAATGATTACAACAGCCGCCATTTTTGCCGGAATTATCGAGGCACAATCAGAACATGCACTCCCATTTTGTCCCGCTTATCTTGCTGCGGCAATCGGACTCGGCTCCTGTTTAGTCGCATGGATGAACGACAGTGGTTTTTGGATATTCTGCAAAATGGGAGGAATTAGAGAGATTGATGCCCTCAAAACATGGAGCACCGCACTAACTCTGCTCGGTTTGTCGGGACTCTTTGTCGTACTCGTTTTGAGTCACCTACTTCCTTTGACTTTTTTGAAATGATTGCCACCGCTCACAATGTTCGCCGTTTATCGATCCATATTTATCGATCCATATTTGGCGATCCACGTTTGGCGATCATATTTGGCGATCATATTTGGCGAGCCGCCAACGTAAGTTGGCGGGTTTATTTGGCTTTTATCGACCAATCAGGCCGAGCATGTAGTTCGGAATCTGGTTCGCAATTCCCAAAGTGCTGATGTTCGACTGCACTAAAATCTGCGCCCGAGTCAAGTTCGATGTTTCCTCTGCAAAGTCGGTGTCTCGAATTTGACTTTCTGCCGCCGTGATCGACTCCAACGTGTCACCAAGCACTGTGATGTTCGTGTCGAATGTCGCTTTCTGCATCGTGCCAAGTCGGCCTCGAATTGAAGTTACTGCCACAATCGCCTCTTGAATAATACTGAACGCTTTATTCGTGTCGGTTTTCAAGTCCGCATTATTACCTTTTCGCAATTGATACAATTTCCCCGAAGCACCTCCGAGTTTGACCGTGTTGACACTCTGAATCCCCACTGTGAGCTGCTGATTCGAGACGACATCCGGTCCAATCTGGAACGTCGCTCCGCCGCCTGTAATCGTGAAATCAGTTACATATCCAGGTGTCGTTCCAGCCGTCTCTGACAATGTGAAATCCATCGACATTGTAGAAATGCTCATCGAAACATTAAGACCGTCTCCAACAGCGGCAACACCATTTATCAGCGCGTCAACATCTTTTCCATGCGTCTTTTCGGCATTTTTACCATCTGCCGTCTGCGTGGTAAATGTGGTCTTTTTGCCGTCCTGCCCAGTTGCCTGCACATCTACAAACTCGTTGCTCCCATATTCCATTGACTTGAAAATCAAGTAGTAATCAGTCGCATCTGAGCCAAATAGCAACTTCGCTCCATTCAAATTACCCGGCGGCAAAGACCCACCTTTTGTCAAAATAGTGTCGTCTTGAAGCGCAACAAGTCCAGTGCCATTTCCCAATTGTGTTACTTCAAAGAGATTTCGCGTGAATGGATCGCCTTCAATCATCAATTCAATGTCTCGTGCTGTGGTGACTCCTTCGCGTATATGAACGCTGATTGTCTTCGTTTTGTCATCCTTTTCGAGAAACATTCCCTTTTCGGACGTGCTTTGTGGCGTAATCAAATTACCACAATCATCTCGCGGCAAAAGAGCATCTGGTGTATTATACCAGTCGATGTTCGAGCCAGAGACAATGTTATCTGCATACGAACCGGTGACAGTGGGATCGTTTATGTAAATGATTTTATATCCATCATATTCTGGACCAACTCGTTTGGCCCACAATTCATAAGACGAATTTATTCCATTGTCGGAAGTCATCGTTCCAAAAGATCGTTTGGCAACATATTCTTCCGTCGCAATTTGTTCATTCCATCCAACAAACTTGATGTCATTGGCTATCAGCTCATCACATTCACCGATTGACGTGGTCGGGGAGAGAATCCCTGTTCCATAAGGATCATTACAATCGTCCCACTTTGCTCCGGCTGGTCGCACAAGTCCCACACTGATTCCCGAAACAGTTTCCGGGGCCTGTTTGTCCCACCAAGTAACGAGGTCTTTGGCCGTCGTTTTAATGATTCCCTTTTCGTCGGTGACCAAGTGAACCGTAATTGTCCCCTTTTCAACAATACCACCGGATGTAATCGTACTCTCATTTTTCACAAAGTCGAAATCTCCCTCGCCAGCATTGGGGCCAGATGTATAAGAACGCGAAGTGAACATCTTGCCGACAACTTGGTCCGAGTTGATAAGGGCGACCGCATCATTGACATTTGGAGGACGAGTTCCGGCGCCATTTGGCTGATCGGTCATCCAAACAGTGACAGTGCCGCCAGTGTGTCCGCCACTTGTTCCTGTGTTTCCTCCGACAGTGACAATGTTCGATTTTAGACCAGCAGTGGCAAATGTTCCCGCTCCTGAATTGAGTGAATCTTGGGCAAACGAAAGGTTCGCGGTAAATCCAATTCCGGCATTATTGATCGCGGCAATAACCTCGTTTGTGTCAATGGCAGTCGCAGGAGGTACTGGATTGACCAGTCCGGTGTTCAACGAAATACGCATTTGATTGGTCTTTTCGTCAAACGTGACTTTGACTCGCTCTGTCTGGAGATTATCAGTGACCATTCCGACCGAAACATTATTGAACATGTCCCCGCGTTCATCGGCTTTGACGGTGAATCCCGTATTTGGAATCGGGACTCCATTTGTATCTTTGAACTGAACAAATGCTTCTGCTTGTGAAACTCCGGGATCATATTCGACCCAGCCATCAATGGCGTTTGGCGGAGCGTGTTTGAAGATGAATTCAACATCATCAAACTGGCCTCCTTTTTGGTTCGCCGTGATAATCATGCTTCCATTGGGATTCGTTCCAGTAACGACAGCCTGTGCAAAACCTGTGACATCAGGAACAGTCGTGTAATCGACAGACAATTCGGTCGTTCCTTTAATGGCAACAAAACGAATGTTCGGTGAGTCGAGTGGGCCGAGAAATTGGAGGCCTGTGCCATCATTCGGATTGCCATAATATGCGACTTCTTGGAACGTCGAGACGACTCCGGTTCCACGATTGTTCGGGGCAAGTGCGGCAGTGACCGGCGGCGTGGCAAATGCGTCGTAATACTTTCCCTGTGCGTTTTCGGCGGCAAGTTGACCGAGGATGTTCGTGTTCATCGTGATTCCCCAGTATGCGGAATTATTCAGCGCAGTCACGACATCCGCCGCCGTCGAAATAACATTTCCGCCAGTTACTCCTTTTTGCAGAGCACCAGCAAACGCCGTTTTAGGGGCGACAGCACCCGGAACGGCGGCGGGATACAAATTGATGAATCCGTTTCCCGAGTTGTCAGCCGTGCGTTCGACATTAAACAAATTGGCAGCTCGCTCGCTTCCTTTTGATGCGGCATTGTTCAGATCAAATAGATCGACAATGGCATTTGCATCTTGTCCAACAACATCTCGTCCTGGGTCCAAAACGACAAAGAGCGTTCCCGCATCACCACCACTATTTTGCGTGTTGTTTGTGACTGCTGCTGCTGCGACGAGAGTCTGGGTCCCAAAACCGAATCCCTGCATATTGAGTGCAAAATCACCCTGTTGTCCAAGAGCACGACTCACGTCGTCAAACGTGGTACTTCCATCAGCTTTGTAATAGATTCGCAGGCTATTTGTTGCTTGGTCGAATCTGGCAAACGCTCCGTTTCCAGCGGGAATTTCAGGAGGAGTAGCTGTGTCTTGGAGGAACGAAATGTCAACATTATTGAATTTTGTTCCACCTGCTTTTGATTCGATAGAAAAATACTCATTTGCTCCGAGATTGCCAAACAAAGTCGCGGCAGCGGAAGCAGCGGGGCTTAGTCCATTTATATTTCCGAACAGGGCCTTCGACGTGGTGGCCACGTCGTTGTAATAGGCGAACATTTGATCAGCATTTCCAGTGGGATTATTATTTTCCCAGTTTACTTGTGTCGCTTTTCCATCGACATATTGGATGCTGGAATTATTGTACTGAGCACCCGGAATGTTTGCGGTAAATTTTAGCGCATTGTTATCATTCACGCCGGGCGTGTTATCGACGACTTCGGCGACTGCGGCTTGATACATTTCCGTTTGGAGATAAACCAATAACGTCGCAGGCGAACCAGCACCGAGCGATTCCTGATATTCGACTTTTATTCCTTCGGACGTTCCAGGAAGATACTTTATTTCGACATTTCCCCCCTGTTTTCCCGCCGTTCCAGCGGAAATAATGATGTCATTGTCGATTCCGAGACTGCTTGTATACAATGAACCTTTAATAGCATCTGATCCGAGTTCTGCATATACGCCGGTCGTATTCGAAGCGGCATTGATCGCCTGCGCAATTCTATCAACAGTGGTTCCTTTTGCGAATGGCTGTGTCAAATAACCAAGATTTCCGCCCCACTGAAGCATAATAGAATCGGCCAAAGCAGGATTATTGTAATACAAAGCCGCTTTTTCGGCAGATTGTCGCACTTGTACTTCGACATTGATCGGAGCTTTGTCTGCCCCAAATGTAACTTGATGAACGGCAAGTCCCTGGATATTGTTTCGATCTAGTCCAGTGAAGTCGAAATCAAGCGATCCATCGAGCAATTTTTTCCCCATGAATGTCGTTTGGGATGCAATTCGGTCGATGGCATCGAGTGAAGCGTCGATTTGCAGCTGATTCGCGGCAATCATTTCCGCACTCATTGCCCCAGTATTGGCCCCTTCTGTGACCAAACCCCGAATGTCGTTCAGTAGATTGGTGACTTCATTGAGCGCACTGTCAGCGGTGGCAATCATCATGTTTGCCCGCTCGGTGTTTTTCATGGCGGTCCGAATCCCTGTCATTTCGGAGCGGAGCGTTTCACTGGCGATCAATCCGGCGGGGTCGTCCTTTCCGCTATTGATCTTGAAACCGGTGCTGAGTCGTTTGAGAGATGTCTCCAAATTACTCATGTTTTGCGACAGATTGAATCTGGCCGTCATTGCCGGAATATTACTGTAAATCCTTGTCACGCGAATATCTCCTTAAAAAAACGCGTTCATCGATCATTTATCATCGATCTTGTTCTATCGATAATACTCAACTTGTGGCTCAAAGCGGATATGTGGAACAATCCAGTGCTCCAGTTGTTAATTATCGAATCAGTTGCACCGAAAATTTGAGTCTTGTTGGATATTTTGTAAAATCCTATTGAAGCAGTTGGTCTTTTAGTGACTGTTGTTCCGTTTAGGTAAAATGGGCAAAACTATTTTGTGTTGCAAAAGGGAGTCGGAGATGCCATGCCCGCTGATTAGAGTTCTTTGAAATGAACACATCTCCGAAAAATAGGCAGTTTGGGAAAACAGCGCGTTTTGTTCTGCGTCGAATTGCAGAATCAGAATTTTATCGAAATTAGGAACTTTCGAGTCGATGTTAATTGAGCATTTTGTGTCTAAAAATTCGCAAAAATAGCAGAAACGTACATGAATGTTTACAAAGAATTGTATTTCGAAAATCCAGTAATAGATGCAAATTTATTTTTCGATTTTGGCCGCAAAACGCACATTGTTCAAACCGGCGAGTCGACAAGTGTCGTAAACATCAATGACATTTCCCATCGGAACATTGGCATCGCTGTCAATTATGACGGGAATATTCGATTTTATTTTACTGAGACTTTGCAGCAGAGTACGAACATCGGCGAGCGATTGGCATGAATGACCTTCGACTTTCCAATGAGGAGCGGTGTCGAATGAGATCATCACCCGCGCAATATCGAGATTTTCTGGAGCTGGAAGCATGACATTGATATTTGATGTTCCAGAAATGGAGAGGTTCGTCGGCAAAAGCCCTTCGAGAGGACGGAAATTGGCGGTGCAAACGAAAAAAATGAGGAGAAGAAAAATGACATCGATCATTGATGTCATTTTCAATTCCGGTTTTGTTTTTTTTTCCGAAGAGGGCTGTTTCATCACAAATCGTGTGTTTATGCTTTCAAACGGAACTTCACATTGATGCGTGCCAATTTTGCAAAAATTTGCTTGATTTTACAAAACAACCAACAAAACCTCCTGCTGAGACAGGAGGCTCTCAGTCCACTAACAAGTTTGTTTTGCGAAAACGGTTAGATAACAAAAACCGTCAATACGCTCCCTTTGGTCGCTCCTTTCCGGCTCCTATTTTGTCAATTTCAACAAAATAGAAAACTTGTTATCGGACTGATGAGACTCTCTGCGAAAGCGGGCCAAACACGCACTTCGGCGACTGCCGTCATAAAATGATTGTCTGTTTGCGATCAGGTCCGACGGAAACGATTCCGACCGGTTTTCCGATGACTTCCGAAATGCGTTTAACGTAATTTCGTGCATTTACTGGCAATTGCTCAAATTTAGAAATGGTCGAAATATCTTCGGTCCATCCTGGGACGGTTTCATAAATTGGCACAACACGTCTTATATCGTCGATGTGACTTGGGAAATAATTGATTTTGTTGTCATCGAGTTGATATGCAGTGCAAATTTGGAGTGTTTCAAAACCACTCAAAACATCGAGTAACATGAGCGACAGAACGTCGATTCCCCCGAGACGCGCTGTGTATCTGGCAGCGACGGCATCAAACCATCCGCATCTGCGCGGACGGAGAGTTACTGTCCCATATTCGTTGCCGCGATCACGAATCAGTTGACCGATTTCATTGTCCTGCTCAGTCGGAAAAGGGCCGCCGCCCACTCGAGTTGAGTACGCCTTCAATATACCGACGACTTTTTTGATAAAACATGCAGGCACACCACTTCCGGCGCATATTCCAACTCCGCTGCTGTTGCTACTTGTAACATACGGAAATGTGCCGTGATCAATATCGAGGAGCGATCCCTGTGCGCCTTCAAAAAGAATACGTTTGTCCGCATCGACCGCATCTAGGAGAAAATGCGTCGTATCTGCAACAAAAGGACGCAATTTTTCGCCCAATTCGCTGTATTGATCTGCAATTTTGTTTGCGTCCAGTTCAATGTCCATGTCTGACAAATTTAGACATTTGTCGCCACTTGCTTTAAGAGAAGAAAAAAGACGATTTTTGCTTTTGACAACATGATGAATTTTTTCACGGAAATCGGATTTGTAAAAATCGCCGAGACGGATGGCAAGTGAACGTCCCACTTTGTCTTGATAACAGGGGCCAATTCCACGCATCGTCGTTCCAATTGCTTCGCCGCTCCCGGCGGAGTCGCCCATTCGATCTTCGATCCGATGCCAAGGGAAAATGACGTGAACTCGATCACTAATCATAAGATTGGTGCTGACATCGATATTAACAGATCGGAGCGTCTCAATTTCTTTGAGAATGGCGACTGGATCGAGAACGACTCCGCCAGTAATCAGACACGGTGTGTGACGACGAAAAATACCACTCGGAATCAAAGATAATTTGTACTTTTTGCCATCGAACACGACTGTGTGACCGGCATTCGCACCTCCTTGATAACGAACGACAATGTCATTCTGTTCCGTGAGAATATCGACAATTTTTCCTTTGGCCTCATCTCCCCACTGAAGCCCCACTATTGCTGTTCCTGGCACATCTCACCTCTTTTTTCGATGTCGAATTTTAGAATAATAAACCCGAAAGTAAATAGAAAAACAAGCTCAAATCAACGTGCTCCATTTTAGCACATCAGTGAGAATTGGCAACTCCTCCCTGTTTGCTCAGTCCACTAACAAGTTTTGTGAACTTCGGAATTCGTTCCAGAACGCCGAGGCATTCAATGTCCCCGAACACCGTCGGTATTCAATAATGGTAGAAACGAATTGCCCACAAAAACACACACACAACTCCGTTCGGAGTTGAATAATGGTCACCGATATTGAACCCCGAATGTGGTTCTGACGTTTTTGATGTTCGTGTTTCTACCATTCGGAAGTCCCTCCGGGACTGTTGTATTTTTTTGACGATTGTTGACGAACACACCGCCGACTTAAGCCGGCGGTTCGCCAACAAACCCGCCAACTTACGTTGGCGGCTCGCCAAAGAACATCCGTCGAACAAATGCCGGTGCTCACGCACCGGCTCGATGTTTCGCTCCTCTCCGGCTTTTATTTTTGTCAACTAAATCAAAATCGTCAAATTTTTTACTGTTGCTTAGTTTCCGAAGCGTGGACGTTGTCCTCCGGTGTTTCCGCCCGTGTTTCCACCGCCCATTCTTTGTATTCCCCCAAAACCTCCTCCGCCTCCTCCTTGTAACATATTCAGAAACGGATTTGTGGCACGTTGTTGTCCCCCGAAAGCAGAGTTTCCACCGAATCCGCCTCCGAAACCAGTTGCGCCGCCGCCGAATCTATTTGTTCCCCCGCCGCCGAAAGCGTTGTTTCCGCCAAATCCACTGCCGAAATTTCCGCCGGTGGAACTTCGCGGCGCAGTGGAAAAAGACACTTTCCCTTCTGTCATGTTTCCGATTGCTTGTTTGAGCATTTCTGGATTCACTTTGGTTCGCACCACTTGAACGTCAATTTTCGTTTGCGATTGGAAAGCGAGTGCGTCCAATTCTAGGACAAATTCTTCGACTTCTCGAAAAGTAGATTCGGACGAAGTTACAATAAGTGAATTTGACCTGCTGTCCGTTCCCAGTGTCATCGGCGGTTCTTGTTCGCGCGGAGTGGCACTCTGGCGACCACCTCCCATTTGCGACATCATTTGCTGAAGCATTGCCATCCCGCCGCCTGCTCCCGGAGGCATTCCTTGTGGCATCGGCATTGCTGCGCCGCCAGTTTGGTTCTGTGTTGTTGATCCACGAGAACCACCGCGTCCACCGGAGTTTCCTCCTTGATTTTGTCCGCCGCCGCTGTTTCCCGAATTGTTTCCTCCCTGTATTTGATTTGCAAATATTTTTTCGACGAGAGAAAGTGCGTCTTCTGCTCTCATATTTTTCAGTGGAATGAGGCGGACTTTGGTGCGAGTAGCTATTGCATCTCCGGGCGGAGTCGGCTGATCGAGAACGGCCAAAAGTCGTTCAATCGTTTTGTGGTCAATTGGATTTGCCTGAATTAGGAGAGCGTTCAATCGAGGATTTGGAGAAATTGAGACTGGTCCCGTTTTGTCGATAGAACCTGCGTCGCTGAGGAGTCCCAAAAATTGGACATTATCAACATATTCGAGTCCGGCGGGGGTATTTATCGTTCCCGTTCCAGAGACACCGAGTGGGGCGGTCGATGTGCCGAGCAGACTTTGGAGAGCTGGTCCCACAACTTCGGCGGTCGAATTTTTCAAGTAATAAACGACCAGTGATGTTTTACTAAGAAATGATTCATCTGAAAGTAGTCGAATGAGTTCTTCGAGTTGATCGAGAGTATCAGGATCGTCTGAGACGACAACCAATCCGGCTGGACTTGTTGAGACCGTGATTGCTGGCGGAGTCACTGTTTTGGGTTTTAGTATCGGTGTAATCTGTTTTTTATCAGCGGAAACAGGCGGCACTGGTTCGACCTGTTTTGATGTGGCATTTGGTGTGCCATTATTGACCACGTTATTGGCCGGATTATTGGCGGCATTGTTGGCAACATGGTTGTTGGTGTTGTTGGATGTGCTATTTTTTGCGGCATTTAATTGTCGTTGCAAGTCGTCAATTTGTTGTTGCAAAAATTCTATTTGAGTGGTATTTTCAGGTTGATTTTCTATTTCCGCTTTATTTTGGTGAATTGGCTGATAGGAAGGCGAGTGAGGCAAATGCGTCAAATCGGTCGATTCCGGCGAGACATTTTGCATTCGCACC
>JBOFGF010000330.1:0-2925 GCA_051649005.1 Thermoguttaceae bacterium | reverse complement strand
TCTCATTGGAATCGTTCTGCGCCATTTGCAGGGAAATGCCAGAGAAGTGGAGCGAGTGTTGACGACGCAGACTGGTCTCGACTGGCGAATTGGGAATGTCGAATATCGTACATTATCAGTTGCTCGGCTGAAAAATGTTGAATTGCGAGACACAATTTCCGGCAAAACGATCTTTGTCGCACCAGAAATAGATGTCAGTCTTCTCGATGTGGAAATTGGACATAAGTATTTTGAAGGACTCGAATCGGAAATTGAGGAAAAAAAATCGAATTTGATCGATGTGGTCTCATTTTTTTCACAAATTCTGCCGTCCACACACAAACGAAACATTTATTGCCATTTGTCGATTCCCAAATCAACTTGGCAACTGGATGGCATGGTGCGAGATGAATCTGCTGGCATGTTTCACTCAATTTTTCTGCGATTGCTTGCACGTTTTCCAGAAATGGCCGAGCGACCAGTGATGGTGACTCTCGATGAAATGGCGATTGTCGCTCCGCAAACGAATTCGGATACAATTCAGATTCGATTCGTGCAGGGAACTCTCTTTCAAAATTCTGAGACGAATCGTCTCCAGTCGGACTGGAGTTTTCAGATTCCGAGTGTTTCAGAGTTGGAGTCGCAGAAACTTTCTGTGAAACAGCATCGCATCACCGGCGAGTTAGAAATTGCGTGGCAAACTGGAGTGCAGCCAGTGCCATCTTCGTTTCTCTCGATTTTCAGTTCCGTTTATCAGCGATTCGGAGATGGCAGTCTTTTTTCTGGGAATATGACCGCACAATATCGACCGAGTCACAAAAAGTCGTGGACCATTATACTGACAAACGCTTTTCTCGAAAACCTTCCACTTAGTGCTTTTGCCGAGGAATACAACATTCATGCAGTCAAAGGAACCGTCAAAGGACTGCAAGTCGACCGCGCCGTCTTTTCACAGGGCGACATGTCCGCAGAAGGCTGGCTCGAAATTGTTGGTGGAACACTCGAAAAGACCCTTTTTATGAGAATGGTCGATCATTTTGAATTGCGAGTCGAACCGGCCAGCATTCTCGATGTTTCTTGGAACGAAATTCCATTCGATCAATGCACCATTTATTTCAAACTTCAACAGGATGGTGCTTTTTTTCGCGCACAGGAATCGAACGATCCACAAAACTCAAATCTTCTGATGGTTCGAAAAGGAGATGGATATCGCACGCATCCAATGGCCGTGTTTTTCAAGGGAAATCAGAATCCCGTCTCATATCATTCGATTTTATCCGTTTTGGCACCTGATTCCGCTCCGATTGTGCCGGTGACTCCACTCTCGAAAATGATTTTCTCGATGATTCCAGATTCAGCAAATCCCGTCATTGCAACTCAATATAAGCCTCGTCATGAAACACCCGAATCTCAATTTCCTTCCAAATTACTAACATATTCCGAAAATGAAATCAAACACACGCCAGAAATTGATAACATCGCCACAAATAATCTAACAAATAATGTGGCAAATAATGCGACAAATAATGTGGTAAATAATACGACAAATAATGCGGCAAGTAATATGACAAATAATCTAACAAATAATGCGACAAATAATGATAAAACCGCACCAATTATGCCGCCGCAAAAAATTCATGAAACAACGTCAGAAAATACGAATCAGCTTCCACTGATGCCGATTCCTCTGGACATTCTGAATCCATGAACGCATACACAAATTGGTACAAACGGCCCCTTTTTGCTATTGCCAAATAAAAAAATAGTCAGATAATACGCTCTCTATTGGCAACAAAAATGCAATTTGGGAGCTTTGTATGCGAGACACATTAGAACTTTTTTGTCCTTCCAGCCAAAATGGCCGTATTTTCACTGGAAGTAGTGGGCTTTTTTTGGCGCGAGTCACAAGACCAGATGGTCATCCTCTTTTGATGGACGAAGTCGAGTCCATTTCTTATTCGATTGTCCAAGTTGGAACGTCGTATTGTACAAAAGAAACGCCTGTCATTGGACACACGAACATCTCTCTCTCCGCCGCAGATGTTTTCATTTCTAAGCTGGTTACTGATGCAAACTGGCCATTCGACGAAATTGGTTATAATTTCCACCATATTCCAAATGACACGCATGATTTCCCATTTCCTGTCAGCGGTGCAAATTATCGGATAGTTTATACTCTTTTGCCATCAATTTCATATCCGCGTCTGGAAATTCAGTATCGTATTCAAACGATTTGAAGGATGTTGTATGTTGATGGCAAGAAAAAAGGTTTGCTTTCACGGAAATTGTGTGTTTTTTCATAAATTTTGATAAATACAGCTAAAATTCGATTGCCCTGAATGGGCATTTCCGAATTCTGTCGGCGTTGTTTTTGTGGGCAATTCGTTTCTACCATTCTTGAACAGCTCCGGCGTTCGAGAACATGGAACGCCTCCGCAGTTCGAGAACGAATCCAGATGGGGACGGGATTCGTGGCGCGGCTTTTTTCTGCCGTTCTAAGTCCCAGAATTGGGACGAAAAATCAATTTTATCTCCCACTTGTGCGGTCTATATGGAATGCGCCCAAAAAAATGATCAAAGCATTTTTCGGGGTCGAATGATGGCGATGATTCTTATTTCAGCCATATAAGCCATTATTCCGAATCAATTAAAGTGGGAGGATGATCTTTGCTCACAGATCACTTCCTTCATTTTCTCCATTGTTGTAATTTCGGGGGAAAACCGAGGTCAAATGAGGTGCAAACCACTGAAATCATGAACGTGCATCGTTTCCTTTTATTCAGGATTCTCTTTTTATTTGCTTTGGCGAGCAGTGTCATGGCAGAATTGCCACTTCCGCGCGCCGGTTCCCAGAACAATCTCCCTGGTTTCTCTCAGCCGCCCGACGTTCCGAATGTTTTTCCGGCTATTCCGTCTCCCAAAGTGGGAAATTCGGCGATGCTCCCA
>JBOFGF010000329.1:0-16158 GCA_051649005.1 Thermoguttaceae bacterium | reverse complement strand
AAATTTTTTGTTCTTCGTCGGAAAGCCGAACGATGTATATTTTTTTCATGGTAAACCTCCGTGTGTTGAAAACGGATATTATACCACAACTTGCCAAAACAGGTCAATCCCAATCGTTAATGTTTACAAGGCACTAGTCTGATTGATTTTCGCAAGAGCTGAATTTGATAGTTTAGAACCACCAATGAAAAGTTTCTGAAGTTTTTTTGGAAATTCCCACTCTCCACTTTCTGGAAAAGTTATTCCCGAAATCGATATCCATGATAATGAAGGGTGATTGGAAATACCACATAAAAATGAATTGACTTCTTTTTCGTTTTCGCTAAAAACATAATGAAAGTGTGTCAAATTTGCAAAACCTCGCAAATTGTCAAAAAGTGTAGAGCTTTCATGATTTTTACTGCTCTTTGTTTGCAATGCTAAATACTGAAGGTTTTTCATGTCTGACAACCAATCGATATCGGATACTGTAAGCGCATACTCTGGCAGAACCAGCTCACAAAAAACAACATTGCGGACATCAAGTTGCTTAAGAGACGAGATAATTTTCTCGCAGTCTTTTGATGAAAAAAGGCGTACATTTAAGGCAAGCTGATGCATCGGTAGAAGGTGATCTATCTTCTTCAAATCCTCAATACATCTAATGTCAACGTGTTGTAGCTTCAGAATGTCTTTATCTTGCGATATTCTTTTGATCGAGTGGACATCCCATGAGGTATCTGCCTGCTTATTTTGATAATCTATTGGTGTGTTGTGTGTACTGTCTCCAATACCAGTACGGCAAACATGGCACTCCAACATAGAAAAAGCATGACCTGAGACCTGAGGGGTATCAAGGAGCATAACACAGTTTGAAAACATTACTAATGAGAGAAATCGTAGCACTTGCCGGAAAAGCAAACCAGAAATGGAATTAGAATTGTTCATGTTCGAAGATCGTTAAATGGGGTGCTCGTAGTGAATGATGTTAATTTTTTACGTTTGAACCAGCTTTTTTACATGTTTAGAGTTTTTGAACATAATTTCATGCTGTAAACACCGCACTAAAAATAATCAGGATTTATCGAGCACGGCAACGACCTGCCAGCCGTCATGTACGAAAAACTCGTCGTTCCGCTTCACCAGTCGGTTCATGTAATCGTACACATACTCGGTCGCCTTCTCATTGACGACGACTTTCACCAGCCGATTACGGTGATCCCACTCGTATCGAGTCAGGACGTTTTCGACCGCTTTTCAATCCGATTTCCCTCGTCGTCGTAAGTATAACGAAATTCACCGTCGCTTGTCAACTGGTTGTTCGCGCCGGTCACGAAATTTTTCCGATTTCCATTTGCATCGTACTCGAACGCCTCCGGCGGCTCGCCGAATAAAACAACAGTTTTCTACGAAAACCGGCTAAACAGCTACGAAAGCGGGCTAAACGGAGGATTTTTCGTTTCTTCTACTACCATTCTGCAACATCTACGATGTTGATGAAACGACAAACATACTCGTACTACACAAATGAATTGCGTGCGATAATCGTGTATGATAATTATTAAAATGCTCTTAAAACAAGAAAAGCCTCGAAAATGCTACCACTTTCAAGGCTTTACAAGTCGGGGCGACAGGATTTGAACCTGCGACCTTCTGACCCCCAGTCAGACACGCTAAACCAGGCTGCGCCACGCCCCGAGTCCAACTCATTATCACCACTTTCTAACCATTTTCAATCCCCCCCAATAAAATTGAAATTCGTATCCTCTGAAAAATTCCCCACTCGCAACAATTTTGCCCACTTTCCACTGTGGGGGGACTTGCGATTTTTTTTTCGCAGTGTATGATTCTTTCCTCATTTGAATTGCTCGTAGTTTTCTCTTTCCCCTTCTCATTTGTATCAAGTCATTCAGATATAAGTTGAACGAGTTGAAATTGAAGAATTGAAATTGGAAATGCAAGTAATTCAAAATGTCGGCTGCGAGAAAGGAAGATATGCCAGATAAATTTTGCCGCACCAGTGGAGATTTGTAGTTTTTTGAACTCCCCCCACTTGGCGCAGCAAGAATATGGTGATAGACTCTTCTTTCTTCATACTGCTTCGAGGTGCATCGGCTCGCTTTTCATTAGTACAATGGTATTTGAAACGAGTAGGCAGCACGCCGAAAAGTATGGTGTCGTAAATTGCTGTTTGGTAATTGGAAATAGGATCGAAATATCAGCGGAGAAAACCCGTGACAGGTACTGGACAAGAAATTATTCGCATTCGTATGGAAGCCTTTGATCATGCCGTTTTAGATCAAAGCGCAGGTGAAATCGTGGATACTGCAAAACGAACCGGTTCTGTGGTTCGTGGCCCTATTCCACTTCCTACTCGAATTGAACGGTATACGGTTCTATCCAGTCCGCATGTCGATAAAAAGGCACGACAGCAGTACGAAATTCGGACTCACAAACGGGTCATTGACATCGTGCAGGCAACCGCAAAAACGATTGATGCCCTGAATAAATTGACATTGCCAGCTGGTCTCGATGTCAAAATAAAAGCGATGGGAAACAGATAAAATACAGATAATCTGCACTCCCCATCAGGTGAGTACTCCGTGTCTGTAAAATTTGTTGGAAGTGGTATTCAGTCGAAATAAAACGAAGTTGCCGCCTCCATACTAACAAATAGTGAAGTATTAGTTGTTCGTTCAATATAGTTAAAGGTTCAAGTATCATGGGCATCGGACTTTTGGGACAAAAAGTAGGCTGCACGCAATTGTACACTGAAACAGGTGATGTTATTCCTGTTACTGTGATTCAAGCAGGGCCATGCAGCGTTTTGCAACTGCGATCCATGCAGCGAGATGGATACGAAGCCGTTCAAGTTGGTTTTCGTGACAAGTCTCGTTCAAGAGCAATCAAAAGTGAACGTGGTCATGTTGCGGCCATTGAAAGTAAACGACGAAAAGCCAAATTGGCCGCAGGAGTAGAATTACTGCCCAAAGCCGATTGCGAGCCGAAAAAATTTATCAAAGAGTTTCGCGTTCCAGTAGATGGTTTTGCAGTCGGACAGGAATTGACAGTTGAAATTTTTAACGACGTTATTTCTGTCGATATTAGTGCAGTCAGCAAAGGAAGTGGTTACTCCGGTGTAATGAAACGCCACAATTTTGGTGGTCAGCGAGCAACACACGGTGTTAAAAAATGTCATAGGCATCTCGGAAGTACCGGTTGTAGTGCCTATCCGAGTCGAGTTCCCAAAGGGAAGAAAATGCCGGGGCAGTATGGTGTTGATAAAGTGACCATCCGAAACCAAAAAGTCGTTCTCGTTGATAAAGAGAATAACCTTTTAGTCATTCGTGGCGCAGTTCCCGGACCAAAGGGAGGATATGTCACTATATCTCCGACGAATTTTCTCCCGGCTCCAAAAAATAATCAATGGAAGTTGTCAAAGAAGGAACAGAATGCACAATAGTATTATTGTGAAGTGAACCAATAGTGCCGTTTAGTCCGCTTTCGTAGAAAGCAGTTGTTTCGTGGAGATGAGCGAGTTTTCACAAAATTCGTGTGGCCAAATATGATGTTTTGTCCAATTTTATAGAATAAGTAAGAAAAGCATTTTGTTTGTGTGGTTCGAGCGATTCCATTGTAATACAAAAAAGTGAATTTAGGTGAGTTATGTCGAGTGTCGAATTGACTGTTTATGATAAAAATGGGAGTGAAGTGGGCAAGATGGATGTTGATACGTCCGCAATTGCTCCAAAAATCAGCGTTCAGCTTCTACATGAAGCTGTCGTGATGTATCGCTCTAATTTGCGACAAGGCTCTGCACAATCAAAAACTCGTGCCGATGTTGCTGGACACAAAAAGAAGATGTATCGACAAAAAGGGACAGGGAATGCCCGCGCCGGTCATCGTAGAAGTGGTGTCAGACGAGGTGGTGGTCATATTTTTGCCAAACGTCCCAGAGATTGGTATTTTCGCCTGCCACGAAAAGCACTTCAAGTTGCCACACGAATGGCAATTGCATCGAAAATATCAGACTCACAAGTTACCCTGATCGACCAGTTGACGGCCATCGCTCCAAAAACAAAAGATATGGTGGCCGTGTTGAAGGCACTTAAAATCAACGGAACAGTTCTCGTTGCTGTCGCATCATACGATGTCAATGTTTACAAGAGTTTCCGAAACATCGAAGGTGTTCGCATTTTGCCAGTGTCAGACCTAAATGCGTATGAAATACTAAAACCGAAGAAAATCCTTTTCACTAAAGCAGCACTTGAATCATTTTTGACAAGTAAAAAAGAGCCTGCATAGTTGAGAGACAAATTTAGTGGTGAGTGTTCACTCTCCCTGAATAAAAAACCAAACCTCAAAATTAATTACTATTAGTCATTTTGGTAAATTCAAGAATCATTAACGAGTTAAAATAATCGGAGGCGACAATGCCGAAAAGCAAAGATATTACATTAGTCAATTTAGCTCTTGAACCATATCAAATAGTTCTCCGGCCACTCGTTACTGAAAAAGGATATCGTGAAGCTGAGCATCTGAATACTTACTACTTCGAAGTACATGCTCTGGCGAGTAAAAAACAAATCAAAGAAGCAATTGAGTTTTTGTTCGAAGTCAAAGTTGAAGCGGTCCGAACTCAGCACAAAGTTGGTAAGAAGCGACGGAATAAACGTGGTTATACACAGCAGAGGTCATGGAAAAAAGCCGTTGTAAAACTTCATCCTGATAGCAAAATTAGTTACTTCTAGTCCATTTTTGAAACGTCATTTCCAAAACATTAAAGACGATTGGCTCCAGGAATATCGGGAGATTGAACGATGGGTGTAAAAAAATATAAAGCAAACAATGCCGGTCGCCGAAATATGAGCGTGAGTGACTTCAAGGAACTCACGAAAGATTCGAAGCCGGAGAAGTCCCTGCTGAAACCAAAACGACGAACAAATGGTCGTAATAACCAGGGTGTCATCACTGTCAGACATCGCGGCGGTGGCCACAAACGCCAGTTTCGTCTAGTTGATTTCAAACGAAATAAAGACGGGATTTCAGCTGTTGTTGCAGCAATTCAGTATGATCCGAATCGAACAGCTCGTCTCGCCCTTCTTCACTATGAAGATGGTGAAAAACGATATATTATTGCCCCTGAAAATTTGAAGGTTGGTGATCGACTAATGAGTGGTGCTGGTTCACCACCAAATGTTGGTAATTGTATAGCATTGTCAGAAATGCCACTTGGTGCTGAAATCCATAACATTGAATTGCAGCCAAATTGTGGTGGTGTTCTTTGCCGCACAGCAGGTTCCCGCGCGACACTTGTTGCACGAGATGTAGAAGCTGGCTGGGCACAGTTGAACATGCCCAGTGGTGAAATTCGACGTGTTCCTGTCGCTTGTCGTGCAGTCGTTGGTGTAGTTGGAAACATCGATCACATGAACATTGTGATCGGAAAAGCAGGAAGAAATCGCTGGAAAGGACGACGCCCGCATGTTCGTGGTACTGCCATGAACCCGATTGACCATCCGCACGGTGGTGGTGAGGGACGTACTAAAGGCGGTCGACATCCAGTCACGCCAACTGGAAAGCCCACCAAAGGAACATCGACACGAAAAAAACGAAAGCCAACAAACAAGTCGATCATTCGACGTCGAAAGAGCCGTCGATATGGTGTCTTGAAGCTTAACTAAAAACTACTGAAGTACAAAATACCCCACTTTGCAAGTATTGAGTGCGAAAAGTATTGAGTGCGAAAAGTATTGAGTGCGAAAAGTATTGAGTGCGAAAAGTATTGAGTACGATAAGTATTGAGTGCGACAATGTATCAGGCGATGCGACGTTGTACGAAACAGTGCAAAGTACGGAACTGTGCAAAATTGTGCTAAAATGTGGTCATCCTGATTTGAAACGTGTTGTATTATGAGTAGATCAATTAAAAAAGGTCCTTTCGTTGACGCGAAACTGTTTGCAAAAGTTGAAAAACTCGAACAAATAGGCAAGAAAGAACCCATTAAAACTTGGGCGCGAAGTAGCACAATTCTCCCTGAATTTGTGGGACACACGTTTATGGTTCATAATGGAAAGTCGTTTCTTAAAGTTTTCGTGACAGAAGACATGGTCGGACATAAGTTGGGTGAGTTTTCATTGACCCGCATTTTCCGTGGCCATGGCGGAAAAGGCGGGAAAAAGTAAAAGAGGTCAACAATGCAAATGTACGAAGCAAAACACAGATATGCTCCCATGAGCGCACAAAAGATACGTCCGTATGCGGACTTGGTGCGTGGACTGGGAGTTGATGAAGCTCTCGAAGTCCTCGGTTGTTATCCAGCTCGTGGTGCTCGATTGATTGAAGCGGTAATCAACAGTGCCGTGGCAAATGCTCAAGATTTAAGAGCCAGAAATCTTGCCGATCTTGAAGTCGTCGAAATTCGTATCGACGGAGGTCCGATGGCAAAAAGATTTCGTCCTAAATCTCGCGGCTCTTCCAGTGTTTATTTCAAAAGAACGTCGCATATCAGCGTGTTTGTAGGTTAATGCAGTTACTTTAGATTTTTGGTGCTAATATGGGTCAAAAAATAAATCCGGTCGCTTTTCGCACCGGTATTATGGAAGGCTGGAAAAGTCGCTGGTACGCATCCAAACGTGACTTCGCAGGACTTCTTGTCGAAGACAAAAAAATCCGCGATTTCATTAAAAAACGACGCGAAAGTGATGTGCGTCGAAAAGGTGTAGACGACAAGCGAAAAGGAGATGACAAGCTCCTGTATCCAGCGATTTCCAAAATAGAAATCGAACGAACAAGAGACGAAGTTCGTGTGATACTCTTCACATCAAAGCCTGGTGTGATGATCGGTTCACGCGGAGAAAAGATTGAAATTCTCCAGCAAGAATTACAAACTCTTACTGGACGACGTATCAATCTCAAAATAGAAGAAATCACACGTCCAGAGATAGTTGCTCAACTTGTCGCTGAAGACATTGGAGAGCAACTTTGTAAAAGAGTTGGTTTTCGTCGCTGCATGAAACGTGCGTGTGAGCAGGCGATGACTTCCGGTGCGAAAGGGATCAAGATTCAGCTTTCTGGTCGATTAGGTGGGGCCGAAATGGCTCGCTGCGAAAAACAGATAATGGGTTCGATTCCGCTTTCAACACTCCGTGCCAAAATCGATTATGGTTTTCACGAAGCGATGATCGCACAGGGACATATTGGTATTCAGGTTTGGATCAATCAAGGCGAATATAGCGAGGACGATAACAATGGCGCGAATGCCCAAACGAGTCAAGCATCGAAAAATCCAAAGAGGTCGTATAAAAGGTGAGGCGACTCGTGGAAACGATGTAGCTTTTGGCGATTATGGACTTCAGACACTCGAAGGTGGATGGATCAATGCAGCAACGATTGAAGCTGGTCGTATTGCAGCACAACAATATCTTCGATCCGAAGGAAGACTTTATATTCGGATGTTTCCCCACAAGTCAATAACCTCGATTCCACTCGAAACTCGAATGGGAAAAGGAAAGGGGGAGCCTGAGTATTGGGCCGCAGTCGTAAAACCAGGAACGATCATGTACGAAATATCTGGTGTGCCCGAAGAAACGGCAAAGCTTTGCTTTAATCGTTTGGCGCACAAGATGCCAGTGAAGTGTCGTTTCGTCAAACGTAAAATGATGTAATGTTTTCAAGAACAAAGATGTTCACTGAAGGAGTTTGTATATGAAAATTTCAGAACTGCGTGATATGAGTGATGATCAGCTCGAAGTTCTCTTGAAAGATGTAAAAGAGGCATTGTTTCGCCTTCGCCTTCAGGCAAGAATGGAACGCCTTGATTCTCCGAGTGAACTATCAAAAAGTAAAAAGCAAATTGCACGTATTTTGACGCTCCAGAATCAGCGAAAAGCTGTCAAGAGCAGTTGATGTGTGTTTTTATTAAATCAGATGTTGTTTTTTGTTTGTTATTATTCAGGAAACAACGAGATATTTCCAAAAGATCGTAATTAGCGAGTTTGAAAGGTCTGCGAAATGCCAAAGCGAGTAGTTGTCGGTATTGTGACAAGTGACAAGATGAAAAAAACCCGCCGGGTCGAAATTGCGCGTCTGGTCAGATATCCGAAGTATGGCAAATATGTCAAGCGAAGAACTGTCTGTTATGTGCATGATGAGATGGACGAGTCTCGTATTGGAGACACCGTCGAAATCATCGAAAGTCGTCCAATGTCGCGATTGAAACGATGGAATTTGGTCAGTATTATCTCAAAAGGAAACGTAATTGACGTTGCTGCTTTGCGTGCAGCCGCCAAAGATGCTGCATCTGTCGAAAATTGATTTCGCCAGTGAGTGGAATGTGGTGCGTGAAATGGACAAATTACTAGAACGAATAATCACTTAGAACAAATGAATTGCACAGCAGAAGTGTAATAATTAGCATTTAGTTCAAAATAGTTGTAATACAGAGGTCGTAAAATGATACAGACAGAGAGTCGATTAGATGTCGCTGATAACACCGGTGCCAAGGAAGTTATGTGCATCAAAGTTCTTGGTGGAACCCATCGTCGTTTTGCCGGACTTGGTGATGTTATTGTTTGTTCTGTGAAGTCCGTGATTGCAGGGAGCAATATCAAAAAAGGTTCGGTCGTGAAAGCCGTTATTGTCAGGACGAAAAAGGCAACACGACGAGATGATGGAAGTTATGTCAAATTTGACTCAAATGCCGCCGTCCTAATCGATAATAACAAAAATCCGATTGGTAGTCGTGTTTTCGGTGCAGTTGCGCGTGAGCTGAGAGATAAGGATCGCAAAAAAAAGGGGAAAGGAAAAGCACACGGAGAAGAAGGTTTCGTCAAAATTGTAAGTCTTGCCAGTGAAGTTGTTTAGTTTTTCCTGTTTTTGTATTCACCAAATTGCCTAGTTAAAAGCATCTAGTTATAATGCGTATTTCAAAAAACGATCAAGTACTTGTCCTTTCCGGTGCGAGCAGCGGCAAACGATCTCGAGTAGTCTCGGTTGATCGAGAAAATAATAAAGTTGTTGTCGAAGGTGTCAATGTTGTTCATAAACATGTTCGACGAAGTCGTCGAAACCCACAAGGTGGACGACTTACGATGGAAATGCCTCTCCCAGCCTCGAATGTTCAAGTCGTTTGTCCAGCCTGTGGCAAACCTACTCGAATTGGAGTGCGATTTGCTGATGATAATGCCAAGTTCCGCTTCTGCAAAAAATGCAAAGCTGACATCAGTCAAGTCTCCCCAGCTAAGAAGTAAGTAAAAATAGCATAATTGTGAAAAATGTGAGCGATGAATCTATGAGATTGTTTCGCCAATAATTCCAGCCCAAATTGATTACATAGATAATTCGGAGTATTACTAAATGACCGCTCCTCGTTTGCAAGAAAAATATCAGAACGAACTGATACCGGCTTTGAAACAAAAACTCGGCCGAGAGAATGTAATGTCGCTTCCGCGTTTGCAAAAAATCGTCGTCAATATGGGTGTTGGCACGGCACTTGGTGAAAAGAAATATATGGAAGAGGCGGTCGATGTTATCACTCAAGTGACCGGTCAAAGACCAGTTGTGACTAAGGCTCGTAAGTCGATTGCAAATTTCAAAGTTCGTGAAGGAATGAATCTCGGATGTATGGTCACACTTCGTGGTGCCCGCATGTTTGAATTCATGGACCGCCTAATATCAATTGTGCTTCCGCGAGTTCGAGACTTTCAAGGTTTGAACCCCAAAAGCTTTGATGGTCATGGGAACTATAATCTTGGATTATCTGAGTTTTTGGTATTTCCTGAGTTGAATCCTGATAAATACTCCAAAAGCCAGGGAATGAATATCACATTTGTGACTCGTGGTGATGATGACAATGAGTCGAGAGAAATGCTTCGAGCCTTTGGGATGCCTTTCCGTGCCGATGCACCTTCCAAAAAGAAAAAGAAGTAGTATAATTGAAATTCAATATCGTAATTTCACAGATTTTTGAAAAATCTAAGTTAAACTTACGAATTTGTATACAAGTTAGTTCGCCGCAAAGAGTTTAGACCGGTTTTGTAGAGACCGGAACTAGGCAACTTTTCCGTTTTGAAATCTGATCCAGACATATTTTCATGGCAAGTAAAGCAAAAATTTTGAAGGCCAGACGAACACCGAAGTTTTCAACTCGATCTGAAAATCGATGTCAACTTTGTGGCCGTCCGCGTGCAGTTTATCGAAAATTTGGTATCTGTCGTATTTGTTTCAGGAATCTCGCCAATCAAGGGCTGATTCCAGGCGTTAAAAAATCAAGCTGGTAATTAGGAGAACATAAACAATGATGACCGATCCAATTGCCGACATGCTGACACGCATTCGGAATGCAGTGCGAATTGAAAAACCTTCCGTCGATATGCCTTCTTCCATCGAGAAAAAAGGAATAGCCGACGTGTTGAAACGCGAAGGATATATTTGGGACTGGGAAGTGGTTGATGAGAAACCGACCCAGCTATTGCGTCTTCACCTGAAATATGGATCCAATGGCGAGAAGATTGTCAATGCAATAAAACGAGTTAGTAAACCTGGTTGTCGTGTTTATGCGGCGACAGATGATTTACGTCCCGTTTTGAATGGTCTTGGAATCCATGTTCTGAGTACCAATCGTGGAATTCTGAGTGATCGTGAAGCGAAACTGAAAAATGTTGGCGGAGAGGTCATCTGCTTGGTGTGGTAATCCGTCAATAGCAAGTCATTAATTTGAGTTAGAAGTGTCATGTCAAGAATTGGAAAAAAACCAGTCGTAGTTCCAGCCGGGGTCAAAATCGCTATTGATGGACAAAAATTGTCTGTCGAGGGTCCACTTGGCAAACTGGAACAAGAGTTTAGTCCGCATGTCTCAGTCAGTTATGATCAGACTGCGGCGCAAATCACAGTTGCGCGAGCTAATGATACTCGTGCTGCGGCGGCGATGCACGGGCTTTATAGAGCACTTTTCCAAAATATGGTGAGCGGAGTTACCGCTGGATATGAAGAGAAGCTCATCATTTTCGGAACAGGTTATCTTTTCGCTGTTTCGGGAAGTAACCTGCAAATTCGTGCCGGTTTTGCACACGAAGTCATTCTCCCAATTCCCGCCGGTTTGACAGTGAAATGTGCCGATCAAACTCACGTCAGTGTCAAAGGTTTCGACAAGCAACTTGTCGGTCAATTCGCAGCCAACATTCGTGCTGTCCGAAAAGCAGAGCCATACTTGGGAAAGGGAATCAGATACGACCAGGGGCTCAAATACAAAGAGAAAGAGGGAGAGCAGATTCGTCGCAAAGAAAGCAAAGCTGCCACCAAAAAGTAAGAGAATCAAAATATCGTCTTTTTATTCGACTCGTATAACCTTAAACATGAGAGCTTAATAACGCGAAGAAAGCAAATCGAAATTATTGCTGAATCAAGATTTATCTAATTAGCCAAAAATCCAGTTTGTTCTCCTTTTCGTTTAGAGCCACCATTTTCCGTGAAAAAATACAAGCAAATCAATCGTCAAAGACAGAATCGCGTTTTCCGTGTTTCAAATGCGGTGAAACGATTTTCAAATCGTCCACGTCTTTGTGTGTTTCGGAGCAATTTGCACATTTACGCACAGGTTATTGATGATGAAGCAGGTAAAACACTTGCCGCGGCATCGACTCGTGACAAAGCAATTGCCGTCGAAGCAAAAAATGGAGGTAATTGTTCAGCTGCCGAAAAAATCGGAGAAGCAATTGCCCAAAAGGCACTTGCGGCCGGAGTTACTCAAGTGGCCTTTGATCGACATGGTTTCAAATATCATGGTCGTGTCAAAGCACTTGCCGATGCCGCTCGGAAGGCTGGTCTCGATATTGGAGTCGCAGGTGAATCCAAAGCAAAAACGGAGCCAAAAGCAGGGAAAGCGAAAAAACTTTCCAAAGCTGACAAAGTCGCTGCGAAGGCTGCATCGGGAAAATCATCGGGAAAAAAGAAATAGTATCACTTAATAACTGTTTTACGAAAGTTTGAAATATCATGGCAAGTGAAACGACACAGGGCGGCTTGGTTGATAAAGTTGTCAAAATTAAACGATGTGCAGCCGTCGTCAAAGGTGGACGTCGATTCAGTTTTGCAGCACTCATTGTGGTCGGCGATGGTGTGGGGCGAGTTGCGTGGGGATATGGAAAAGCTAATGAAGTTCCTCCCGCAGTAGAAAAAGCAGTCAAAGATGGCACGCAAAAGATGAAAGCGGTCAATCTCGAAGGAACTACGATTCCGCATGAAGTGATTGGTCATTTCGGTGCAGCTCGAGTAGTCCTCGTTCCCGCCTCCCCTGGAACCGGTGTCATTGCAGGTGCTGCCGTTCGTGCCGTTTGTGAAGCGTGTGGTATCCGTGATATTTTGACAAAAAGTTATGGAACTGCAAATCCGACTAACGTGGTCAAAGCAACAATTGATGCTTTGATGAGTCTCCGTACAAAAAATGAAGTTGAACGACTGCGAGGAGTTTCTTTATCATGAATATAAATGATGTCCATTTTGAATCTATTCCGTCCAAAAAAGCACGACGTGTTGGTCGTGGAACCGGTTCTGGGCGTGGAAAGACAAGTCAGCGAGGTCACAAAGGACAGGGTTCCCGAAGTGGTTCATCGATGAGTCCTGTTTTTGAAGGGGGCCAAATGCCTCTCGCCCGTCGTATTCCCAAACGCGGTTTCAATAACAAGCGATTCAGCGAGGTGATTGTTTGTGTCAATATCGGAGACATGGAAGTTGTCTTTGAACAAGGTGGGATTATTACTCCTGATATTCTCAGGGAAAAGGGACTCATCAAAAAGGCTTTCGACCAACTGAAGATTCTTGCACACGGTGAAATCACTCAAAAGTTTGATGTAACAGCACATGCTTTTTCCGCTTCTGCCGTCAAAAAGATCGAGGCCGCTGGTGGGAAAGTGACACTTTTGCCCAGTAAAAAGCTTGTTGTCAAAAATAAAATGGGAACAAGAAAAAAACAGTTTGCCGCTAAATCGTAATTCCACGAAAAAAATTCGTCCGAAATAATCTTGGCACAGAGATTCGGTGCTGAATCAGTGCTCCGATTGCCACTTGTCATTCAGAATCCTCACATGTTCCAAAAATTACGCGTGATTTTCTCGATTCCCGAGTTGCGTCAAAAAATTCTTTTGACACTCGGGCTTCTTGCTATTTATCGAATCGGATGGTGGATTCCACTGCCTGTAATTGATACGCAGAAAATGGCGACTTTCTGGTCGAGTCAGCAGGGACTCGGAGAACTTTTTGCCAAAATCTCTGTTTTTACTGGAACTCAATTTGAGCAGTTGACTATTTTCGGTCTCGGAATCATGCCATACATTTCGGCATCGATTATTTTCCAGCTTCTCGCAACTGTCTGGGAACCTCTCGAAAAACTTCAAAAAGAAGGAGAGAGTGGACGAAAAAAGATCAATGAATATACTCGATATGCAACTGTTGTTATCTGCATTTTCCAGAGTTTGTTCCTCGTTTTTGGTCTCGGTCGTTATCAACTTTATAATGATGCGATTCTAAACGCGGATGGTTCACTTCCATTTACTTGGGTTCTCACAGCCGTCTTGGTTATGACCGCCGGAACGACATTTCTTATGTGGCTCGGTGAACAAATTGATGAATATGGAATCGGGAATGGAATCAGTCTTTTGATCATGGCTGGTATTATTGCAAACTTGCCGAAAGCCGTTCAGACCCTTTTGGATCGACTTTACAAACCAGAAACCGGTTTCCGACTCGGATCAGATACATCTCAAATGGGTATTGAAATGGTGTTTGTCCTCGGTGCTCTTTTTGTTGCTGTTGTGGTCGGAGTTATTTTTATCACAAAGGGACAACGACGAATTCCGACTCAGAGTGCGAAACATATCAAGGGAAACCGCACATTCGGTGGAACTCGTCAGTATTTGCCCCTCCGTGTTAATCAGGCCGGTGTGATGCCGATCATTTTTGCAAGCAGCTTGCTGCTGTTTCCGCAGGCCTTTTTTGCAATGTTCAATAAAGATGGCGGGTTTATTGGAATCATTAATAAAATGTTTGAACGTCAAACATTTGCATATCAAATGATGTTCACTGGGCTTATTTTCTTCTTCTGTTATTTTTGGACCGCAGTGACGTTTAATCCGAAAGATATGGCAGACAACTTGAAAAATTACGGCTCATTCGTTCCCGGTTATAGGCCAGGAGCATCGACTGCGAATTACTTTGAAAAAGTTATGGTGCGAGTCACTTATGTTGGTGCTGCTTTTCTTGTAGTGATCGCCGTTTTGCCGTCTCTCATTTCGACGTTGATTATACCAGATAACTATCTCCTCGCCGGATTTTTCGGCGGAACGAGCTTGCTCATTGTCGTCAGTGTGATTATCGACTTGGTTGACAAAATCGACAGTCATCTTGTTATGCGAAACTACAAAGGTCTTTTAGAGAAGAGTAAATAATGCGAATCGTTTTTATCGGTCCTCCCGGAGCTGGCAAAGGAACACAAGCAGAAAAAATGATCGCCAAATACAAACTGGCGCATCTTTCAACCGGTGATATGCTTCGAGCTGCTCGTGATGCAAAAACCGAAATCGGTGTCAAAGCGGAACAATATATGTCCAGTGGACAACTTGTCCCAGATGACGTGATTATCGGAATCATTGCCGAAAGATTAAATTCGCCCGATTGTCACTCAGGGTATCTTCTCGATGGTTTTCCACGCACAATTGCGCAGGCAGAAGCTCTCGATAAAATGCTCGCCGAAAAAGAAACGCCACTCGATGTCGTTCTCGAACTGCAAGTTCCTGATGACGAATTGTTTCGACGTCTCGCCGGTCGTGGCAGGGCTGATGACAAACCAGAAGTGATTCGAGAACGTCTCGTCGCTTATAATAAACAAACAAGTCCGCTTCTCGATTATTACAAAAAACAAAATTTGCTCAAATCGGTCGAAGGAATCGGAACAGTAGATGAAATTTTCGGACGAGTCGCCAAGATTCTTGATTCATATAAATAGTTTTTATACTGTGCATCAATGATCCATTGGTCCTTTGTTCCGTTTTTGTGGAAAGTGGCTGTTTCGCACTAACAAAGCAAATTCAAAACGATAATAACACGCCAAAAGCGTTTTTTTATGCTGATTTGCAGTATGTGTAATAGTATTTGTAATATAGTGAGGCAATTGTGCAGTCTTATCGATCCGCTCTCGAAATTGACCGAATGCGAAAAGCTGGTCTCCTCGTGTGGCACGGACTGCAAATTGCCATGTCGCTTGTGCGGCCAGGTATTTCGACAGCGGAAATAGACTCACAGGTCGAAAGATTTTTTATCGATCAAGGAGCTGTTCCACTTTTCAAAGGTGTTCTTGGTGTCGTTCCTTTTCCAGCGGCGACTTGTATGAGCATCAACGAAGAGGTCGTGCATGGAATTCCTAGTGAACGAATCCTCAAAGAAGGAGACATTTTAAGTGTAGACACAGGATGCAAAATTTTCGATGCTGGATCAAAAACGACTGGCTGGTGCGGCGATTCGGCCAGAACTTTTGCCATCGGAGAGATTTCCGCAGAAAAAAAACATCTGCTTGATGTGACTGCTGATGTCTTGAATTTGGCGATTGACGAGATTCCCAAACATAAATACTGGAGCGGTGTTGCTAAAAAAATGGAAAAACATGTCATCGCACAAGGTTTTTCTGTCGTGGAATCCTTGGTTGGACACGGAATCGGACGCGAAATGCACGAGCCGCCACAAGTTCCAAATTATAACTGCCCTGCCTTTTTGATGGGAGAAGATTTTGAGCTGAGACCAGGTCTCGTCATTGCTGTGGAACCCATGGTAAACGCCGGAACCAAAAAAGTACGAGTCCTGCGAGATCATTGGACAATTGCCACGAATGATCGACGTCCAAGTGCTCATTTTGAACATACATTGGCAATTACAGCGAGCGGTGTCAGGATTTTGACAGGTCCACCTGAAACCGAAGGCGAAAAAATCGATATAACCAGATACATTTCTCGATAATTTAGAAAAAACACCAAAAAAATTCCTGTAAGATGACTGGGAGTCCTTGTCAATCGGACATGAAATCGTACAATGTGACGTTCTACAGTCGAGTTGGTTTTCAGAATTGCCGATGATTTGTCATTTGTCCACATTTTGAGGCTTTTTATTCCCTCAAATGCGATGCTGAATGATAG
>JBOFGF010000328.1:0-2262 GCA_051649005.1 Thermoguttaceae bacterium | reverse complement strand
CGCAATTCCGGTTTGCCGACCAGCTTCGTGAAATCCCACGCCGGAAGATCGACGACATCATACTCGATCAGCGGCACTGTCCCGAATGTCTTGCCCGTTTTGTCCTTCGGAAAAAAGTCCGCCAGTTGCGGAAACGGCTTTCGATGCGGCCTCTTTCCGGTTCTCAAAACGATGAAATATGGCACCGACAACCGTTTTTTCGCCTTCTTTTCCTTGTCCCAAATCGCACTGATATATTTCAAAAGTTTGAGCGGGATTTCCTTCAAACTTCCCGTTTGGTGCTCGAAAACAACGACCGCCAGCAGCGAGCCGTCGCCGTGTTTGAGCGGACACTCGAACACCAAATCGACGATCCGCTCGTCATTTTCCTTGCCGAACAGGTGCGTCGGGACGGACTTGATTTTCGTGATTTCAATCTGCTCGATGAAATGCGGATTGACATAATTTTGCACGAAATCGGCGAACAGGAAGGCCCGACTGAACATGTTCTTGAAGAACGTGTCGAAGATATTGCCGGGCTTGTCGTCTTGCTCGTCGGCGTGCTTTTCGGCTTCGGTTGTCGTGCAATCTCGTTTCATGGACGCATTTTACCAGAAATGACGTGAAATTGCAAGACGGCAATTTGCTTTTGCGATGCCATTTTGGTTGATTCATTGCCCAAACAGGGCGTAACTGAATTATCGATAGGTAGGTAACTGACTGTACTTTCTCAAAAAAGTGTAGGTTTATGGGCTTAAAAACAGCGGATTTTCGAGGATTTTTAATATTTCACTGTTCAAATTGTCGGGTAAAAGTTGCAAAAATTCTTCCCGAAAAACTAATTGATGGAACAATTTTCGCTTCTCCGCATGAGAAATTCGACGACCACTGCGGTCCCACGGCCCTCGATGATGCTCATTCTGCAACGTCGCTCCCGACTCCAACGACCACGATTCTATAAATACATAACTCAACAAACACAGCCAATACGCCCCAACACAACTGTCCAGCTTGCGAACCTCCTGTTCCTCCAAACCGCACACCTCTTTCATATCCTTGAACATCTCTTCAATACTAAATCGGTAACCGTATGTCTCAATCACTTCCTCCGGCATCGCTTCGATCTTCGTCGCGAATATACATTCGCACATCGAGCGGTATCGACTTGACACCACCTTGACCATCTTTGATGACCTGCGCCATATTGACCCAATTGTGTCCGAATAATAATGTCGCATCGGTTTTCGAAGGAGTCGGGTTGTGGTAATACCCCGCCCCTTCGATTTTTTGTCCGTAATGTTTCGTCGGTGAATCGTCGAAGACAATAACGGTGACACCAATTTTCGGCGATAGTTGCCCAAAAGTTGTTGTAACGAAATCTGGCAAATTTTTTGAAAACAGTTCGACGTTCGCTCCTGTCTTGTTGAGTTGATAGTACAACTGGTGATATTGTTTCTGTCTTCCGGCGGCCGTGATCCACTGAGAGACTTGAAAGCCTTTTTTGACTAAAACGGCACCGAGGAATAAAATCTTGAGCCACGGCAAGGTGGTAGTTTTCATTCCAGTGGCGATGGTTATAATGAAATTCGTGAGTGCATTGAGTGGTTGATTCCGCTTCCTTGCGTTCATGGTCCGGCTCCTTTTTGCGAGTGAATTTTGGAACTCACATCTTACAAAAAATGCCGGACCTTTTTTAGGTCAATTTTTCATTTTCCTTTGCGATTTTTGAGAAAGTACAGTAATCGTGCAATGTGACAAATATTTTTGATTTAGCAATTATTTCAATGATGACTTCAGAAGCAACAGATTGGATTTGGGTTGTTACGGGTGGTGGCATATTTCCTTGTGCTTGCTTTTCGAGTTTAGAGAAAGCAGAAGACTGGATTCGTGTCAACAGTGTGACATGTACTGTTACGCAATATCCATTAAATAAATCCCTATACGACTACGCATTATCAAAGGGATACTTTAAGCCAAAGAAGGAATACCAATTTTTGCCCAAATTTAAGGCAAAATTTTCATCTGCTTCCGCAGAACACTATCATTATGAATTTAATGATGAAACAGGAGACGTTATCTGTTGGCATGGGTGAGTATCGCCAAAAGTGTTGTGATTCGTTGGAAAGACCTGATGATTTGCGAGACCATTCTGGGTGGTGACGGACAATCCCGACTTGGAGCGCGCAGCTCGGAGCGTGGTTGACGAGAACGGGAATATTTTGTATCATGAAAACATCGAACCGGGCTTGAACGGCTTCTGGGTCGAGGCAAAGGATTTGCGCA
>JBOFGF010000327.1:0-7622 GCA_051649005.1 Thermoguttaceae bacterium | reverse complement strand
AGGGAGCATTTTATCAAGCAATTCGCACTGTTTATCGATCCACGCATGAAACTCATCGACAGAAGCCGAATCGGCGGGGCCATTTGGAAATCCATCCCAGAGCAACTGCCAGCGAACGTGATTTGCTCCCCATTCTTTCGCCAAAACTTGAATATCTTTCGGGCCAAATTTGTTGGGCTGGATCATCGCACCTCGCAAACATTTTGGAACGTCACCACGTTCAAATGTTGGTTTCGTGGATGAAATCGTATCTGCATTAACCTTTTTTCCAATGATTTTTATTTCAACATCGTCGATCCAAGTCGTTCCGGTCGTGTTTTCGAGACCGAGTTGCAGTGTCGCAGACGTGGCATTTTCAGGAACTCGCACTTGAAATCGCACTGTTTTCCAATCGAAAGTCCCCCACAATCCATTTTGTTGAATCCAATCCTTTCCGTCCGGTTTATCGATGACAAACATGACTTTTATTCCGTTCCAGGGATTTGGCGGCGACAGTACATTTTCGGCTTTGACTTTGGCAGTCACAATTAGCCAGCAGTTTCGGAGCGATTCGACCGGGAGAGATTTTGTGATGGCAACATTTTTCAATTCCCCATTTGCAGGAAGTGAAATTTTGAGTGCGTTCGCTTCGAGTTGAACGATTTGATCATTCGGTTTGGACCATCCATTCTCAAAAGAATCGAATGATTCTGAGCAAATGACATTTCCAATCTGAAATTCGTCTGCTGAAAGTGGAAAACCACTAAAAAGCAAAAAAATAGATAAAAATAGTGGCAAATATCGCATTGAATCGGAAAAATATAGTGAAAAGTGAAAAGTGAAAATTAACGTCGTTTATATTTTAGTTCAAATGGTGTTTGCATAGTCTGATGTTGACATTCCTGAAATATACTGAAAACTGCGCAAAATTGGATGTTTAGCCAGCTTTCGTAGAAAGCTGTTGTTTCGCAAAACTCATTTTATTCATCTTATTCCTCAGTTTCCGACTCGACTTTTGCAATCATTTTAAGGAATTGTTTCATATTTGGACATCGTTTATCGACATCCGGGTCGATACAAGCATGAATCGCCTGTGCTAATTTCTTGTTGATATTTGGGCGATAATCCGTGATATGCACCGGCGCACTCGAATGTCCCATGGCAGCATTTCCCGAATCGCCGCGTGGCCATGGCAGCTCATTTGTACACATTTCGTACATTGTGACACCAAATGAAAAGACATCCAGTCGTAAATCGGTCGGACGGCGGCGCACCAATTCAGGGGCCATGTAATTAGCCGTTCCAGTGCGATTACCAGGATCGGTAAAAGGGGCACGATTCGGAACAGTCAGACCAAAATCGGTCAATTTCAGAACCGAAGCATCACCGGCAAAAAGTAAATTGCGTGGGCAAATATCCCTGTGAATAAATCCTTTTTCGTGAACGACTTGGAGAGCTTCGGCGACTTGCTTGATGTAAAAGATGCGTGCCCCTGCTAAAAGGTCTTGTGGCATCACTAAAATGTTATTGAGTCCCGTGCCTTCGAGATATTCCATGACAATGTACTGGTCACCATCTGTCGTCATTCCATAATCGATGGTTTTGACAATGTATGGATGCTCAAATTGGACGGCTATTTCTCCTTCGGATGGCTTTCCAAATCCTTTGAAACGCGATTCCACTGCGTTCATTTTCACAGAATCGAGAATTTTTAGTGCGACAACTTCGCTGGTTTCCCTGTCTTTTGCTTTATAGACTTTCGACATTGTGCCGGAAATCGCTTCTTGCAGCAGTTCATATCGTTTTTTATAGTTCAGCTTTGGTTTTCCGAACAGTTTCGTAAGAAAGCTCATCGAATTTTCCTGTTTTCATGAAAATTCCTTCTTTTGTCCGATTTACACCAAAGAAGAAATATAAAACCATGTTATTTGAACAAAACCATAATTAAACACCATTAAAACCGAAGCCATCACAAAAAGCAAGAGGCAGAAAAAAATAAGAGGCAGAAAAAAAATAAGAGGCACTGCCGCACGGCAAAGCCTCTTGTCATGGAGCGGAGAGGACAGGATTTGAACCTGCGGAACCTTTACAAGCTCACGGATTTAGCAAACCCGCGCATTAGACCACTCTGCCACCTCTCCAAATAGTTGAAACGCATTCAAAAAAGGCGATTTCTATTTTAGATAATAAACCACTAAACAGAAAAAAACCGAAAGCAACAGCAGTTTCGCCCCTGAATTCAGCGACAATCCAAAAGTAGTACCTCAATTTTATCAATTATTTTGTTCGCTGCAATCCCCCCCAGCAGCAGCCCAATTTAGAAAATTTATGGTTCAACCGCAAGTCGACGGGTTTATTCGGCGGTTGTTTTGTTCGGCGAGCCGCCAACCTAAGTTGGCGGGTTTTGTTTGGCGAGCCGCCGATGTCAATCGGCGGATTTTGTTCGGCATCGGAATTCGTCCCTGAACGCCGAGGCATTCAATGTCCCTGAACACCGTCGGTGTTCAATAATGGTAGAAACGAATTGCCCACAAAAACACAACTCCGTTCGGAGTTGAATAATGGTCACCGATATTGAACCCCGAATGGGGTTCTGACGTTTTTGATGTTCATGTTACTACCATTCGGAAGTCCCTCCGGGACTTTGTATTTTTTTGACGATTGTTGCCGAACACACCGCCGACTTACGCCGACGGCTCTCGCCAACAAACCCGCCGACAAACCCGCCAACAAACCCGCCAACTTACGTTGGCGGCTCGCCAAAGAACACCCGCCGAACAAATGCCGGCTCGAAACGCACCGGCTCGATGTTTGACGAGACAATACTTCCGCAATTTTGCGGGAGGACCAAACTATTTATCGTGATAAAAGGAGAATGTGCTTGTTTTTTGAAACAACAGCTTTCTAAACAGTGCTTAATTCTTTCGCAAAGCGAAAGCTGACTAAACATCCAATTTTGTGTCTGTTCACGGGACAATCTATTTGGCGAATGTTACATGGACGACCGCTTTTTCAAAATCATCTGCAAAAATCGGGGTTTTCGTTTTGAGTCCTGCCAGTGATGCAATTAGTTTGTCTGGAAACATCTCACGTCGATTATTATAGTATTCAATCATTTCGTTGTAAAATGACCTCGCCAGTGCGATTTTCTGTTCTGTTTCGATCAATTGTTGTTGCAGATTCAAAAAAAGATCATTTGCCGTCAAAGTGGGATATTTTTCGATCATGCCACGAATCAGTGGGACACATGCACGCATTGATTCAGACGCACCATCCAGACGTGTCATGTTTTGAGAACGCAATTTAGCCACGAGTAATTGCGTTTCTTGTTCGTGTGTTTTCATTCCTTCCACGACACGCACCAGTGACGGAATCAAGTCACTGCGACGTTTCAGTTGCACATCGATATTCGAACCGGCTTGATCGACTCGATTTTTCAGTCCGATCAGCGAGTTATAGACGCTCCAGAACCAGCCGAGCGACCAAATGAGAGAGTAAATTCCGAAAAATATGCAACTCAACTGAGCGAATTGTTGCCAGTTGAATGTTTCGTCGAACATCAATCCCAAATTGATGATTCCTCGCTGTGAATTTGAATAAGCGCAGCAATAAAAAGAGCAAGCCAATACCACCATGATTCCTGCCAAAACCATGCAAGAACGCATTGTCCATTTCCGTGAAACCTGCAATTCTTCCTCCGATTTGGTGGAAATGTGATACAAAGGAGCATCCGAATTGACAGCGACTTCTGGTGCCACAACATCGTCTCTTAGTCGTGTCGAACCGATCACATAAATCGGTTGGTGCGGCAAAATCCATCGTTCTATGAACCGGCGTTTTCCAGTGGAACCCAAAATATCATTTGATGGCCCAGCTTTGTAATAGAAAGGGTCTGATTTTTTGTACACTTTTTCAAAATTTGCGGCAAATTCCATTGTGGCACCATCTGGAAGAATGCGGATTACTCCACTTTCATCGCGCAAATAAAATGGTGAATTTGTTCGACTCGACATTACTTTCACCCAGTAATTGTTCTTGTTACCTTTCTGTTCTTCTTCGACGGAATACTCGAACCACACACATTCGTTTCCGACCAATGGGGAGGTGAAAAGCGTTTCCGATTCGGCGTTTCCTTTTAGTTCAACGAGTCCGATGTACGCTCCAGAAGCGGGAATTGTCGGCATGTCCTGCATCAAACGATATTCTCGCAATGAACGAAAAGACCAAAAATACACAAACAGAAAAATACCGAAATATATTATTTCAAATATGAAATCGCCAAGTATGTTTTCGATTATGTCCATAAATCAATCTTTTATGTAATCAAGTGGATTCCCCTGAGACTTTGTGAATACACGTCGTCCCAAGCTCTTTGTTGTGAGTAAATGTCGTCCCCAAAAGAGCCGGAGACGAAGCCGGTATTCCGGCACAGTCGCCGGATGAGATCGAATTATCCATCTTGTTTCGTGACTCGGGCAATTTCTTCGATGGATGTTTGCCCCGAAAGGACTTTTCTCCATCCATCCATTCGGAGTGTTGTCATGCCATCAGCGAGAGCGGCTTTTTTGATTTCCCACGCAGTCGCATTTCGTCCGGTCATTTCACGAATCTGATTCGATGTGACAAGAAGTTCGTAAATGCCACTCCGACCGCGATATCCGACTTGCCGACACTCTCGGCATCCGCTCGGTTTGAAAATTTTTCCGTCCGATTGCTCTAAAAGTGCTTCCATCGGAAAATCTGGTGGGAGTTCTGCCGGATCAGGCGTGTAACTCGTTTTGCAATGAGGACATAAATTGCGAACAAGTCTCTGGGCCATCACTGCTTCGACACAGCTCGAAACAAGAAATGGTTCAACTCCCATGTCTATGAGTCGAGTATATGCACCAGCAGCATCATTTGTGTGGAGAGTGCTGAAAACGAGGTGCCCTGTGAGAGCGGCCTGAACAGCATTTTCCCCTGTTTCGATGTCTCGAATTTCTCCGACAAGAACGATGTCGGGATCATGTCGCAAAATGCTGCGAAGTGAGGCGGCAAAAGTCAAACCGATTTTCGAGTGAACTTGAATTTGACTGATTCCACCGAGTCGATATTCGACCGGGTCTTCTGTCGTAATAATTTTCGTGGCTGAATCTTTGATTTCTGTCAGAGCCGAGTACAATGTCGTCGTTTTTCCACTTCCTGTTGGACCTGTTACAAGAATGATTCCATGTGGCAGTCGAATCAAATCCGAAAATTTACTATAAATGGCAGGATTCATTCCGAGTCCAACAAGTGAAAATTCCATCGCACCTTTGTCGAGAAGCCGCATCACAATGCTTTCGCCGTGAATCATCGGAATGACCGAAACTCGCACATCAATTTCGCGGCCTGAAAATTTGAGCTGAATCCGTCCATCTTGTGGAAGACGCCTTTCAGCAATGTTCAATTTCGACATGATTTTCAAACGGCTGATAATCGCCGCCTGAAACCGATTGATTTCCGATGGAAAATTTTGAACATGGAGCACGCCGTCAATTCGAAAACGAATCGAAAGTCCATCGGATTCGGACTCCACATGAACGTCACTGGCCCGTGATTCAATCGCTTCAAGGAAAATTTCGTTGACCAAACGAATAACTGATGGTTCTTGCGCCTGCTCTGAAAGTTCGGAGCCATCCAATTCAAGATCGCCGAGAAGTTCGATCTCGTCTCCTTTGGTCGAATCAGAATGCTGCGCCATCAAACCATCAATCGTTTCACTTCCAACACCAAGATGTTTTTTGATGAGCTTTTCGATCTCAGAACGGAGAGCAAGAATCGGTTGAACATGCTTTCCAGTGAGAGATGCGACTTCATCGAGTGGATATAAATTAAGCGGATCGCTTGTTGCAACAATCAGCATGTCTTCATACGAACCAATCGGAAAAATTTGCTCCCGATGAATAAACCGAGTCGGAAATGTCTTCAAAAGTCCTAAATTAACAGGATACTCCGCCAAATCGGCGAATCCGATTCCAAGCTCCTCACCGAGTTGTGTCAGTGCCACTTCCTCTGTCACAAACCCTTTTTGAACCGCCAATTGATCGAGTCGAATCAATTCGCGGCGGCCATTTCGTATACTTTCCTTCTGCATCTCACGCAGTTCGGCAAGTTGTGTCGGTGAAAGTAATTGGCGTTCGATTAAAATTTGACCGATTTCCACAATAATACCACCCAAAATAAAAAAAATATAGTGCTTTTAATCACCAGATTGTCGGATTCTACTGCATATTCATAATTCTGTAAAGAGGCAATTTACAACTCCCTGCGCCAGAGCCAACAAGTTTAATACGTTTTCCGAAAAACACAGGCCTGAAACGTGTTGTTTTTATCGCCGTTATTTGGAAAAATCGCCGCTGTTATTTGGGCAAAATCGCCGCCTTTATTTGGAAAATCGTCAAACTTGTTGCCGCACTAATTTATGCCCCCATTGAATCACATAGATTGTTGGTTATAATCATCAGTTGCGATCTCTGTTGATTCCGATAACTGCGTGTACGATTCTGTCGAGGTTTTGTTGTGGTATCAAGAAATATCCGTGTTTTAATCGTCGATGACTCGCCTCTTGTGCGTCAAATTTTGACCGAGGGACTCTCAAAAGATGCCAATATCGAAGTATGTGGCTCCGCCGCAGACCCGTTTCAGGCACGAGATGCAATCGTCAAACTGAGACCCGATGTTCTGACTCTCGATGTAGAAATGCCACGAATGAATGGAGTCGAATTTCTGCGACGTCTAATGCCACAATATCCAATTCCGGTTGTCATGGTAAGTTCGCATACTACTCGTGGGCAAAAAACAACTCTCGAAGCAATGGAAGCCGGTGCTGTCGATTTCGTCGCAAAACCACAGTCGGGAACCGATCTCACTCACATGATCAATGAGCTTCGGACGAAAATCAAAATCGCCTCCACTGTCAATGTCGCACACTGGAAACAACGACAAGCAGACATTTCCGCCAGAACAGCATCAGTCGCCTCAGCTGGCTCGAAAATGTCAGGACAAAACCTATCGACTAAAATCTGTGCCATCGGAGCATCAACCGGTGGAACCGAAGCTCTCCGCGATGTAATCTGTGGTTTGCCACGTCTCTTTGTCGGAACAGTCATCGTCCAACACATGCCTGCTGGTTTTACAAAAATGTTTGCCGACCGACTCAATAACCTCGCTCAAATGGTCGTCAAAGAAGCAGAAAATGATGACCCAATTATCGATGGTCGTGCCCTGGTCGCACCCGGCGGCAAACAACTTGAAGTCGTGCGGTTCGGAACTGGTTGGAAAGTCCACATTTTTGATGCCCCACTTTGCTGCGGACATCGCCCCTCTGTTGAACAAATGATGAACTCGGTCGCCAAAAACGTCGGAAAATCAGCAATTGGAGCAATGCTCACCGGAATGGGCGCAGACGGCGCAGGTGGAATGAAAGCAATGCGAGATGCCGGCGCACGTTGTATTGCACAAGATGAAGAATCATGCGTAGTTTTTGGAATGCCGAAAGAGGCTTTTGCTCGTGGCGGCGCGGAGTCGCTTGTTCCACTCTCCAAAATTGCAGCCACATTACAGGGTCTTTTGAGAGGATAAAAACGTATAATGCAAACGCCAAACACACAATCACGAATCAT
>JBOFGF010000326.1:0-14475 GCA_051649005.1 Thermoguttaceae bacterium | reverse complement strand
GAATAATTATCGATTAAATTTTTTTGGAAATGTTGAAACAGAGCGGAGATAAACCAGCCGCTAAAACAATGCGGAGATAAACATCCGCACCAACTTGTGCTATTGTCGCGTATAAATGGCAATCAATCAAGGTCAATTTTCAGTAAACATGGCGAAAAAGTGTCGAAATAATGACAAAATAGCGACAAAACAGCGAAATCTGAACCGCTTCAGTCCCGCTGTTTTATCTATTTTGCCCAAATATCACAATTACGCTTCTTCCCAAGTCGCTTTGAGAAATTCGAGAACTTTCGGAACTTCCGTTTTGGCATCGCCTGCGCAGCCACACTCAAAACACATGAATTTGTCGTATCCGATGAATTTCAGACCGCGAAATCCGGCCAAGAACGACTGACTCGGGTCCTGACTTGGCATAATACGACGATTTCCACTGCCGAAATGAACATGAGTCAAATATGGCCCCGCCGCCATGAATGCGGCCATCGCACATGGTTCTTCGTAGTACATGTGATAAAAATCGCCCATCGTTTTCACACCATCACTTTGGCAATCACGGCAAATAGAAGCTGCGTCGCCAACTTGTCGGAGAAACCATGCTTCTTTTCGATTGAGTGGCTCCAAAATGACATTTACATTCATACCAGCGGCAAAATCGCCGACTTCTTTGAGGAAACCGCCTTTGATGTCTTTGGTATTCGGGTCAATGTCGATGAGACATCGCCGAATTTCCTGATGCGTTCTTTTAATGCGTTCTTGGTCTCCATTAAATGCAGGCACATACACAACTCCGCAACTTTCGAGAACTGCGGCGGCTTCGAGAGCACGTTTTAATTCGTCGATGGCCTTTTTTTGTTCTTCGGGATCAGCAGAACAGGTGCGTCCACCGAGTGCGCCGAAGCAAATATCGCTCACTTTTAGACCGGCGTCGTCTGCCTTTTTCTTAAATTCTTTCGGATTGTTGACGACTCCGCCTCCTGCTTCGACTGCTTCCATGCCCCATGCTTTTATTTGGGCCAATTTTTCGACATCATTATTGCCGGGAACCCACCCAGCCAGATTACAGCCAATTCGCAGTTTCGCTTTTGCTCGCTGATCAACGGGTGTACTTGCCGCGCCCGCTGCTGGTGTGACAGCGGCCGAATCATCGGCTTTGACGGTGCGTGAAAGCGAAGATGTCAGAACAGAAGTGGCACCAGCAAGTGAAGCTGCTACTAAAAAATCACGTCTTTGCATGTTTAATATCTCCTTGTTAGGAATGGAAAAGGGAATAACCAACTAAAAATAACAGAAAACTCATAAACATTCAAGTCCCCAATGAAACAAGAATCTTAAATTTTTGCTTGTTTTTGCATGTGTTCATGGATGTTTAGTTTGGCACCACTCATTGAAAACGATGGGAATTATTTGCTGCGGAATTTTATTTTTTACTGCTTATTATTGCACAATCGCATCCATTTTTGCAGTATCTTGTTTATCGAACAGAATCTTTTAGAATAGTTGGAGTGTGAGTCACATTCGGTTTTCGCCAAATGAGATTAAATACGGCACACATCCGATAAACATGAAAGGATAATTGCGTGTTCCAGTTCAAACCAAATATCAAATTCGTTCTTTTATTCTCGTGTTGGTTGCTTTTGTGTGTGCAATTTTTATTGTTGCCCGAATTTGCACTTTCGCAGACATATTATTATCCGGGCGGAAAAATCACACAAAGTCAGCTCAATAATTCGCGTCCTTATAAAAAGGGAACTTATTTACTACAAGGAAGTCAAAAAGGTGTCGTTTGGATTCCGAAACACGATTCGCGTGGAATCCACTACTTGGAATTGATGCTCGAACATTTTATGTCGCAGCAAGATGCAATTACTGATTTCTCGCCTGTTCAGGTTTCGATCATCGCCGGCGGATCGCATGGAATCGCCAGTGTTCTCGCCCTTTGTATGGATCGGGAAGCACGTTCTTTACTTCAGATCACGAAGGAACAGGGGAAAAAAATTGACGAAATGGTTCTCACACTCCGTCAACAGCTCGAAAAACGAATGGACGAACTCCGACGAGTTAATGCAAAAACCACATTATTGGAACAGGAGCTTCAACGACTCGCAGAAATAGAACGACTGTCTATTTTGTTAGAAACCCAATTAGAAAGTTTTTTATCACAAGAGCAGATCACAAAAAGTAAAGAAACTGTTTTCCTGTTATATGGCGGTTTTCAGACACCGGTCGTCGATCTCGGCATTTTGTCCTGCTTTGATTTGTCTCTCCAACAAAGAGAAGAACTGGAAACAATCGCCGAAGATGCCAATTCCAAACGTGATAAAATTTTCCGCGATTTCCAAAAACCTCAACTTGGAGCGGCAGATTATCAGATGATCGACTCATCAATGCAGCAAATCGCCAAAAATATTGGAGAAAAGGTCCGTTCTGTGATGAAACCAGAGCAACTTGAAAAAGCCGACAAACTAATTTCCACGATTCCAGAAATTCGTGCGAAACTTGGTCTCTGATTTGGTGTTTAATATATTGATTGGGTTTTCGGCTGAAATAAAACTATTCAGAAAGTTTGCTTGTTTCTACTGAACATTGTATGCGTTCACGGAATTTGTGCGTTTTTCAGCTAAAATTCGAGTGTCCAGAAACGACATTTCCCGAATCACGATGCCAAAACAATAACCACCGAACAACAACCGCCGACTAACAACCGCCGACTTACGCCGGCGGCTCGCCAAAACAAAACCGCCGACTAACGCCGGCGGCTCGCCAAAACAAAACCGCCGACTAACGCCGGCGGCTCGCCAAATGCGACTCGCCAAAACAAAACCGCCGACTAACGCCGGCGGCTCGCCAAACATGTCTATTTTAACACTATTGAAAACTTCGATGAAAAATTTATCTATTTCTTGTTGTTTCGTTTTGCTTTTATTATTCGGTTCTGAACACATTGCCATTCTTTTTGCACAAGTCAATTTGACTCCGAAAGGAATGCAGCAGATGCGACAACAACAGAATATGGAACGCCGCATGATTGTCTCACAAGAATTACAAAAGCGTGAGTGGGAAAAAAATGTTCGTTCTCTCTGTTTCATACTCGGAGACACAGAAGTGCAAGAAAAATTGCGTGTTAATGCCAAACAAAAAGAGCAATTAGAAGAACTAAATAATAAATATCGGGAACGTTATGAAAAAGTCATAAATCCGAAAGGAACTCCATTTGCGAATCCAGGAGATCGCCGAGAATCAATTCAAAAAAACTTCGCAGAACTAAATGTGATGACACTTTCAGCTGGCAAAGCTGTCATGGAAATTTTATCTCCAAATCAAGTCAATGAGTATGGAAATAAAGTGATGGCAGACCGCGCGGAGCGACAATGGGAGAGTCGCATGGGAATCCAGCCGGGTGTCCTTCTACAACTCGGACGGAAAGAAGAAGCAGAGAAAAATGAGAAGCAAAACAATGTTCCGAAAGCAACACCGCAAAAAAATGCGAAATAAGTTACCAAAAACTTACCAAAAGCACCGAACAAACGAAGTGACGTTAAAAAATGAACGAATCGACATTGGTTATTGCGTGGCTCATTATATTTGGGGCCTGTCTCGGCAGTTTTCTGAATGTTGTGGTTTATCGACTGCCGCGAGGAAAAAGTCTCGTTTCTCCCCCCTCTCACTGTCCACATTGTACACATCCGATTCGTTGGTTTGACAATATTCCCGTTTTCGGATGGCTGCAACTCGGAGGAAAATGTCGAGACTGCGCCGCGCCAATCAGTGTGCAATATCCGGTGATTGAAGGAATTTGCGGCGGAATTTTCGGACTCGTCGCTCTTTCGCTTTTTCATCATGCAGGCGAAACACCGCTGCTGGTCACGACTTGTGAATCGCTCTGTTTTTCCTTGTTTTTCGTCACTTTACTTGCAGCGGGATTGATCGAGCGTCAAAATCTTGCTGTGCCAAAAACCATTTTTGTTCCCGTCTTCTTTTTGTCACTGCTCACCTTTTTCTTTTTTGACGCACCTTTTGCCAAACAGATTTACAATGTTTTTCAAATGGAAAAAGTCGAACAGATGTGGGTTCCTCCTTTTTTTGAAAGTGACACGAGCAACTTCTTTTTGCAGCGTCTGATGTGCGCCATTGTTTCCATAATTGTTGGCAGTGTCTGTTTGTGGTTGAACCAACAAGGATCAGACCCATTGGTCGACAAATATTCGTGGCTATTTGCATATACGAGTACCAGCAGTTCATCCGCTCGAACGCAAAACCAATTTGGCGACAAATTTTCATGGCTATTTGCATCGGGCCTCCTCGGAGTTTTTTTCGTCCAGTTTGCTCCATTTATCATCATTATAACATTCTTGCTCAGATGGACACATGTGAAACCAATGCTTTTGTTGACCTGCATCGCATTTACTGTATTCCTAGTTTTGTCGAGCTAAAACGCAAATGAACGACTTACAAAATGGTGACATAAAAAACCGCGATTTTATGGCAGTTTTTAAGTATGGCAGAAAAATTCAAACCTTTTTTTTCCATTTATTTTTGTAAGTATTGGCGGGAACAATCTGCTGTTTCAAAAGGACTTTCAGTGATTCGTATCCAAGCAAATTTCCGATTTTATGCCACAATTCTTGCTCGGCTTTTATGCGGATATTTGAGAGAAATGTTGCCACTGTCCCTGATTTGAGTCGTGTTGATAGATCGACGACAAATGTTCCAGGATGTTTTTGTAACATTTCCTGCAAACAACGAACCTGTTCAGGCGAATGAATCGCTTCATCTAAAATGATGGACCAACCACGCGTCCATTTTTCGGCGGCTTCTTCGATTGACAATAGTTCATTGATAATGAGATTCGCATCGTCTTCGTTTTGACTTCGACTTCGATCAATGCGTCCTGCGGCAAAGACAATCGATTCATTGTAAACCAACGGCTGAAATTTGGCATATTGCTCCGGCCAAATAATTGACCGAATTGTTGACTGTGCGTCTTCAATAGTCAAGTTAGCATACACACTCGGTTTTCCTGGTTTCGGATTTTTTGTGTTCGTAAGTTTGATTTCTCCGATCATGCCCGCCACAACAACTTCGTCTCTGTCCGGCCTTCGCACGGCATCGTAACAAGAATGAGTACGAAATTGCTTGAATGTTTTTTCCAGTTCTGTCAGTGGGTGTGCAGATCGATAAAATCCGAGAACCTCTTTTTCATAAGTCGCCTTTTCTTTGTCGTCCCACTCAGGAATTATCGGGGTTCCTGCGGGCAATGACAACGACGAGGCAGACGAGGCAGAATCCGCCGAAGACGCAGAAGTCGATATTGGTTCGTCGTCCATGTCTTCTAGGAAATTTTTTTGACCGCGTGCTCTGTCTTCTGCCGTGCTTTGTGCCGATTTGAATGCCAAGTCAAGGAGAGCAAGCATTTGAGAGCGGGCCATGCCAAAAGAATCCATTGCTCCAGCTTTGATGAGGATTTCCATCGTGGAACGTGAACATGCTTTTTGATCGACACGCTCACAAAAATCGAACAAATTTTTGAACGGGCCTTTTTCGTTTCGACTTGCTTCAATTGCGGCGGCGGCTGATGCACCACATCCTTTTATCGCCGTGAGTGCAAAAGCTATCTTGCCATCGACGACTGAATAAAGTGGAGATGATATATTGACATCGGGATAAATTATTTCGATTCCGATTCGAACACAGTCTTCAATGTGTTCGACAGTCGAATCTTTCGACTTAAAATTGCGTTTATCAATATCGCCGCACAACAGGGCGGCCATAAATTCGACTGGATAATGGGCTTTCAAATATGCCGTCATATATGCAACAAGTGCATAAGCAGTCGAGTGGGATTTATTGAAACCATATCCAGCAAACTTGATAATCAGCTCAAAAAGATTTTCCGCGTCGGACTCAGAAAGCCCATTTTCTTTCGATCCTTCTATGAATTGCGAGCGATATTTTCCGATCATTTCTTCTTTTTTCTTGCTAATCGCTTTAATGCACGAATACGCATCTCCGAGTGGAATTTTTCCGAGACGATTTAGAATACGCATGATTTGTTCTTGATAAACCATGACTCCGTTTGTTTCTTCGAGCACCTCTTTCATCACAGGATGGATATATTCCGCTTTTTTTCGGCCATGTTTGACTTCGACGTATTGCGAAACCATTCCTCCTTCCAGTGGCCCTGGTCTATAAAGAGCGGCAGTAGCAATAATGTCACGGAAACTGTCCGGCTTCATTCGCTGCAAAAGTTCTCGAATTCCGCCACTTTCAAACTGAAACACACCTTTCGTTTCGCCGCAACTGAAAAGTTGGAATGTCTCGACATCATCGAGTGGAAATCGATAAGGATCAATTGTTTTACCAGTCGTTTGTCGAATGAGTTCAATGGCGGCGGCCAATATCGACAAATTGCGGAGTCCTAAAAAGTCCATTTTGAGAAGCCCCGCTTTTTCCACGTCCCCCATTTGCCACTGTGTGACAATGCCGGTTCCTTCTTTGTCTGTTTGGAGTGGCAAGTATTCAGTAAGTGGCTGATCGGCGATGACGACCGCGCACGCATGAACGCCGGACTGTCTGTTCAAACCTTCCAATTTTTTGGCGATGTCAATTAACTCTTTGACTTCTGTTTCCGTTTCATATCTTTTTTGTAACTCTGCATTTTCTTCCAGAGCCTTTTTGATCTTCATTTTCGGCGTATCTGGCACGAGCTTCGTGATAGATTCGACTGCTGATATGGCCATATTGAGAACACGTCCAACATCTTTTATCGATTGTTTGGCGGCAAGTGTTCCCAGTGTGCTAATTTGAGCGACGTTCATTTCGCCATATTTTTCTTTGACATAATCGAGAATTTCTCCGCGTCGTTCTTGATCGAAGTCGATGTCAATATCGGGAGCTTCGACACGATTTTCATCCAAAAATCGTTCAAAAAGGAGATCGAATTCGAGTGGGCAAACATGCGACATATTAAGCGCATAACAAACGAGTGCTCCGACACCACTTCCTCGCGCGGTGCGGTGAATCCCACGTTCTTCGGCCACACGCACAAAATCCCAGACAATGAGAAAATAATTTGGATATCCCATTTTGGCGATGACACTGAGTTCTCGGTCCAGTCTCGCCATCACTTCTTCTGACAATTCACCATTTATCAATCGTTTTGTATTTCCCTCATATCGACGTTTCAAACCTTCAATGCACAATTTGCGTAAATAGTCGTCTGAAGTGAGGCCATCTGGAGGCGTGAAACCAGGAAAAAAACGTTTTCCGAGTTCGAGTTCACAATCAATTCTATTTGCAATTTCGACTGTTCGGCGAATCGAATCTTCGTGGGCGGGCATGACTCGCAGCATTTCGCGGCCACTTCGCAAAAAAAATTGGTCGCTGTCCATTCGCATCCGTTTTTCATCGGAACGAAGTTTGCCCGTATTCACACAGAGCAGAATATCTTGGGCATCGCAGTCTTCCTTGTAGATATAATGTACATCATTTGTCGCCACTGTCGGAATGTCAAATTCTTTCCCAATTTGCACCGCGCATTCCAGAATATCCTTCTGAATTTCAAGTCCATTGTCCTGAATTTCCAGATAATATCGATCTCCGAACAGATTACGAAACCACTGCGCCGTCTCGCGTGCTTTTGTCATTGAATCGGATTCGCCCTGCAAAATTGCCTGCGAAAATTCACTCGAAGCACATCCGCTCAAACAAATGATCCCTTCGTGCCATCTTTCGAGAAGTTCGCGGTCAATACGCGGTTTGAAGTAGAAACCTTCTGTGTATGAAGCGGAGGATAATTTCAATAAATTCTTGTAACCGACTCGATTCATCGCCAAAAGAGTCAGGTGAAATGGCCGTTTCGACTTATCGAACCGATTTTCGTGGCTCATGTATGCTTCCAGTCCCAGTATCGGTTTGATGCCGATTTTTTTCGCTTCTTGATAGAACTCCAAAATTCCACCGAGAGTGCCATGATCCGTCAGTGCGAGAGCTGGCATTTCAAGTGTTTTTGCCCGTTCGAGAAGAGTGGCTGGCTTTGCCGCTCCGTCTAATATCGAAAAGTGGCTGTGACAATGCAGATGAACAAAAGGAATATCCATAATCCAAATTTTTCTATTGGTTTTGTAGTGAAGTAATTTCATAAAGCATACACCAAAAATTCCAACTGGTCAAAGTCCCACTGTCAAATTTTTTTGATGACATTTCGGACAAAGTTAGCATTTCAATTTTCATATATTGCCAATTTCTTGCCGATGTGCTAAAATATGCTCATGAAACACTGTCGCAAAACAGAGAAATTGGCCAAACCCGGCAACATTTTTGATGTGTTCGTCAAAAGTATGTTCAGTCGCATTCCACTTTGTATCGAGTTTTTGCGAGCTTTTGCCGATCCTGAATTTGTCGAAGCCGTCGATTTGGACAAAATTAAACTCGCTCCGACGCATCTTTTCGGAAAGGAAATTGACGAGCGAATCGTAGATTTGATTTTCCAGTGTCCTCTGAAAAAAGGGGATGGCAGCCGACTGGTGGTCATTATTTTCGAGCATCAGACGGCGAATCTACGGGACATGCCACTGAAACTTCACAAGTATATCAGTGCAATTTGGAGTCGGGAACGAAAGCAGAAAAAGCCTCTTTCTGTTCCTTATTTCATTGTTTTGCGGACTGGCAAGAAGCCACACACGAAGCCATTTCCGCGAATGATCGACCTACTGAGAGACAAAAATGGAGAAATCGGCGTGCCACTGGGCATGATTCCTGAAATTGAGTATCATGTCGTCGATTTACCTGCCGAAGACATCGGAAAGCTCATATCTCCGCCGGCTTTGCGGCTCGTTTTGGGGGCTTTGCAGCGGATGAGTTTGGGGCTTTTGGATGGATTTGTTGAGGCTTTGTTGCCGATTCGTGAATTTGCGACATTTGAGGAACAGAGGGATTGGTTCAAAGAAGTTTTGCCATTTGTGGCCAAAGCGTTTTCGGTATACAACCACAAATTAGAAGTCGAGGACATTAACGCAGCAGTAGAAACTGTTTTTGACGAAAGGAACAAAGATATGATGCCAACAGTTTTTGAAGAAGCAGAAATGAGGGGCGAAGCACGGGGCGAAGCGCGGGGCGAAGCACGAGGCGAAGCGCGGGGCGAAGCACGAGGCAAGGCGAGCATCCTTCTTCGGGTTATTAATGCACGATTTAAGCACGTTCCTGCGTGGGTCAGCAAAAGAATCACCGAAATAGGCGATTTAGTCGTTCTCGATTCGCTGGCAGTCGCCGCCGCAACTTGTGAGTCGTTGGACGAATTTGAGGCGGAACTGGTCTGATGCCGCCTTTTTGCTTACTAAAAATGACCATCCGCCGATTGACATCGACGGCTCGCCAAAAATACTGCCGCGCTGTAACAACAACACATTTCTAAGAAAACGAAATTCTAAACATCGGAATATTCATGGCGTTTTTTTCACATGTTTCGTCAAAATCGCAGCAGTGACGGGATTTCTCGTAACAGAAAAGTCAAACTTGCGTGTTGAACCATCAACATTCACAGAGAGGCCCGAAGTTGTGGACGATTCGTATTTGGCATCAATCAGTTGAAGCGGCGGAGTAGTATCACCAGGTTTTGCTCTCGGATCTTCGACTGATGCGCCGGCAACATAAACTTGGTACGTTCCCGGCGGAAGTCCATCTTTTTGTGTCACAGAGCCGAGCTGATATGTGCCATCCGGCTGAATGAGACCGCGCGCCTGAAATGTGTCGGTCGCAAAAAAGACCATCCCTGCTGTCAATGGAGATTGATCGTCGTCAAATGTGACTTTGCCGCCCATCGGTAAATTTTTCGCGCATCCGATGATGCAACAAAAAATCAGAGTAAAAACGAAAAAGTGAAAATGTTTCATGGAATAAAATAAAGGGCGATCCGGGGACGTTAGTCTTCGGGTGTTTACGATAAAATCCGCCAATTGACATTCGCGGCTTGCTGGAAATTACGGCAATGTCACCGAGACACCGTCGTCGATACATGAAAGACGATATAATATAGGGTTTGCTGTTGTGGTGGGCACACCGCGAACTGAACCATCGCCGAGAACAAATTGGCAAACGCCGGGATGCCAACTACCAAAAGAGACCGCAGGAGTCCTGCGATAAAGATGATCTGCGTCGGCTATTTCATCATTGGAACGCCATATTCCCCATACATCGCTCGTTTCATAAGTTGTGGAATTCCCATTGTGTACTGCCATCGGTCTGAGAACTCCTAATGAATTGACACCATCACTTGCAAGTAAATAGCTACAATCCATTGCCTCCCACGCATTTCCCGAACCACTATATCGACAAACTTGAAACGAACCCAGCGGAACATGTTTTTCCCCGATCAGAAATTGATTCGACGAACCATCTTGCCAGCGATTCATTGAGTCGGAAAGCGTCCATGTAAACGCATTGTTCGACCATGCACCATCAGCACGAGTGAGTGGGCCTTTATGAAAAGATTTATTTCCGCCTGCTGCATTTGCTGGGTCCATACGAAAAAATTTCCACCACATCTGAGGATTAGTGCCCTGGCCATCATGCACATGAACATGCGGGAAGACATAATCACCGCGTGGACCAGGAGTGGCATAATCATGTGTACTGGCATCTTTTGGTACGAAATCTCCTGCGGCGCGGCGAGAGGGACATGCCATCACAGAAACCCCGGCAAAACCGCGACGAATTGAATCGTTCATCGGAGCGGTCGCGGATGTGCTGTCGCTATTCCACCAAGAATGATTGTATGAAATAACGCCTGTTCCACTGGTCACCAAATTCGGAGCACGAGTGGCGGCATAATCATACAATGACTGTTTCTCGAAATATGGAAAAAGATGAAACCAAGCATTTGGAGTACGACGAGCCTCATTGCCTGCATTATCGACACCGATCACAGAGAGCGGCGGGAGAGCTGATTGTGTGTCGTGAAAGTTATGGACGGCCAAACCGAGCTGTTTGATGTGATTTTGGCACTGCATTCGTCGGGCGGCTTCTCGTGCTGATTGCACAGCGGGAAGAAGCAGCGCGATCAACACGCCGATGATGGCAATGACGACCAAAAGCTCAACAAGAGTAAAAGCCGCAAAAAAACGGCGACGATGTGCGAACGCCCGCGAACCAAGTTCGTGGCCCAAATCACCATCCCATCCTATTTTAACATTTTGGAGGGGTTTTGCGGCAAAATTTGGTCTCATTTTCAATTCCCTTTGTGAAAAAATAGAAAAAACAAAAGAATAAACCGCCGATTAACAACCGCCGACTAACGCCGACGGCTCGCCAAACACACCGCCGACTTACGCCGGCGGCTCGCCAAAATGTGGACGACTCGCCAAAATGCCGATGACTCGCCAAACGCACCGGCTCGAAGCGCGAAAATGGGCGAAACAACGTTGTTCATTATGTTTCACATTGAAGGAAAAGTCAATAGAAAATTTTCATTTTTTACTGCTTTTAGTCATTCCGTCCTAAGATGATCAGACTTTGATCGTCGCTTTGCGGTTCTTTTCCAGCAAAACTTTTGACGGCATTTCTGAGATTAGAGCCAAGTTCGATTACCGAAGGAGTTTTGGCCTGTTGTAGAAAACGTAAAACTCCATCAAAAGTGAAATAGTTCCCTTTTGTATTCATGGCATCTGTGATGCCATCGCTCAAAATCACTAATTTTTGGCCTTTTTCAATTACCAATGAAGTCTGCGGATACTCGGAGTCATCCATGATTCCAAGAGGAAATCCTGTTTTGTCCTCGGCGAGAACTTGTGTGGTGCCATCAGGAGAGAGCAAAATCGGTGGCACATGTCCCGCATTGTGGAAAATTATCTCGTTTGTCTGCGGATTCAAAACGCCAAAGAAAAACGTGATAAATCGATTATCCCATCGTGGCTCGGCAAAAAGTCGATTAAGACGTTTTACAGTTGCTTCAAACGAATGTTCAATAATCAGTCCAGATCGCACCTCGGCGGAAAGTTTTGCCATAAGAAGTGAAGCGGCAACTCCTTTTCCAGAGACATCTCCAAGAGCAAAAACTAGCCGACCATCTGGGAGCATGATATAATCATAATAATCTCCTCCCAAATAACGAGCTGGTTCATAATAATCAAAAAATTCATATCGATCAATCGTCGGAGGTGCGAGCGGCAGCAAACCACGTTGGACTGTGTTTGCGATGTTCATTTCTCTGTCGATGAGTCGATCATGTATTGCCAATTCTTGCAATTTGGCGTTTTGATACGAAACGGCGACTTGATATGCGAGAGAAACGAGGAGATCAAGGTCTTCATAAGTGAATTTACGACCTGATGTTCTTGCATCGACCTGAACGACACCGAGGACTTCGGATTGGTCATAATCCATTATCGGTGCAGCCATTATCGAACAGATGCTGTAATTGACAATGCTGTCACTCGGTTCAAAACGGGAATCATTTGAGACATCGTCGGAAAGAATGGCAGCTTTCGACATTGCCACTTTTTCTAAAATGGACCGACTAACACGAAAAGAATCTTGATTTTCTGGGTCTCGATGTTCAAAAGCGCGCAATTCAAGTCTTTCCGTCCCGTCGTCCTGCATCAAAATATATGCACAATCAGCCTGTGGAAAAATTTTGAGCAAATTTTGGACGATTTGCGGAAGAACATGTTCGGCACCTGCGCCGAGATTTCGTCCAATATCAATCATTGCCTGCAATTTCACAGAAGCATTTGCCGATGTTTTCAATCCGCGTCGTTCTGGAAGGGGAATTTGCGACTTGATCTGATACTCTTCGAGATGGTCGTCACTGATGGTGACACGACTTTCATTGTTCCAAAACCGTGATTTAGATTGAGACGGAGCAGGTTCCGAATCGAGGCGGTCATGGAGATCGAATATCAATTCTGCGTCACAAATTTGCATGACATCGCCGTCTTTTATTGGCGTTTTTTCAGTGACGGCGGAGTGATTTAGAAAAGTTCCATTTCGGCTTTTCAAGTCGGTGATGTAATAGCACCCATTTTCGTGAGTCAGATGTGCATGAATCCTACTTACACCGTGATTATCGAGACGAATATCACAGTCGGGCTGTCTGCCGATTCGCATCAAATCCGATTTAATCGGAAAAGTTAGTTGTTCACCATGTTCTTCATGTCTGATGCGTAAAAGTGGCATTATGGCGACGTGGGTGAAAAGAGAGGTATTAATCCGTTTTCATAGAAACGGTGATGCAATGTCCGCGTACATTGTTGTCATTTATGAATGAATATATTTTCGAGCGATTAGCCGATGTGAATTAGCTGTGAATTAGCGAGTGGAACCACAGATGCACATCAGCCAAAGCGGCTGATTGACATCCGCCGCTCGGTGTTTCGGGTATTACAACGACATCCAAAATCAACTTTTGACTTTTGGTTTGTTTTTGGAACCACGACGTGTCTTTTTGACTGCTGTGGTTTCTTCGATTTTTCGTTTAACAATTCGTTCTTTGAGTCGGACAGCTTTTCCGACTCGATCTCGGAGGAAGTAAAGTTTTGCGCGGCGAACGACGGCACTTCGAGTGGTTTCGACGCGGGCAATGCGAGGCGAGTGGAGAGCAAACTTCCGTTCCACGCCTTCTCCGGCGACAATACGTCGGACGATGAACATTTCTCGTGTGCCACTGCCACTGCGGGCAATCACCGTGCCACTAAAAATTTGAATACGTTCTTTTTCGCCTTCGAGAATACGGCAGTGGACATTGACTGTGTCACCTATTTCAAATTGCGAAACTTCCGGTTTTTTGCTTTGTGCTTCGACAAGATTCAGTAATTGATCGCTCATTGTTTTGCTTAGATTTTGGGAGTTAAGAAAGGAAAATTGAAAATATATGAAATTTTTATTTTGGGATTGATTTCAGGATTTTTTTCAGTGAGCCGCCTTTTTTTAGTGAGTCACTAATGTTAGTATTAGCGAATGGAACGACTCTCGACACAACTAAAACCGGTGGATTGACATTCGTTTTTTGTTATCAATTCCTTCGCAAGTAAATCGGGGCGTTTTTTCATTGTTTTATTGTAACTATCTTGTTCGCGCCATCGAACAATGTCGGCGTGATTACCATTTAGCAGCACTTCGGGAACTTCGAGTCCACGAAATTCACGCGGTCTGGTATAATGTGAACAGTCCAACATTCTTCGACCTGCGACAAATGAGTCGGACGAAAACGAGTCAAAACGGCTCGATTCTGAATCACCCAAAACACCAGGAAGGAGCCGCATCACCGCTTCAATCACGACCATTGCCGCCACTTCTCCGCCATTCAAAATATAATCACCAATCGAAATTTCCTCTGGTTTCAAAATATCGATTATCCGCTCATCAAATCCTTCATATCGTCCACACAGGAGCATAATACGGGATTCATTGACCAATTCTTCGGCAAATACCTGATCGAATCGCCGACCTTGTGGGGAGAACATCAGGAGACGAGCCGGTTTATCA
>JBOFGF010000325.1:0-6853 GCA_051649005.1 Thermoguttaceae bacterium | reverse complement strand
CCCACCTATTTTGTGTCACGGTTTTCTGATAAAATCGTCGGCAATGGACAAACACGGAACCGGTGATGAAGGGGGATTCCACCATCATTGTCTGGACGCAATACGAAAAAATATGGTACAATGACTGCAAATATCGTTTTTTACTCGATTGGAACGGAAACGCCGATCACCCCGAAGACACCGCTTCCGCCGCTGCCGACTATCCCACGAAGCAGTGTCGTCGTCATCGAAGGTCGCGCGCCGATCTGGTACTATGGGCGAGCTTTGCACCGTCTGCACGGCTCACCCGCCGCCGCTGTTGCGGTGTATGACCCACGACTCGGTGCTGTGATTGTCGCTTCTCATTCGACTGATTATAATGAAGGTGATGTTCTTGACATTCAACTTGAACAAGAGTAATACGGAGAGTTTATGATACGGAAATTTCCATACGACCCACCAGCAATTGAGACTATCCCACAGCAATTGCCGAAAAAAAAGTACACGATAAAAATCGTAACACCGCTTTTCGGCGGCGGTGTCAAGGCAGGTGAAAACGACACAAACATGCTTATCCGCCCGACGAGTATTCGTGGTCATCTCCGTTTTTGGTGGCGTGTGATGCACGGCGCAAAATACAATTCGGTTGCCGAAATGCGAGAAGCTGAAAACAACATCTGGGGTTCGACGGATACTCCAAGTAAGGTTGAAGTCAGGGTAGAAATGCAGTCGGGTGGTACAAGACAAGTTTGCGCAACATTTCCTGCGAATAGAAATTTTCCGATTTTCACAACGAATTTTCCGGGATATGCACTCTTTCCATTTCAGGGTAAAAAAGCGAACGGACAAGTAACAGAGCAACCCAAAGAAGCGAGAGTGGGAATCGAGTTCAAACTCTGGTGCAAGTGTCCCGCTGACTTGGTGCAAGAAGTCGAATCGACGGTTTGGGCGTGGGTGAATTTCGGCGGTATTGGAGCGAGAACCCGTCGCGGCTGCGGGGCATTGTTCTGCGATAAATTGCCGTTTCAAAGTTTTTCACAAAAGATTTTTTACCGGGTTTTACTTGGTCCGAATTGTAATGACGCGATGATTGCTTGGAATAATGCCGTTTCGGTTTATCGTAATTTTCGCCAGCAACGCAATCCCGGTGAGGGAAATCGTCCCGGGCGGTCTCACTGGACAGAACCGGATGTATTGCGACAACATGCGAACAGAAACGACATTGATCCAACACACACCGATCCTATCAATAATGTTAAAATCGAATCGTTTCCAAGAGTTCTTTTGGGGGCACCGATTGTTTTTCATTCGCATCAGGAACCCGGTCTGAATTCAAATGTGAATGTCATTCATAAATCGCTGGGAAAAACGGTCGGTGATGTTGAACGTGTTACAGAAAGAATGGCAAGTCCTGTGATTACCCGCCCCGTTTTTTATAAAGGAGAATGGCGAGCCGCTCTTTTGATTTTGAATTCTCCAAATAAAATAATGGAATCAATAGATGGCGTGCATGTCGATTCTGAAGAACGGAGATACCCAGCATCAGCCATCAGAAACGATGATATTCGAGGAATCAAGGCTTTTGAAAAATCTAGCGGAAATGCGGACAACGCTCTTGACGCTTTCGTTGATTATGCGAAAGCAAACGGTTACAGAAATATAACGGAGGTGCCCAATGAGCGATAACGAAACGAAAAATCTGCTTGTTTTTTCGATTGGACCGGTGCAGAGCTTCATCGCGGCGGCTCGAAAGACCCGTGATTTGTGGTTCGGCTCGCATCTCCTCTCCGAAGTTGCAAAAGCGGCGGCAAAAGCGGTGAAAGAAGAAGGCGGTACTTTGATATTTCCGGGTATCGAAAATGAAAAGGAAGAAAAAGAACTGGCAGCTGATTCCACTCTTTCTGTTGCAAATATCGTCTTGGCAGAAGTGACCGGAGATCCGAAAATCGTCGCAGAAAAAGCGAAAAAAGCCGCCAAAAATCGCTGGAAAGAATTTGCCGAAAATGCGAAACAAAAAGTCAAAGAAATCGCCAAAAACACAAACGTCTTGCGAGACGAGTTGTGGGACAAACAAATCGACGACTTTCTCGAATTTCAAGCAGCGTGGACTCCGCTGGTGAATGATTATCAGGCATCACGGAAACGGGTCATGCAGCTTCTGGCAGGACGAAAACTGTGCCGCAATTTTTTGCCAAGTGACTCAAACGAAAAACTTCCCAAATCCTCACTCGATGGTGCAAGAGAAACCGTACTGCAAAACAATTTGCCAGACGATTTCCGAAAGAATTTACATCTCCGTAAAGGTGAACAACTCGATGCCATTGGTGTCGTTAAACGGTTTGCGGGAGGACGAAAAAAATTCGGCTCACTCGGTTTGATTGCCATTGATCCTGTCATTCGGGATGAGAAAGATGCCTATAAAAAACAACAGGATGATTCGATTGATTGGGATGATTTTGATGTGCTAAAGCAGCAATTTCCCAAAGCCCTCGAAAAGTCGCCGTACTTGGCGGTTCTCCTTGCCGATGGGGACAAAATAGGAAAAACCATTTCCGCACAAAAATCGGCAGATGAGCACCGAAAATTGTCGATTGCTCTCTCAAATTTCGCAGGCGGTGTTACGAAAATCGTGAAAGCACACAATGGCGAATGTGTTTATGCTGGCGGCGATGATGTTCTCGCTTTTTTGCCGCTTGACACCGCTTTGAAATGTGCAAGAAAGTTGCATGACGATTTTGAAACAAAATTAGAATATTATAAAGACCAAAATGTTTCCCTGTCGGTCGGCATTGTCGTTGTGCATTATCACGAAATGCTCGAAGATATTCTCGAATTCGCCCGAAGTGCTGAAAAATTAGCGAAAAACCCAAACAACGCAAACGACAAAGATTCCATCCCCTTTGGCGACCGAAACGGCTTGGCTATTTCTTGTTACAGTCGCGGAAATGTACCGATTTCCATTCGTGAACAGTGGCAGGGTAAATGTAAAGAGAACGAAAACAGTCTCGATCATCGGCTTGAGAAATGGGCGGAACTTTTTGCAGATGGTGACATTTCCATGAAATTTCCGTTTGACCTGCGGGAACTGGTGCGGTTATACGAAGGTTTCGACAAAAAGTGCGACCCGCCCGCTGATGCAATTTGCAAAGGTGCGTTGCAAGTGGCAGCGCAAAAGAATATCGACGCAGAGTATCTGAAGAATCAATTGAAAAATCTCGATTCTCTCGCATCGCTGAAACGCTTGACTGATGAGCTACTAATCGCCCAAACGATTGGAGTTACGAAAAAAAAACAAGACGAAGGAGCCACCCATGAACAATGACCCCATGTCAATTACTGTAACACCGCGTGATCCGATCATCACTCGTGATGGGCGACCTTTTGGAAATGGCGACCGAGTGAGGTCACTCGACTGGATTTATCCATCGGTCTTTGCCGGTTCGCTCCGTACTCTCCTCGGTAAACAGCTTGAGTTGAAATTCGGTCAAAATGACATTGACGCTCTCAAAGCACTGCAAATTCGTGGTCCGCTGCCGTGTGTTTATGGTAAACTTTTCGTACCGAAACCACTTGATTGCGTCGTAAAAGACAACAAAGAAAAAACGTACACCGCATTTGCAGCAAGACCAGCGGAGTTGAAAAACGGCGAAGGAACCGACTTGCCCGATGGTTTGCTGCCCGTATTGCTTCCTGAAAATGTGGGTGATGATTTCAAACCGGCAAAAACAAACGCTTTCTGGTCGATGGCGAAAATGATCGACTGGCTCGCAAAACCGGTTGTTTCCGAAGAAGAATACGACGAAACGGATGACAAAACGGATAAGGATGAATTACGAACGCTTGCTGCTCCGCAACAGGATGTGCGAACACACATTGCAATGAACGCGGACATGGGAACGGCGAAGGATACGATGCTCTTTTCGTCAACCGGTTTGGACATGATGGCAGATAAAAAAGGTAACGTAATTTCATTGGCTGCCGAGATTACTTCATCATCAAAGGATTTCACGGACGCGCTTGCAAAACTCAATGTGTTACATCCGCTCGGTGGAGATAAGCGACTCGCTCACTGGAAGAAAGCCGATTCCGTTGCCGATTCCGTTATTGATACAAAAATACCAGAGCCGCTCAAACAACACAAATCCGCAACAAAAATTCGCATGGTACTTGTCACACACGCTCTTTTTTCCGGCGGCTGGCGACCGGGCTGGATTGACAAAGACACACTCGAAGGAACCATTCCAAACTGTAACGGAAAAGATGCCGTCAAAGTCAAGCTCGTCGGTGCCGTTGTTGACCGCTGGAAACCAATCTCAGGCTGGTCTTATGAAAAAGGAAAACATGGTCCCAAACCATCACGGCGACTTGTACCGGCTGGAAGTGTTTACTTTTTCGAGATACTCGACGGAAAAACTTTTGGCGACGTGCCTGATTCCTGCTGGATGCAAAGTGTCTGCGATGATGAGCAAGATAGAAACGATGGCTTTGGACTTGCAATTTGTGGGATTTGGGACAGATTGATATAACAAGAAAGGGAAAACCATGAACAGTACATTTTTTTGGATACATGCTTTGACACCACTTCACGTTGGAGCGGGACGCGGACTCGGTTACATCGACTTGCCGATTGTCAGGGAAAAAGTTACGAATTTTCCGTACATTCCCGGCAGTGCGATAAAAGGTGTCATTGCCGATAAATACGGTGCGTCTGATAAAGAAACTCGTGAAGAATGCAAGTACAAAGCGGCAGCGTTTGGCACCAGTAACAACGACGCTGCCAACAGCGGCTCACTTGTTTTTACGGATGCCAGGCTTATTTGTTTGCCCGTGCGGAGTTTGTACGGCACGTTCGCATGGTGTACCTCACCGACGATTTTACGCCGTCTCCAGCGTGATTCCGAAAGTATGGGAACGAATAAAATTGATTGCGGTATTCTTCCCGAAATGAATTCACCTGTCGGCGTGATACCCACCAGTTCTGCGCTTTTGAACGAGGGAAATATCTACCTCGAAGACCTTGATATTTCTGTAACAAAGGACGAGACTGCAAAAAGCTGGGCGGATTATCTGGCGGAGAGAATCTTTCAACAGAAAGACCGCGATGATTTTGTAAAACGATTTGTCGTCCTTGCCGACGACGTGTTCAATTTCCTCTGCGAAACAGGGACGGAAGTCGCCGCACATATCAAGATTTATTCTGAAAAGAAAACGGTGGCAACCGGTGCCCTTTGGTACGAAGAATCGCTGCCAGCCGAGTCGATTCTTGCCGGTGTGCTTTGGTGCGATAAAGTGTACGAAAAAAATGATAATGAGAACAAAATCACGAAAGAGCAATTACGGGAACGATACGCAAAAAACATCGATTTGCTCCAGTTCGGCGGAAAAGCGACGACCGGAAAAGGGATTGTCCGCTGCCTCTTTGACACGGAAGGAGAAAAACAATCATGAAAACTCGTGACCAAGAATATGCGGAAAAATCGTACACTGCGGTTTCCGAACGTATCAAAACATTCGATGACAAAACGAAAAAAGAATATAAATCATTTGCGAAACGGTTTCCGACGCTGATTCACACCTGCGGACTGATGCAAGCGATTGTCTTTGCGCAAAAAGATGTCAAGAAAGCAAACTACAATGTGCTGGAAGATTTTATAGCCGTGATGCAAAGCGACCAAGTTTGTGTCAAGGATTTTGTACGGGACTGTCGTGAGATGGACATGTCGAAATACATGCACAGAAGTCGTCTTGCGATGCTTGCCGCCAGCTGGATTAAACGACAAGCCGATGCCCTCATTGAAGGAGATTAATAAATTGAAGGAGATGAATAAAATGACACAAGCGATACGGAATAACTTTCTGGATGTGCAAAACGGCGACCATGCCGGATTGATTTTGTGCCGTTATTTAGTGAAACATGAAAGCGGCAGTGGCGGTAAACCGTCCCGCGATAACTTGCATGTTCGTGCCCAGACTGCAACTCAAAACGCTCACACAATCTACGAAAAAGCGTTTAATCGTTGGGATGCGGCGTGGAAAGATCGTGCGTCGAAGCGGGAGTTTATGTTGGAAAACCGCATGATCATCGGTCTCGGTTCCGACAACGTATTGGAAGCGGGTTTGACGCTCCACCACACTTACGGTGTTCCGTACATTCCCGGCAGTGCCGTTAAGGGACTCTGTTCGCATTATTGTCACGAACTCGGCGGCAAGTTTGCGAACGATTACGAGAGAGAAGATAATAATAAGAAGAAGAACGTGTACACAACGCTTTTCGGCGACACGAAACAGGAAGGAATGATACGGTTTCACGATGCGCTTATTGTTCCAGAATCAGTGAGAAACTGCTTGAAAGATGACGTGATGACACCGCATCATGGGGTGTATTACCAAAGTGAAGACGAGACGGCCCCGACCGATTTTGATCCGCCGAATCCTGTAACATTTTTATCGGTGAGTGGCAAATTTTTGTTCGTGATTTCGTGTGATGACTTGGACGGATCGGGCAAGGTGACACCGCTCGGCAAAAAATGGATTGATTTTGCTTGGAAGTTGCTTGGAGATGCTTTGTCGAACAAGGGAATCGGCGGCAAAACCAATAGCGGCTACGGATTCGGCAAACTCAATGAATTGCCGGAGCCACCACCGCGAGAAAGACAACCGGGTGATCGAGAAACTCTGAAACGGATTCGCAAAGAAAAAGGCGACTTAATATTTGAAACATCAGAAGAAAACAAGAGCAAAAGAAGCATTTGTTTGGTGTTAAAAAAGGATCATCCGCTCGCCAAAAAAATCCCTATTGAAACTTCGGTTGAAATGATTTATTGTGGACCGCTTGGCGATAAATTACAATTTGAATTGACACCTGAATTGCGTG
>JBOFGF010000324.1:0-4744 GCA_051649005.1 Thermoguttaceae bacterium | reverse complement strand
TGTGATACACTATCGTTTTCGCCATTCACTTTTGGACTTTTTATGTCTGTGAAAAGCGATAAAAACAACACGTTTTAGCACTGTGTTTCCAGAAAACGTGGCGAAACGTGTTAGTACACTGACATGTTCGAGCAAAAGTTCGGGCAAAAAATTGTATGAATCGCTTATTGAGTGCTTGTTTGATTGGCATCGTTCTGATTTACAAAAACGGAATCAGTCCTTTTTTGCCACATGTTTGCCGATTTGATCCGACATGCAGCACTTACATGATGGAAGCGATTCGCAAATATGGTGCAATCCGAGGTCTCTTGAAGGGAATTTGTCGAATCAGTCGTTGTCATCCTTGGAACCCAGGAGGAGATGATCCCCCATGACAGCTGGTATTAATACTACATTACAGATATTATCCCAGTCTAAGAACGAGGCGGCTCAGCCATTGTTGGAGATGGCACTTCGTTCTTCTTCCGAGATGGTGCGAGCAGCGACAGGTCATTTCATGGCCATGTCACAGGGAAATCATGGGATTCGAGGTTTGATTCGCTCTTTTAATCCAGAAGACACGCAATTGACGAGTATTTTGGCATCGAATCATAGGAAAATTGTCCCGATTCTTTCAAACGATATTAAAAGTCTCGACGAAAAGGTGTCGCAAAAAGCCCTGCAAGTGGCAGTGATGCAGGACTGTTTTGAGCTATTGCCATCTGTGATTCTCTCACTTGTGTCACAAGATAGTAACTCGAACATACAAAAAAATAAAAAACACTTTTCCAAAGATATAATCGCTTTGACGGATAAATTTGTACTGGCGGCGAACAGCACCGCGATGAATCGAGCAACCTGCGTGGCTCTCCTCCCTGAAATTATGGATTTGATTTTGCGCGGTCTCCGCCAGTTTCACGAAACTCACGATTCATTATTACTCTCGATATTTCTTCGGATTTATCCCATAGTTAAAAATAATTATCCAGCCGTCGCAATGTTTTTGAACACAGACGATGCGCCGAGCCTGAGAGCAATTGTCACCGCACTCGATGAATTTCCTACAAACGAAGTTGCAAATTTTGTATTGACTGGTTTGCGACAAGCAAATGCCCCATCAGTCGTCATTGAATTGTTTTGCAAACGGAAAGACCCGCCGTTTTTGGAATTGGTACTATCACCTTTTGCAGATGATTTTACAAAAGAGATGAGGCGAAATGTCTCCATGATAACAAAATTGGAGTGGTTGTCTCGACTTCCGTCGCTTCTGGAAACCATTTCTGAAAAGGCCCAAATCGGACTCGTTGCCTTGTTCGTTCAAATTTATAAAACGCCGAATAAATTATTTCCGCTCCTTCGTGCTGTTTTTGCGAGCGGAAAAACAGGGGGACGACGCGCTGCTCTCCTCGAAGTCTCAAAGTTTCAAGGCGATGAAATGGATGCCATGATCGAACAAGCGGCAGACGACGCGGACCCAATTATTCAAAGAGAATCTCTTTTCATAATTCAAAAACGCGGCATTCCTAATAGTCAAAGTATAATTTTGCGGCAAATGAACAGTCCGCACCAAATTGTCCGTGATACTGTGGCACAATTGATGCCATCACTTAGATTTAGCCGATACATGGCAATTTTTGACAGCTTATCCGATGCACAACGACGGCAAATGTTCAACCTCATCAAACAGGTCGACTCGTCAACCGAAAATGAGCTGCGACGACTCCTTTTGGTCGGGGACGATTTACAAAAAACAATTGCTTTGATGTCTATCGAATATGGAGAAATGGTGCCTGTAATGGAAAATGCGCTCTGCGAAGTGCTAACTAAAGAACGAATACCAAAACTGCGAAAAAAAGCGGCAGAACTACTTGTCGATGGATGTCGTGATGTCAGCCGAATGACACTTGTTAATACATTTCATCGTGATTCTAGTCCCGAAGTTCGCCAATCCGCTCAAAACAGTCTCGCAAAAAGACCAGCTAGTTGGAATAAAAGAAATGAAAGCAATTGAGACCATCATTAGAATCGCAAATTATTTGGCTCCGTTTTTCTCGATCAGATTTCTGATTAGAGGTGTCAGATGTTCTTTTCGAAATTGTTGCCGTTTTTTGATGTTTGCCGCTCTTTTTTATTCCTGCTGCATAAATAATGTCCCTCTTTTGGCCGAGCAAGACGATTTGGTGAGTCAATTGAAAAAAGGAATGACCGTCAATTTTTTTGGCGGTTCACATTCAACTAATTCGTCTCCGGTCGGGCTGATCGTCTTTCTCCTTGTAATTGCCTTATTTTTGATATTTATTTTTTTTCTTGACAGAAATTATAGACATTCAAAAAATGACGCGATTACTAATTCGAATGAATTATTTAGGGAATTATGCCGTGCTCACCAACTAGCAATGCGGGAACGGCTCCTCTTAGTTGAAATTGCAGAAGATGCGTCACTGGAAAATCCTCTCCCACTCTTTGTGGAACCAAAATACTTGCTCGACACATTACAAGATTTTGATTTAGTTTCAGTGCATCCATTGATTTCAACGATTATTGCGACATTATTCGGCAAAGAAATTCTCGAGTTATCATCTGGAAAATCGCGCACATCAATTCAAAATATGCTCGAAACTCAGGCTATTGATTTGAATGCAAATCATATTTCTGATTAACTTGTTATGTGGAAAAATATATTTAGTGCAGCACGAATCAGTAAAATAGTAAATGCGGCAAAATAGTGGAGTGTTCGCGGCCCAAACCATCCCCGCCATTCGGACATCATTCAAAAAAAGAGTGAAGTTGTTTGATGGTTTTAATTATTTACTGTTTCATATTTGGAATTTGTCAGCGTTTGGAATTTGTCAGTGGTCGCAGTGACGAATGAAACCGCGCAATTGACAAGCAAGACAAGGTTTTTGAACCAGTGCGCCGCAGTGAGGACAGCGACCATATTTTCCGCTCGGATGAATCACGCCGCTTTTTCGCTGCGGTTTTCTATGAATACTCTCCAAAATCGCTCGCACCGCGCTCCGACTGACACCAAATAAAAGAGCGATCTTTCTTTGGGATAATTTTCCTTCAAGGAGCTTTTCTCTGATTCCAGAACTAATTGATTTTTCTATCATTTTGTACAAAATAAAATATATTTTTCTATTATTACCGTCTTGGAAATAGCCACAAATAATATGCCATACAATCCCAAAAGTGCTAAAAAAACCATGAAAAACAAATTTTTTAGCGTTTTTTTCGGAATTATCATTGCAAGACCACAAAAAATCGATATAATTCTTGACAAAGATGCGACGAGCATCTTTGTGGGTGCTTTTATTTCAGTTGATTCACTAAAATAATAGAATAAATTTTGTCCAAAATCAAGAAAAAAATGCACATTATTTAGTTTTTTTTGTATTCAAATATCTGATGACAATTTCTCACTACTCTCCGGAAAATCTGGATTCATGTGCTCTGAGACTTTTTGATATTGCGGCGGAGCTGCGTGGTATCGCAAAAGAGGCGCGTCGCCGTGACTTAGGAAATTTCCCAGTGCATGACAAAAAGGCGATTATCTGGATCGAACAGCTCGAGATTTGGGTCAAAAAAACCCATCTTGGCATTGAAATTTATTCGAGCACCGTCAAAAAAGACGCATCACAAGATACATTATTGTGATGTAATTGAATGGCGAGTGGTTGTACAAGAAGCAGTCAAGAAATATGTGTACATCTAAGGCATTTGTTCGGCGGCTCGCCAAAACAAAACCGCCGACTTACGCCGGCGGCTCGCCAAAACAAAACCGCCGACTCACGCCGGCGGCTCGCCAAAACAAAAACCGCCGACTCACGTTGGCGGCGCGCCAAATGAAATTTGCCGCGATTGGTTCCTGAGAAGAAAGATACGTTTACACGGAAAGGGAATGGCAGCAATTCGTTTTTGCGGCGGCACTTTTTATGAAACGATATTTCCCATATTGAAAATTGGAAGCAGGAGAGAAACGGTGATATAAAAGACGGCCAGTGCCATTATCAAGAGCATAATCGGTTCTATCAATCGCACCATCATATCAAGTCGCAGTGTCGTGCGACGTTCAATTGAATCGGCGATTTTAATGAGAACATTTTCAAGCGAGTTTGATTCTTCTGCAACAGAAATCATTGCCATAACTTGTGGTGGAATAATTCCGGCCTCGGCAAGTGGTTTTGAAAGAGGTTCTCCACTGGAGACATTTTCAGCGGAGGCGCGAATTGCATCGGCCAAAATTACATTTCCAGTTGAATGTCCACTGATTTCAAGTGCTCGCAAAATTGGGACACCATTTTCGAGCAGAGTGCCCAAAACGCGACAAAACCGTGAAACGGCACTGTTCAGAAAGAGCGGGCCGAGAAGCGGTATTCGCAACTTGATTTGGTCCATCATGCGGATTCCCCATTTTGTCGTCAGTTGTCCTTGAATCCACACGACCAGAAAAAAAACGACTCCGATAATGTAAACTCCATATCTAATGAGGATATCTCGTGACCAGAGGAGTGTCTGCGTGGTCATTGGAATAGATTGTCCTTCTGCTTCCATTTGTTCAAAAAAAGGTGCAAATTGTGGAACGAGTAAAATTAAAAGAGCTACAACAACGACGATTCCGACAATTCCCAGAATTGCTGGATAGATCATTGCTCCCAAAATTTTTCCCTTCACTTCGTTTTGCTGCTCCAAAAATTTTGCCGTTCGTCTGAGTGCATCTTCAAGAAACGCACCCTCTGCTCCGGCCCGAATCACGCTGATAGTC
>JBOFGF010000323.1:0-3880 GCA_051649005.1 Thermoguttaceae bacterium | reverse complement strand
CGGAAACAATGCCCTCTTGCATTATGTGACCGCAGTGGGGACGTCCCAAAAGCAAAAAAGCACCGTTTTACCACGTTGCCGAAGCCGCCAACGTGAGTTGGCGGGTCATACTGCCTATTCGCGTTCCATAATTTCACGGAACATTTTGAGAATCTCCGGGTACGTCTTTTCGAGATACGCCGCCGCTTTTTTGTCACGCAAAATGCTCCGAACATACACAAGCTGCTTCGTTACATCGCTGACATAAGTGTGGTACAACTGCGTCATCGTCGCACTACGCTGTTCCACTTCTTGCAGGCCTTTCGTAATCGAATCGAGTGAACGATCTCGCTTCAGCCACGGGGATTCGTTCCCTTGAGCTACCCGCTCCGATTCCGGTGTCACAAGAATCAATCCCTGAATCACCGATATCCCAAACTGTTTCGTGTGCTTGAGTTCCTTCAATATTTCCGCTTGTCGTTTGGGAATCACTTTCTTAAATTCCGACAAACCCGCTTTCGTAATCAGCCCCTGTTCGTAAGCCAGAACGACCGCCGGATTCAGTTTCTCAACGAGTTTTTTGTCCAAACTCGGTCGAAGCGACTCCAATCCAATCGCTGCGGCGATTTTCTCTGCCGGTACTGTTTCAAGCACCTTGTCGATCATTTTTTTTCGCATCATCGGAGAAACATCAATCACCTGATACGAAGCCGTGTAGGTGTCCGGCCGCACCACCACCACGCACGGAGCCGATTCCACTCCCGCATCCAGCAAAATAAAATACCGTTTGTTCCCGTCGTCAATCAAAAACGAATCGCCATCTTCGCTCACACAAAAAGGCTCCACCATGCCAATCGCTTCGATACTCTTTCGTGTTTTGATCAGTTCTTTTTCCGTGAATTTCCGCGTGTTCGTTGGAATCAAACGACTCAACGGAATATCCATGACGCGCATTTGTGATTTCTCTTCCATGTTCGTTCCTCAAAAATTGTTTCAGTATAGTCCCTTCAATTCCGGCCTTTTCAGCCCTTCAATTTCATCCAGTATTTTTGAAAATCGGACATCGTTCCAGAGTTCATCCAGTCCGGCCTTCAAAGAGATCACGTCATCCCGTTTGATTTTTCCCTGTTCGTAAACCCGTTTGCACTCCTTTGTTTTCTTCCTAATTTCCGATTTCAATTGCCGCGTTGTCATGTCCGAATTGGAGAGTCCTTTGGATGCCCGTTCATTCAAAATCGCATTGATACTGTCGAAGTCTTTTTGGATCAGCTTTCCGTCCAGAAACAAGTCCATGACTAATTTTTGTATATCTTTCAGCGGACTATTCACGATGTCAATGGCAAAACTAATCGTAAAAATACCATTTTCGACACCGCGAATCAAGCGTTCTTCGCCTTGCTGCATCAGAGTGACATACGATCTCATCATTTCCGCCGACCGTCCGGTGATGCGTCCCAGTTCCCTATAAGACACGCCCCGTTCGTACATTTGCCGAAGCCGACGAGCGAATTCAATCACGTTTTTCGGAGCGCGAGTCAGATTTTCCGCAAGTCCGAGGAGCAGTGCATGTTCGTCGCTCACATTGATTATTTCCGCCTCAATTTCTGTGATGCCGAGGCGACGACACGCTTCAATACGTCCTTCGCCGCAGACAAGTTCGTACTTCCCAGTCTTTTTCAATTTGCTCTCATTGACGCAAATGGGTTTATACATGCCAAGTTCTGAAATGCTACGAATATTCTCTAAAAACCGTTTTTCGTCGCGTTGCCGTGAATTGACGACGATAATTTTATCAATCGGAATTCTTGCAAAACGCCGATCATTGATTGGCCGAATACCAAGTTGGTCTTTACTCATCATGGCTATTTTCGTGGATAGGGGAATCGCATGTCGAGCGGATTAAATCGACAATGAACTGCAAATCGGCATATCCGTACAACATGATTTTTTGTTTTGAGGAATGACTGATACAAAAAAGCGATTCCTGAGTCAACAGACATGGAAACGGAAAAAAGCCGAGAATTTTCGACCCCAACGAGTCGTAAAGTGCTACGCCGAGTGTAATATCGACACAAGGACGGTGGTCAATGCGAAAATACCATTCATGGCCATAGCCACATGGAATCGGAATTGCCGGGGCAATTTTGATGGTGAACATTTCGTTGATGACCAAAAAATCTTCATAATTGATGAGACTTTTGGCTTCGGTGGCGATCCTATTTTGAACGGACTGTCGTGTCTTTTCAATGCCATCGGGAAAGAGAGACTGAATCGCTTCGGGCAGAGACCCGAATTCCCGGATGATCTCAAAGCGTCTTGGCATTTCCGGCAGAGAACGCATGAGAGAATAGGAAAGAGAATGATATTTCGTAAGTGCCGACCGCAGATGATTTTGCATCTCATCACGCGACATACTGCGTGACAGGCCAAGTTTCAGTCGAGCCGCTTCGAATACTTCCGGCGTAATGATGGGTTGATAACTGTTGGGTGTGACAATCCATTTTTCAGGTGGATTGCAAATTCGTTTCGTTTTTAGCTTGGCGGAGGTGCGATTGTAGACGACTGAACCTGCATACTGCTCATTTTGTAACATCCGACGGATCGTCGACGTCGTCCATTTGCCACTTCGTGGAGCGGGAATATTCCGGTCTATCAAATCGGCGACAATCTGACTTTCCGACCAATCCTTGACAACGAAAAGAGTGAAGATATCGCGTACAATATCTGCTTTTTCGGCATCATCTGGTACAAGACGGACACGATTGTTCGGGTACGATTTGTGTTGTTTCGGCTGCATGACACCGATGGGATTGCGTTGCTCATCGACTTCAAATCGGAGCATTCCAAAGGGTGGAGTACCGCCTGCGCGATTGCCTTGCTGAGAAACTTTCACGGCACCGGCAAAGACTTTCTTGCTCAAGTCGGCACTGTATTTCCCGGCCATTGTGCGTTCCATGCTTTTACGCAGGCCAAAAAACAAAGCATCATCATCAAGACCGATGTGGGTGGTTTCCGGCAGGTCGCCATGAGCGGTATAAACGACTTTGACATTGAATTGGGCGCACTCGGATTCATAAGCTGCCGCAAGATCGATATTTTGAAAGCGTCCCCATCGGGTCATATCGAGGCAAAGAACGAAATCGATATTTCGGCGTTTCACATGAGCCAGAACCGCTTGAAAGCCGGGACGACCATCGGCGTTCAGTCCTGATTTTCCGGCATCTTCGTACTCAGCAACAATTTCAATGTCGTTCCGTTCAGCAAAAACGCGGACCTGATCGCGTTGAATTTCGATAGAATTTTCCTGCCGACCTTCAGCGGAATGTCGGTAATAGGCAATCGCGTGTCGTCTTTTTTTGCGTTCCCACCAAGCCATGGATTACAATCTCGCTGTTGTTTTGAGTTTTGATAGACGTTACACTCCCATGTTTTCCTCAAATATGTGACCGCAATGGTGCCCTTCCCACAAGGCAATTACGCACCTTTTTACCGCTTTGTCCCGGAGCTACCGCTCCGGCTCATTATCGACTCGCCAAAGAATCTTCAACACAAAAACGTCGCAAGTGTCCGTAAACTAAACACTTACGACAACAGCGCAATCGCCCTGCGCACTCTGAAAAACTAGCCGAGGCGGGAGTCGAACCCGCACGCCCATTACAGGCAAGGGATTTTAAATCCCGCGAAAACAACGTCGCTGTCGTTACATTAAATGCCCGGCGAATTGCGTCTGACTCTACGTTTTACGGCACTTGCGAGAATCGGCGAAACACGCTTTTTTCAAAACCATGCTCTTTGCCACAAATCTGACCGCAGTGGTGCCCGCACTTCAGACCTTCCAGAGGCGAAAAAGCACTGTTTTACCCTTTTGAAATTTTCGTCGCCGTCCCATCTTTTGCAGGTC
>JBOFGF010000322.1:0-9486 GCA_051649005.1 Thermoguttaceae bacterium | reverse complement strand
ACCGAGATGCCAACTCATTTGGAACCGACGAATTTATCGAGTTATGTCGCCGTGTTGGTGCGGAGCCGATCATCGTCGTCAATGCAGGAACGCCGGGATGGAATGAACGCAGAGACGCGAAATTGGTCGATGTCGATTGGCCGCAGGAAGCCGCCGACTGGGTCGAATACTGCAATGGAAACGCCGACTCGAAATGGGGAAAAATCAGAGCGGAGAATGGTCATCCCGCCCCATTTAACGTCAAATACTGGGAAATCGATAATGAAACGCAGGGAGCAAACAAGGTCGAAAATTATATCGAGATGATTCAGAAAATGGTTCCGCCCATGAAAGCTGTCGATCCGTCGATCAAAATTGCCGTCGCCGGTTCGCATTATGGACCTCGAATTCCCTGGGACCAGCCGATAATCGATCAAGCAGGAAATTTATTCGATTACATCAGTTTTCACCAATATGACGATCCAAAGAATTTCGCGGATGGCCCCGAAAAAATCGGAAATTATTTCCGTGAATTGAAAGATGTAATTTCCAAATCGAAAAATCCGAATATCAAAATTTTCGATTCAGAATGGAACGCTCAGACAATCGACTGGCGAACCGGATTGTATGCGGGAGGACTTCTGAACGAATTTGAACGATGCGGCGACATTTTGGAAATTGGCGGCCCTGCACTCTTTTTGCGGCACAACAGCGCGACTGCATGGGACAACGCATTCATCAATTTCGACAATCGCGGTTGGTTTCCGGCCCCAAATTATGTGGTGATGAAACTTTGGCGAGATCATTTCGCACCGAATTTTATTGCAATCACCGGCCAAACAAAAGGTTTGAATGTCGTCGCCACAAAATCACAGGATGGCACGATTTTTACTGTGAAAGGGGTCAATCCAACAGAAACGGCAAAAAACATCACCGTTTCAATTGATGGCATCACACCCAAATCGGCATTATTCGAAATGGTTGTTGCCGAAAGTCTCGACATCAAAAATTCGCTCGAAAAACCTGATGCGATTTGCGTCCAGTCGGGACAAGCTGAAATCGCTGCAAATGGCAAAGAAGTACATTTCACACTTCCTCCATTGTCGGCAGGAGTCGTCGTGATTCAATAATGGTAGAAATGCAGATGTTAAATTTCACGAATCCCGTCGGTGTTCAGGAACGAATCCTGATGGGGACGGGAAATTGACAACATTTCATTTGCAATAATTACTTATTGAAACAAAAATATATGGCGACTTGCTCAGTAAACCCGACAAAAACCCGCCAACTTACGTTGGCGGCTCGCCAAACATGGTTCGCCACGAACGGATACTCTTTCATTCAACTCACTGCTGGGAGTTCATATCCTTTTCGACGTGGACGTGAAAGCATCGCATTTCCTTTGTCGTTGTTCGTAAAACGTTCCGCCACTGGGTCCCAGCCAATTTTTTCACCGACTGGAGCGGTCGCACGAACAATGTTCACCAGTTCGCACAAAGTCGTTGAACGCTGTCCAAATTCGATGTCCGCATTACAGCGTTCACCTGATTTTATGCAGTCGATCCAGTTTTCGACATGATAAACCGTCTCTGAACGTCTATTTTTTGCATCATCAGGAATACTGGCAGCAAGTTCTTTCGGATTCGACGTGACTTTGTGGCGATTGATTTCCATTTTTCCGTTCTCGCCTGTCACAATGCAGCCGAGTCCTGGGCCGCGATCTCCGTCCAAATGAAGACGAAGTTCAACTCCATCGGAAAACCACATCGTCATTTTAGCACGCGGACCCTTCACTTTGGCCATTCCATAATAATCGACGCCAGTTTCGTCGTCGGTCGGTTTTCGTGTAACAAATTTTCCCGAATCTTGAACGGTGCATGGTTCTTCGAGCAAAATTTCGACTGGGCCGGTTTCATTCATTCCGAGTGCCATGTTTACTTGGTCATAAGAATGTGTCCCCCATCCACTCACGCCGAAACAGAGTCCGCCAGCATCATAGTCCCACCAGTTCGACCATCCCCATTGAAGGTCTGGATGATATGGACGCAAAACGGCTTGATTCGTCCACATATCCCATATTTCGTCTGTCATTCCTGCTGGAAAGGGCTGCCCAGGTTTGTCCGTCCACTGATTCGGGCCGACAAAATTCGGCGCGACAACGAGTTTCACTTTTCCAATTGCGCCGTCTTTAATCTGCTGACAGGCCCACTTGCAAAGCGGAAGTGAACGCTGCTGTGTTCCAACTTGTGTAACTCGATTATGTTTTTTGGCCATGTTGACCAAATATCGGCCTTCTTCGATAGTCAAACACATCGGTTTTTCGATGTACAAGTGCGCGCCCATCTCCATTGCAATCGCGGCAGTCCAAGCACGTTGATGCGTCGTGGTGACTGCCATGACACCATCGGGCTTTTCCATTTCAATCATTTTTCGGAAATCGGAATAAGCCTGTTCTGGTTTGAAATCGTCGCCATATCTTTGCATGAAACTGGTGATACGAGGTGGAAAAAGGTCGCTGACACCGACGACTTTGAGGCCTGCTGCGGGTTTAACATCACTCGGATAAATTCCAGTCGCACGTCCACCGAGTCCGATGATGGCAACTTTTACAGTGTCATTCGCGCCCGGCTGATTAACATTTCCAAGAACATGGCGAGGAATTAGGAGCGGAGAAGCAACAGCGATGACCCCGCTCTTCAAAAAATGACGGCGAGACGTTTTGTAGTTGTGTTTCATAAGGAAAAAAGTGGTTAATATTGGAAAAAAACCTTGCTCAAAAAATGCCTGTTGTTTGCATCACTCGTACATCGTGAATTATCGTGCAAAAAGCGGATGCAGTGGACTTTGAAAACCCGACTTTATTCGCAGTGTTGAGTCTATCATGAATTCAATTCAATTTCCAGCCACCACCTCACAAAAATCTTGTAACATATTTTTGTAACAAAACACTTGTAGATGACAATATCTGTGATAGAAAATGGAAATTCTGAGTGGGACTGGTCAAAATGACTTTTTGATGGTAAAATGAACACGCTAAATTTGAGACGAGATGTATCTAATCAAATTTTTGTCAAAACCACCGTTTTTTTATAGATTACCAAGAATTATGTCGGAATACACTCTCGCAGAAATCGCCACTTATATTGGTGGCACGCTTCATGGAGATGGCAATATGAAAATTCGGAGTGTTGCTCCGATTCAGAGTGCCACTCAGACCGACATCACGTTTCTTGATCGCGCTGACCGAATCACGCGTCTGAAAAGATGCAGCGCAGGTGCCATCATTGTTCCAGATGGAATAAAACCTGATGATTTTGCCGTTATTCAAGTGCATAATGTTCTTGAAGCATTTGAAAAAATCGCCAAATATATTCATTCTCCAGATGAAGAAAAATTGCCCGGAATTGCTCTCTCGGCAAGTGTTGATCCTCGTGTCAAATTGGGGAACAACGTGCGAGTTGGACATGCTGCCTGTATTGGGGCAAATGTCGAAATTGGAGACAACACGCTCATTCATGCGGGCGTGGTGATTCATGCAGATTCCAAAATTGGAGCTAATTCGATCATTTTTCCGAACGTCGTTTTGTATCGAGACACACAGATCGGCAACAATTGCATCATTCACGCAAACAGTGTGATCGGGGCATTTGGATTTGGATACGACTCAAAAGATGGAATCCACAAACTCTCGCCCCAGATGGGAAATGTCGTCATTCATGACAATGTTGAAATCGGTTCATGTACCACGATTGACAGGGCAACGTATGGATCGACAATCATCGGAGAAGGAACAAAAATTGACAATTTGGTTATGATTGGACACAATTGTAAACTCGGAAATCACAATTTGATTTGCGCTCACACAGGAATTGCTGGAAGTACAACAACTGGAGACTATGTTGTGATGGCAGGAAGAGTCGGGGTGCGAGATCACGTTCACATCGGCGACCGCGCCATTTTGGGAGCAATGGCCGGAATTATTACTGATGTCGATGATGGTGCAAGATTGGTCGGAATTCCTGCCACTCCTGAAAAAGAACAAATGCGAATGCAAGTCGCTTTTGCTAAATTACCTGAGTTACGAAAAGAATTTAAGAAACTCTGTGAAGAAGTGAAACAATTGAAAGCTCAAGTTGCCGCAAAATCACAAATTGATTGAGTCCATCCGTTCGTGTACAATACTGTAAACGACACGAAATTGGATGTAGAATCTGGATGTTTAGCCAGCTTTCGTGTTTAGCCCGCTTTCGTAGAAAGCGGTTGTTTCACGATTACATAACTGTTTTGCCGTCCTTGTTTTTTTATTATTACTAACAACAAATTTCATATACAGTGTTCAAAAGAATTTTAATAGCCAATCGGGGCGAAATCGCCCTTCGTATTATTCGTGCCTGTCGTGAGATGGGAATTGAAACCGTCGCCGTTTTTAGCGAAGCTGATCGCGGCGCAGCATATCTCGATTTAGCTGACGAAGCAATTTGCATCGGCCCGCCAAAATCGTCGGAGTCGTACTTGAAGATTGACCGCATTATAAGTGCCTGCGAAATCGGAGGCGTTGATGCTATTCATCCGGGTTTCGGATTCTTGTCCGAAAATGCCCATTTCGCCGACGTTTGCCGGAGTTGTCATTATGAATTTATCGGTCCGACTCCAGAAACAATGGCACTTGTCGGAGACAAAAATTCAGCGAGAGAAATTGCTCAAAAAGCTGGTGTGCCGCGTGTGCCCGGGAGCGATGGTCTCATCGAATCAGACTCGCAGGCACTTCAATTTGCGAAAAAAGTCGGATTTCCTGTTTTGATTAAGGCAACAGCAGGAGGCGGAGGACGTGGAATGAGGGTCGCTCGGGATGCAGAACAGCTCAAAATCGCTCTGCAACAAGCATCACAAGAAGCAAAATCTGCATTTGGAAATGGCGCGGTTTACCTCGAAAAATACATCGAAGGTCCAAGACACGTCGAAGTGCAAATTTTGGCCGACTTGCATGGAAACACCGTCCATTTATGGGAGCGGGATTGTTCGATGCAGCGACGACATCAAAAACTTATCGAAGAATCGCCCGCTCCGAATTTGAAACAAAAAACAAGAACGGCGATGGCTGAATCGGCCGTGAAACTCATCAAGTCGGCAGGTTATTCAAACGCCGGAACTGTCGAATTTATTGTTGACAAAGACGAAAATTACTATTTTATCGAGGTGAATGCACGAATTCAGGTCGAACATCCTGTCACCGAACTTGTAACAGGAATTGATCTGATAAAAGCACAAATTCGCATTGCAGCGGGCGAACCACTTCCGTTCAAACAATCTGACATTACCACAAAAGGACACGCCATCGAATGTCGAATCAACGCCGAAGACCCCGAGCATAATTTCAGACCATCACCCGGAAAAATTGAGCGGATGATCGTGCCAGGTGGGTTTGGAATCCGATTTGACTCTCACGTCCATTCAGGTTACAACGTCAGTCCATCGTATGATTCGATGATCGGAAAACTGCTGGTGCATCAACCGACGCGAGCAGAGGCCATCGAATCGATGCGACGTTGTTTGGTGGAATTGAAAGTGGATGGTATCAAGACATCTGCTCCACTTCAGTTAAAAATTTTGGAGCATCCTGATTTTCAGGCGGGGCATCTCGACACATCTTTCATTGAGCGGACATTGATGAAAGATACAAAATGACCATTTTGGCGTTTGTCCGGCGAGCCGCCAACGTAAGTTGGCGGGTTATTCCGGCGAGCCGCCGGCGTTAGTCGGCGGTTGTTTTCCCTTTTTTATAATACCATGAAAACACGATCTTTTATTCTCGGCTTTGTTCTTCTTTTGACGATTGTTTCTGGCTGCGGAAAAGGGCTTGTCCCTTTTGGTGGAAAGGTCACTTTTCCCGATGGAAAGCCGCTCACGACTGGAGTCGTTGTCTTTTCCACGTCAACATTTCAGGCCGATGGCAATCTCAATGAACAGGGAGAATACCAACTCGGATCAATTGGCGTGAACGACGGTTTGCCAGCGGGAACCTACAAAGTCACTGTCATGGGGGCACAAATCACTGACGACAAAGAGCGATCCACACAGCTCATTAATGCCGATTTTGCCGACACCGAAAAAACGCCACTTTCTTGCGAGGTCAAATCCGGTGTAAAACGATATGATTTTACAGTCGAATATCCAAAGAAATAGCATATCTTGAAAAATTTCTCTTGCTATTGCCGATAATTCGTTTATAATGCGAATTGATGCGCTCCGGCGAGCCGCCGTTTAGCCCGCTTTCGTAGAAAGCGGTTGTTTTGTTTATTTTTTCACAAAGGAACCTAAAAAATGAAGACGAATTTTATCGCAAAACTCTTCCAAAATGTTAAGATGGGGGGGGGGGGTAATTCAGAAAAGGCAGATCGTCGCCGTTTTTTTGCGGCTTTTACTCTCGTTGAGCTTTTGGTCGTCATTGCCATCATCGGCGTTTTGATCGCCCTTCTTTTGCCTGCCGTGCAAGCTGCCCGAGAAGCCGCACGAAGAATGCAGTGTACGAATCATCTAAAGCAAATGGGATTAGCAGTACATGGATTTCATGATGCGATAAATGGATTGCCGCCAGCAATGGTAACCACCCCAACGGGTGATGGACTTTCTGGAGTCACCTTTTGGGGAGTCATTTTGCCCTATTTGGAACAGGGTTCGGTCTATGAGTTGTTGCGAAACAAAACTAGCGACTTTAACAACCGATTTGACAACACCGTTTGGGGTTTGACGGCAACTTCTGGTTTGACGGCAAATGAACGCAGGGCTTGTAATTCCGTACCTGTTTATTTTTGCCCATCGCGCAGAAGTAATCCCGTCCCTTATGGAGATGCGCCGGCAGCTTCCACTAATGGGGATGCTCCAAACTTTGGACCGCAGGCCGATTACGCCGCCGTATATGGAACAGAGATTGCGCGTTGGCCAAATTGGGTGAGGTATCCGGGAGTGGGCGGAAATGACCCAATAAGTGGAGCAGGTGCAACTATGGAAGTACGGCATTATGCCGGTCCGTTTCGTGCAGCGAAGCTACTTGGTTCAACTCGCGGCACTTGGGCCCCCATGGATACTATGGCATGGTGGAGAGACGGAAGCACCAATCAAATTATAGTAGGCGAAAAGTTTATTTCAAACAATAATCAAGGTGATTGCAAAAATGGCAGTGCAAGTAATCGTGGAAAGCTCGGCGATTGCTCCATAATGATGTCAGGTGGACTGGCTGGACATGCGCCATTCCGTAGTTTCAGAGGACGTTTTGCCAAAGACCCAAATTTTGACGGAAATAATACGGATGATACTGGTGCTGATGCTTTCCACTGGGGAGGAATGCATCAAGGAGTGTGTAATTTTTTAATGGGTGATGGTTCTGTCAGGCCCATTTCTGTTACGATTCCCGCAGGTTCAGAAGCTCAGGGCAATACGACGGCGACAAAAACGCTCCTTTGTCTCCTCGGTTTAGTGAATGATGGCCAGACAATAGCACTCCCATAGGTCATAGAACGATGGAAAAAAGTCGCGCCACGAATCCCGTCTCCGTCGGGATTCGTTCCTGAATGCCGACCGGATTTCGGGAAATTTAATTGATCTCCATCGGCACTCGTTTACATGCGTGAACAATTGCGTGACAGAAAAAAGAGTGTGCATCTTCGACCAGTTCATACACGGGGCAAGAAACATGAAGAGATATATCCGCCATTTCTTTGAGTTTGCCGCCATTGAATCCGGTCATTCCTAAAACGGTGGCACCATTCGATTTTGCAAATTCTGCGGCTTTTATAATGTTCGGCGAATTTCCACTTGACGAAATGAGGATGACTAAATCACCACGATTCATAATGTTTCGAAGCTGAAACGAAAAAATAGAGTCGAATCCGCAGTCATTTCCGAGTGCTGTGATTGTTCCAGTATTGCAGCAGAGTGACAGAATACGCGGCTGTTTTTCATTCGGACCGGCCACGTTTTTACCAAAATCTGCTGCCAAATGAATAGCCAGTGCGGCACTTCCGCCATTTCCTGCGGTCAGAATTTGCTTATCGTTTGCATAAGTAGTGGCGACCAGTTGTGCGGCATCGGCCAATTTAGCAAGATCAAAGGATGAAAAAATTCGAGCAAACGCATTTTTATAATTTTGGATTTTTGTTTTCATAAATCAATTTATTCAAAAGTATGTAAATTTAGAAAACGGCGATTTTCTCAGGTTTCTATTTTCCGCGTACTTCGTGAATCCATGTGAATTTAGGAGGCGGGCCTCCACTTTCTTGGGCACCAGAAAAACATTCAACGAGAAAGAGCTTTTTGGTCCGTCCATCAGTTTCACGATCAGGAAACAGGTCCCCTTTTTGCAAAATCGGTTGACGCTCTGGAATACCGCCAAATGAATATGTCCCAGAAACCTGACACGGAAACCAAAATCCTTGTGGCGGACTTTTTTTGACACCGCGCACCGATGACACTCCTTCGTTTGGCATTTCTTTTACAGTTTCTTTCACATCGAGATAGAATTCGGCATAACAATGTTCTGGAACACGGACAACTCTGGCTGGAATTTTGCCGGCTCTGCAAAGTGCAACAAAAAGACAGGTCATGTCTTTGCAGTCACCATGCCATGTTCCCTCTGGATCGGAAATAACAGCCAGAGCACCTCGCTCTTTCTTAGTTTTTTGTGTTTGGTCATATTTGACATTGTGCTGCACGAAAGTATAAAGAGCTTCAACTTTTTCCCAGTCGGTTTTGCGATCTTTTGCAATTTGGTTAAATAGTTTCACAAATTTGGAATCACTTGACTGAATTGATGGACTCGGTTTCAAGTATTGTTCAAATTCCTTCCTCACTTTGCTTGGAATCACATAGTCATCAGAGTTGTCGGGGGGCAATAATTCGTAATTTATAAGTCCGACTTCCAAAACGACTTCAAGAGGACGATTTGGTCGCATCGCACCAATTGTCAAAAGCATTTCTTGTGCGCCTTGATTCACGGTTCTATAACTGATTCGTGGATTGACAACTCCTTCGATTTTGCTCTCATCGATTCGCAAAATTCGCTGCTCCGGCCATTCCATCGGAATTGGAATCGTGATTGTAACATCGGAGAGGGGCGTTTGTGAAACAATAGAAATTCCGGTTCGCCATATTTGCTCGGTACTTGCACCCAATTTCGGGCCAAAATTTCCTGTTGCTCCATCTGTCCCGTTCTTTTCGTTCGTTTGACCAAAACGAAATTGCGACATTACTTCTTGTGGCAAACAAAAAGTAGCTACAAAGCAGCAGATTAGACACAAAAATCGAGAGCAATACTGGAATCGAGATGAATTTAGCTCACTTTTTCCACTATTTTTTGGTATCATGATGAGTTACTTGTAGGTTTTATTTCTTTGCTGTTTCTCATTTTCGGAGAACGTCGCCGTCGACATCAAAATTCTCGTGGTTTGAAATCGAGTTGATTCGTGATCGCGGCACTCGAACCAGTCGCAAGAATCGTGAAAAGTCCCTTTT
>JBOFGF010000321.1:0-31945 GCA_051649005.1 Thermoguttaceae bacterium | reverse complement strand
CGGGAGCCTTTGGACGGTTATCGATTTTCACGGAATCCTCGCGGATCACGTCTCGGTATTGTTCGGAATAACCGGCGGTATTTCGTACATCCCAGCCGAGCAGCTCGAAGAATTTGTCGATAAAATCGGTTCGTGTGTTTGCTTCGTCGTAGTTTGCGCTTTTGTACTGAGCGATATTGTTACGAAATAAATTGACGAGTTCCGCAAGTTGATCTTTGACGTGTACGGAAACAGTGCCAGAAGTCATGGTGTTTTGAATGTTTTACGGGCGGATGAGTGGCAACAGAAAGTGCTATTATACCAGATTTTTGGAAAATAAGGAAGATCGCGCAGAAGGCGATGACGGAAATGTTCATGAAGTCACAAACTGTTACAGAAACGACCATCGACGATCATCTTTGTCTCGTCGCCATGAAACTGGCGACACTGGATGTCGATCATGCGACCGCGCAAATTCTCGGCGATATCAAAACGGAAAATCCCGCGCTCGTCATCTCCGCCGACTTACGCCGGCGGCTCGCCAAAACACACCGACGGCGTTGAGGATTGGGATTTTTGTAACCGAAGCGTACATAAATTATTATCGAAACAATTTCATTTCATTACACCACTTTTAAGAATTTAATAGCATCCCAAAATTTCCAAGTATTCACACTGAGCAGAGACTTGCTCGCATGTGTCTCGCACAATTTCATCCAAAATATTTCCCTGCAAGTCGGCAAAAAAGCGATATTTATCAGCAGAAACAGGGCGAGATTCGATTCGGCTCAAATTGATTCCGGCCAGCATGAAAAATTGAAGCACTGTGCAGAGCGCGCCCGACAAATGCTGTGTTGAAAAAGTGATACTCACAGTTTGACATGATTTGTCGTACATCGGAGCAGCGGCAATGGCAATGAATCGAGTACGATTTTTCGGATTGTCGATTATATTTGGAACGATGACATCGAGACCATAAATTTCTGCGGCGCGGCGAGATGCAATTGCAGCACATCGTTTTTCGCCTCGTTCGGCCACGAGCTGCGCAGAAACCGCAGTATTGCGAGCAGGTGCAAAATCCCAATGCTTTTTCTTCAAAAAATGAGAGCATTGTCGAAATCCTTCTGGATGCGAATAGACTTCTCGAACATCTGACTCCTTTGCACCAGGAACACCAAGAAGGCAGTGGGCAACATCGACCCAAACTTCTCCAACAATAAAGCATGATTGTCGTCGCAAAAGATCATAAACTTCGCCGATTGCACCAGTTTGTGAATTTTCTATCGGAACAATACCAAAATCGACTTGTTGCGACGAAACCGCATCAAAAACATCTTCGAACAATTCCAGCGGGACACGCTCTGCTGCATTAGGACAAATTTGGATGGCACCTATTTCGCTCCATGCGCCAGGAATTCCCTGAAAACCAATCTTTTTCTTTGTGAAATCGGTTTTGGCGAAAGAACAATCGGTGCTGGATGCTGGAAAAAATAGATTCGCATCACCGACAAGTTTCGTGCGCTGATAAACTTTTGAGATGGCAATCAAATTACGCAAAAAAGTAATGACCTCCCCTTTTTCGATTTTGGACAGGGAAAAAGCCTGTAATGTCGAATCAATCATCTCCTTTTCACGTTTGCCGTGACTGAGAGCGATATTGCCATCGGATTTGATTTCTGCGATCTGACCAGTGATTTGCATTCGCTGTAAGAAAAGTTCAACTAGATTTTTATCCACTTGATTGATATTTTCACGAAGCAATTCGAGTTTTTCTTGCGGTGTCATTATAGGAAAAGAGTTGATGATGATTAGACTGTCCCTGTTCACAAAAAGTCGCTTTTTTAACACAAAAACATACAATCTGCGCGGACAGTTAATAGTATTAGAGAGTGAGCAATAATTTTAATCGCTCCCATTTTTTTTTCAATCCCAATGGAGACGGAAAAACTAACAAATTTAGACACGTTTTCTGAAAACACAGTGCAAAAGCGTGTTGTTTTTATCGCTGTTATTTGGAAAAATCGTCAAACTTGTCACCATTCCGCCCTCCGGGGCGAACGCATCAAAACATGAATTCATTGTTAATTTGGTTGAAATACGCGTTTCAGGCAAACACAACAGCCGGAAGGGAGCGCAGCGTACTGACGGTTTGTAACATATTTATTGCAAACAAATCTTCCATTCGTCCCAATTGCCCCAATTGCCCCAAAATACCACCGTCAATACGGTGCTTCGCACCTCCTTTCCGGCTTCTATTTTACCTGTTTTGTCAACATGCCTTCCCAAATTAACAAAATTTTGATGCATTCGTCCTGCTCCGCCCTCAGGGCACCGATCCTTAAAATGAGGTGAGATATTCGATGGTTTGAATTTTTATTCAAATGTATAAGATGCACTTCCCTGCATGAGACGGACCAAAAATTCTGCTTCTGGTTTCTCGGCTGATCGTGTTTGGTTTGACTGGAGTGCATATTGCGATGCACTCGGATTTGTCACAGCAGAGCCGACATTATTTGGTATTCCTCCCGACTGCAGTGCTCCGCCGGCTCCTTGAAGCATTTGAAGAAGCCCCGCCAATTTAGAAACATCTTGAAATTGATCTCGAAGTCCTTTGTTTTCTTGCAATAATTTTTCTAAATTTGCTTTGTTTGGCATTTCATTTGTTGGAAAGAGGCCGTCTTTTCCATCTTTAATATCCATTTTCTGGGGCAAATCCAGTCCAGCTGACTGAACATTACTGATGAGAGTCGATTCAAAACTTTTGAGTTTCATTTGAAGCAAATTTGCCAGCATTTCACCTCGCTGTTTGAGTTGGCCAAGTCCAGTCATTCCGAGTTCAGCAGTGTCTCCGCCGCCTGTTTCCTGGCCATCCATGCTCAAAAACTGTTGGAGCATTTGGGCAGTCGGTGACAGCGTCATAAAATCGGTTTTTGTCGCAGGATTTTTTCCACTGGATTGTGCAAGTGGATTTGTCGGAATATCCTTTGAAACACCGAACACTCCCATGTAATTATTGATTGAAGATGTTGAACCAATCATTTTTTGCCTCCTATAAAATCACAATTTCGACAATGACACCTGTGTAAAAAACCGACGACATCCGAATCGTATCTATTTCTTGCATGCTTGTCCAGTCGAATTTTTAATGGACTTATTCGGAAACTTGCCAAATTCCATTAAATACTCCTATTTTATTAAAATTCGTTTTTTTGATAAAATAACGAGTCTGTTCGGAATTTGTCGAACATGTCTATTACAAAATTGAGGAATTGGTATTTGTGGAATTTTGATAGAAGCCGGAAAGGAGCGACCGCAGGGAGCGCATTGACGGTTCAAATGGTTTTAGTTTTACATCAATACGTCACTGTCATGTTCTTCTTTCCGGCTCCCATTTGCCGAATCGAAACAGTTTTCAGTGCGAAATTCATATAACCAATTTTAATTATCGCGGAATCGTTGATATGTCCAGGCGGCCAGAAAAAGAGCGACAGCCAAAACGAAAAAAGCACCGATTCGATATAACTGATCGAGTCCCTGCATGTCAACAACCACAACTTTCATCGTGGTAATTCCGAAAAGAGTAATCGAAAACCATCGCAAAACCGCACTGTGAAACACGAATCCGACAGCAATCAGAATTCCAGCGAAAATAGACCACAAAATCGAAACCGCCATTTGTGCTTGTCTCACAGATTCGGACTTCGTTTCACTGAGTACCACGACAGAATCATAACATTCCAGAGACGAACATATCCAGAGAAGTGCCAGTCCGCCGAAACCGAAAAGGCAAATCAAGATTCGTTCGATGCGACGATGCGGCGGCAATGAGGCGAGTACCAGAAGGGACACCAAAATCACAGTGAACGAAAGAGAAAAGAACGACAAAGAGAATATGTTCAAAAATGGATATAAGTCGTGCGGTCTTTGTACCAATTCCATCGAACACGCTTTCAAAACAGTCAATATCAAAATGGAATATCCCAGACATCTGATTGGCATGATTTCTCTTTTTAGACCGACAAAAACCAAAATCAGAGCAAACAATGTCGAAAAAATTGTGACAGAACAGAGTCCAATATACAAATGATGAGGCCAGTCAATTTGGAGATTAAAATAATGGAAACATTCAGACGAAGCAGCAATCCAGAGCAGCACAGTTGCAAAGATTCCCAAACTGGTGAAAGTCCTCTTTTCATATATGTCTGTCTGCTTCGATAATCGGTTTGCCCAAATAGTAAAAATAAAAATGGCAAGAATAAAAAGGATAGTCGGCACAAAATAAGCATTCCACAAAACCTGTGTCGATGCAGATGAGCAAATCATGTCGGGCAACAAAATTTTCAGTCCAGTAATAACGAAAACAACACAGGCAAATGTCCGAATAGCACGACTCCGCGCGGCGATTCCGATCCCCATCAAAATCGTGCCATACAAAGACCACAAAAGAGTGATCAAAGCAAGTGCTGTCCAATCAATTGCGAGGAATCGTGCGGACAAAACAGTAAACGAATGTGCGCAGATGAAACATTCGATTGTCAGGAGAATCCAGAGAATAACGAGTGCATTAAAACCGAGAATTTTCAGCGATTTTGTGTCAGTTTGGTCCAGCCGCTCTTTGAAAGCAGGCCATTTCAATAATGCGGCCAAAATGAGCATCACCAAAAGTGGAATGACAGTATTCACAAACCACGGATTCCAGAGGAAAAATTGCCAGCTTTCAAATCCACTTGGTTCGTTATATCCGAATGCCCACTCATTTGCTCTGTGAAACGATTCCATTGGAACTCGTAAAAAGAGTTGCAAAAAGGCGATTTTGGCGCATACCAGCACATATCCAGCCACTGCAAGTTTTCGGATGTTCGCTGAGTGAACGACAAAACCAACTCCAAAAATAATCGAGGCGAACAATGTCCAGAGAACAGCGAGCATCGAGTGAGCAACAAATTCCGGTGATGCGACGGAATTCGATTCCCAAAAAGAAATTGGATGTTCAATGAAATAGTGCCACATTGCAAAAGAGAGAATCATCCATGCAATCACGACTCCTTCCAGTCCGCGCAGCGAATTTAGAGCGGAATTGGTTTCATCAGCATTCTTTCTTTGCAGCATTTGTTTTGTGTTTGCCCCTTTTTCAGTGGCAAAATCGTCTCGAATCCACTGTTTTGTGATGATTGATGTTCCAATGAGAAAAGCACTAATAAGGAGCGACGGCAAAAGTGATGTCGAAAGAATTTCAGCACTAAATTCACCTGAAATTTGGATTGGAATATCGTGTGTGATATACCAGCCAAATGCTAAAACATGAATGATGCCCGCAAGAACGACAAACGCCTTCTGACGAAATCTGAAACCAGCAAACCAGAGACACGAAGTGAGGACATACCAGCCGAGTGAAATCCAGCGTGCATGAAATTGGAGTGGAATTCCAACAGTGACAAACATCACAGCAATAATCACCGCCGCGACTGGGCCAGCCAGCCAGTATATGGAATACTGTGCGGCAATCTCTTTGTCAAAAATCCGCCGCAAATGTTGTGTGAAAAGGACGGCAAGAATCGCATAAAATGCGGAAAATGCGAAAGCAAATATACCGATCCAGTCCCGAAAAAATTCATCATGCCACAGAAAATATGAAACACACTGGGCCAAAACTATCGGCGACAAAACGGCGCGGACAGCATCGTCCCAGGTCGTCTTTTGATTCGGTCGCAAAGCCGCAATTCCTGTGTCGATCAAATAAATCAGATATAAAATGATCTGAAAACCAATCACGGCGGCGAGCTTTTCCGGTTCATAAAATCGAGAGTGCCACATCCAAAATTCGATTTGCGTTCCGAAAAAGGCGACGCATCCAATTGGTGCCCTTTTCATCACATTCAAAAGAACGACCGATCCCAAATTCAGTGCGGCCAGATACGAAAAAAATTCCAAATAGCGATCCACTTCAGAAGGAACCAACATCGGAACAGAAAGTCCGCCGAAAACAGAAACAATTCCGAGAAGTCGAGACCGATAATAAGACGACAATAAAAATCCCCCAATTACAATCATTATCATCATCACTGAGGCATATTTTATTGGAATTAAATCGAAATAATTATACGAAACATATCCGGCCAAGAAAACAATAGATATTCCAGCACTATTCATGGCAATTGAAAGTCGTCGCAGACCGGAATGGGAAAAATACTTTCCGGCGGCGATAAAAATTCCGCCAAAAATTCCGATGGAAGCAACTTTTAATGTGTCGCTGACCCAATTGTTATCGACCGCATATTTCACAAAAAATGCAGCAACGAGAACGAATAAAATCATCGCCGCCCATAATATGATTTTTCGTCCAATCAAAAGTTCTAGTGCGGAAACTTCCGATCTGCTGGGGAGCAATTCATTTTTCTTACCAATTTTGTTGCTGAAAGAATCGCCTTTTTTCACAGCAGATTTTGTCTGCATGTTTGACACGATTTCAGGATTGATTTTTGCCGAAGTTGTTTCTGTTGCTGGTTTTGCAAAAATTTTAATTGCCGATTCGTCTGCAATTTCAATTTCCGGTTTAATTTCAGATTCAATTTCCGTTTTTGTTTCAGTCTCCAATTTTGTTACTGATTCGATCACCAATTCGGAAATTGGAGTGCCGGGTATTAGCGATTCAACGAATGCTTTTTGTGACATTTCTTTGGCGACTTCTCGTTTTTCATCAAAATGCAAATCTTTTTTGTTGTGCTGCTGGGCATTTTTCAAAAAATGGAAATCGTCACGCAAATTTTCAAATTCGTCTCGAATGGAATTGAATCGAAAAAAGAGAAAAATGGCGATGCCAATTGACACGAATGGGGCCAATATCCACAGAAAGACAATACAAGCGAATAAAAATTGCAATAATATGATGGCCATGAATATGTTTCGGAGAATCTAATTGGGCAACTGAACAGGCAACAAAACGCCGCATCATACATAATTATTTTACAAAAAGCATAATACACTTGGACACATCTATTTATTCACCGATTGCCAATTTTTAACACAAAAACCCAGTAAATTACGAAATTTGTGTTTTTGAAAAATGAATTATTGGAGATGTCCACTTGTATTGCTGAACCGCGCAGAAACAATTTGAACCATTTTTGTTCACAAAACCATTTTCTTTGACAGTTTTTGAAAAAATCAAATCATGTGATGCGCACATCCTATTACCAAAATAGCTTCTAAACTTAATAAAAGCAAGAAAATTTAATCGTTTTTTGATTTTTTTGCAGCAATTGACGAAAGAGGTTCATTTTAGTTTTGCAGAAAACCGAGTGGAGATTGTCAAATTTTTTCATTTTGCACAATTATCGTCGATTTCGCCGCCGCATCAAGTATTCAATCAGAGCGCGATCAAATGGCAGACTCGTATCAAGTGGCACATAATCAATGCGTGTTTTAGTACATTCGTCGGCAAATTTGTCCCGAAATTCTTGGAGCGATGCGAGATAATCCGCTTTGAACGCACTGGCATCTCCTGGTATTTTTTCATCTGTTTCGGGATCATGTAGTTCCACGCGTCCAAAAAATGGAAATTTTGCCTCCGCCTCATCGAGTATGTGAAACAAAATTACGTCGTGTCCTGAATGACGTAATTTATGAAGAGATTTTAAGATGGTCTCCGAATCTTCGAGCAAGTCACTGAAAATCATGACGAGACTTTGCCGTTTTAACATCGAGGCGAGCTGATGAAGCGATGCGGCGACGTTCGTTTTGCCACTTGGTTGAAGATTCGACAAAATCGATAAAATTGATCCGAGGTGTGTGCGACGTGATTTGGGAGCAAGTGATTTTCGGATTGCTTCGTCAAACGTGACAAGTCCCACTGGATCATTTTGATGCACCATCAAATAGGCGAGTGAAGCGGCCAAACAAATGGAATAATCGAATTTCGTCATTTCTTGTCGATAAGTATATCCCATTGAACGACTCGTGTCGATGGCCAAATAGCCCAACAAATTCGTTTCTGCTTCAAATTTTTTGATGTAGTATTTTTCTGTTTTCGCATATACCAGCCAGTCAATATCAGCGGGGTCGTCGCCATGTGTATACTTTCGATGTTCACTAAATTCGACCGAAAATCCATGCAGAGGACTCGCATGAAGACCATGCAAAAACCCTTTGACGATAAATTGTGCCCGCAAATCGAGCCGTTTTATCGTTTGAATGACTTCCGGCTTCAAATACTTTTCTTGTGACATGGCAAATTGTATATCTATTTTGCCCTCTTTTATAGAAAGCGGCTGTGATGAACTACCAAAGTTTTTTGTTACAATTTATGGATTCAAAAGAGGAATTGTATAAGTCATCGGCTCGCCCTGTGTTGTTCCTGCGGCTGTTTGTGCTCGAATCGTTATTTCTTTCACTCCCTGTTCGACCAATTTTCGGCCATCTTTTATTGTGTAAACAGACTCTTTTCGACCAAATCCGACATCACGCAAAATTACCTGTTGGAAAGCTCGCTGACCGGCAATGAGACGGCAGATATATGTAAAAGGAGTTTCGCCATCATTGATAAAAGCCTGAATCAATTCGATGTCACCGTTTCTCATAAGACGTGATGAAAATTCGAGTCGCAAATCTGGATTTCCAATGTGCATTTGAGCATAAACATCAAATTGAAGATTTCGTACACCTTCTGTTTTTACATCGAAACGAAATTTTTGCACACCTGTATTTGCAGAATTGGTAAGAGATACATCAAATGTTCCTGATTGACGAATGCCAGGAGAGAGTGTGAGACCTACTTTCTGAGGAGTCATTTTCCACGATTCTGGACGCGGTGGAATTATCGTTACTGAAGCTGAAATCGGAGTCATCGCATCATTTTGAAACGAAAATGTAATCGGCACTGGAGAGTTGATGACACTCGATCTGTGAGTCGTTTCAAGCTCGAATCCAATTCGCAGTTTTGCAATATCGAGATCAATATCCGATACAAAAATCGGAATTGACGAAACGGAGATAACTTGTCTCGCTTCTTGTGCCGCCAGTTCAGTCTCTTTCCCCCAAACATCGACAACTTTTGCATCTGCGCCAAGAATCAGCATCTCCAAAACGGGGGAATTATCCGTTCCTGCGTCATTCCACACGACCATCACAGCACGACCATTTTCCGATTCAAAAATAAAATTTCTGCTCCGATTCGGGAGAGTGATACTTCCCAAAAATCGTTTGCCGGAAATCATTTGGGATGTCACTCTCCATGGCAAATAAAGTTCGGTCGGAGTCGTATCTGAATGAAGAACACCACTTTTTTTAGAAATTGGATTCGAGAGAAAAACCCCATTTGCCCCATGAATTTTAGCAAAAACCATGCGGCGCACTAAATCGGAAATACGTTCTTCGTGTCCATATTCTGATGATGAAAGTGGAGTGATCGAAACGAATCGCCGAATGTTTTTTGTTCCGGTCGCATCTAAATAGCAACCAAGTTCTTCGGGTGTTAATGTTTCTGGAGACGAAAGAGCGAGAAATCCTTCGACATTATTGAAACGATATTGATTGGCTGGCTGCAAAATACCCGCCGCCAAATCGGATGCCTCTATTTCTTGCTGCGTGGCTCCGTCTCCGAGAGACGAAAATATCGTATCAGGAAATGATAATATCCAATTCCAAGCAAAACCAATGCCGAAGCCTAAATTATTTCGGTCAAATGATTTTCGCATTGCATCGAATTTTTGTGCGAAATTTGGCACTTCATTTATCGTCAAATCATCATCAGATGTCCACTGCCAATCTTTAATCAAAAACGACGCATCTTGAAGAAGTGGCTGCAAAGAATCGGTCCACATTTCCGGTGCCAGTGAAAAAATTGAAGCGGCATTGACGGGCCCAACTCTGATTTTTGATCGAATCAATGCGGGAATCGGATCGAGAACACCGACCAACTTGACATTTTGTTGCGATAATTGAATCGCCAAATCAAGAAGCTGTTGGTTCGATCCAAAATTAGTTACTCCAAAATTTTCTGTTTCTGAATTTGTTGATCCCGCATTTGTCGATTCAGCATTTGTTGACATAGAATTGCTTGATTCTGAACCATTTATGAACCACGCTGGAATTTTCAGTCGGGAAATTGCGGATTGTCGCAAAAGTTCATTCCGATTTTTGATTTCATCGAGAGACCAATTTGCCAGATTCCATCCAAATTCACCATCTGGAATAAAATCGCCTGGTGTCATCACCACAAACGAAAGATGTGCCGAAAAACGAAGTGGATCGACAAACTCACTCCCTTTGATCATTTTTTGTTTCGTTTTCTGTGCATATTGTTCGGGAGTTACTAATCGCACTCGATAAAACCCCGGAGAATTGACGGGAATGTCTTTCCAAATTGCAGTGGCAGAATAAACTGGAGTTGTCGAATGTTTTTTGGGAACGATAAATTGCGATGCAGGTTTATTGGCGACAACCATTTCAATATCACGTTTTGCAATGACACGCCCATTTGGCGATTCGAGTTGAAACGAAATGACTTCCTGTGTCGGATCAATTCCGGTGATCGCACAACTAACACTTATCTGATGCGGATCAAAAACGAGATGATTTTGTTGCGACATCGAGAGGGAAACAGTCGGGCGTTCCAACAATTCCACATTTGTAAAATCGACTGTCGCATTGTAATCTTGCCGTAATTCGGGAAGTACAACAAGTCCGATGGATGCAAAAGCAACACCGGGCATATTTGCAACAATCGGATCAATTGTCAGATGAAGCCAGCCATTTGTATCTTTAACTTTTTCGGAGCGAACTGTGTGAATCGGGGTCGTTTGTTTTTCGCTATAAAAAAGAAGAACCATTGATGCGGTCACATCATCCATGCCTTCTGCATCGACATAAACAGATGCGCCATAACTCATTCCAGGAGCAATTGGAATTTTCGGTGACATTGCCGCCGCCGCGCCGCCGCGAATTTTCATTCGGAGCGAGTGATTACTGAATGGATTCGGATTTTCTGTGATGCTAATTGGGATATATGCCGGAAACGAAACTCCTTTGTCAATTCCAGCCACGCGAGTCCAGTCGTCGGGCCAATCATTTCCATTTTTCGATTCTGTGATTGGATCAAAAATTGCATGAAACAACACGCCTCCGGTTCGTGGTGAAAAATCACCATCGCCCTGCACAAAAACAGAACTAAAGAGACAAAACAATAAAATTGTTACGATTAAACGCATATAAACCCACTTGCCAAAATGCGGCGTTTCTCGTTATTCTTATTCATCAAGTTCTTCGATTTCAATTTTTTGGTTCGTGTAAATGTCAATTTCAGATGCGATCAGAAGCGATTCACGAACAATTTCCGAAGCGGAAAGTTGACTGTGTTTCGATAATGCTCTGGCCGCAGACATGGCAAAATTTCCACCACTCCCAATTGCCAAAATACCGTCCGATGGAACAATAACGTCGCCTGTTCCCGAAAGAAGGAGAGTCGATTTTGTATCAATTACTATCATCATCGCTTCGAGACGCCGAAGTGCGCGGTCGGTCCGCCACTCTTTTGCCAATTCCGTCGCAGCACGAGGAACATTCGACGGATAATCCTTCAATTTTGTTTCAAATCGTTCTAAAAGAGCGAACGCATCTGCGGTCGAACCGGCAAAACCGGTGATGACTCGTCCTTCCAGTAACTTGCGAATTTTATTGGCATCCGCCTTCATTATCGCACTTCCAAGTGTCACTTGCCCATCGCCGCCAATGGCCACTTTGTTGTTGCGGCGAACTGTTAAAATTGTTGTCATAAATTAAAAAGTATTTGTTATCTGAAATTTAGGCTTTTGACGGAATGTTTATATTTTGCGACAAATGTTTTCGTATCCGTTCACGGTTTTAGATTTTTTTAATGCAAAATTCGCGTCCATGCTGTAAATCGGTGCAAATTTTGTTGCATCCTTTTAGGACAATCGAATTTTAGCTGTATTTATGAAAATTTGTGGAAAAAACAACTATCTTCGTGAACGAATACATTATTTTTTATGGATACTAATCACGTCTCGAAAGGAAAATTTGGAGGATGTACCAGAAAAGGAGCATCACCGAGGCAAAAAGAGCAAGTGAAGCGGCGACATGTTGACCGATTCGATAATGATGCAGCACATTTGATGTGTCGTATAAGATGTATCCACATGCCAAAGCCACCATTAAATATAGGAACATCGGACCAACAGCGAATCCGAAAAGAATAGCAACGACGATGAATCCCAGTGCGGCAAGACTTCCGAAAACCAAAAAAGTTCTTAAAAAAGAGAAATCGGTTCGTGTTGCAAAAACGGCAATTGTCAACATCGCAAATAGTCCGGCAGTCGTGATTGCCGCCGACAAAATAGTTTTGCTCGCCTCATCTGGGGGCAAAATCAAATATGCCATCGACAGGAGCGGCAGCAAAATGATTGATTGGGCGACGACATATAATCCGAGACCTGCGACTTGGAGTCCGTAATTCGTCGAATTTAGTGCCCACGAATTGGCGATCCAACTGACTCCGATGAAAAGACCGAGCACGATCAACCAACTAAACTTTCCTCCTGTCATCAATTGAGTGATTTGCTCAACTGGGACGATTTGAAAGAGGGCGATTTCGATGCCCACCAGTGCCAAAATTGCACCGGCCAAATAAAGATACGTTTTGGTGATGAAACTACTCCTCGCTTCTGCGGAGGCCGCCGCTGCAAACAAATCGGTGGGGGCGGCAAATGTCGCATCAAATCCAGAATTTGGCTGATTTGTGAAATTGTTCATAAATATCTCCTTTCAAGTCAAGTGAACGGGAATCCCATTTCGATTCGTCTATTGTACCACATGCAAAATGATGTGACAATCCCACAAATAGTGAAAATAAATAGTGCAAAATCACCAGTTACAAATATCATCGCCCCAAATTCACACGAAGACTACTGCATTGTCATCGAATTATGGCACGTTATAATGGAAAAGATATTCTCATACACTGATCTCATACACTGAATATACCGACGTAATTCGATGGCATGTACTTTGAACCACAATAAAACAACATTTTTGTTCGTATCATTTCTATATTTTTTCGGAAATTTGCTTTGTTTTGCTAAACAAATGCTAATTGACGACGATGCGAAAAATATCAACACTCATTATACATCGAATGACTAATCAACTCGTGATTTTTCTTTTTCTTTTCGCCTCATGTGCCATCGCTTCGACATACACCGAAGATTGGTATGATTCCAAACGCGACAGAACCGTCCCAGTCCGCATTTATCTCCCTGAAAAATCAGATGGAATCGTGGTGCGACATCCAGTCGTTCTTTTGTCTCATGGACTCGGTGGTTCACGAGACGGTTTTCCATATCTCGGCGATTTTTGGTCAAATCATGGATATGTCGTGATTGTAATGCAGCATCATGGGAGCGACGGCGCCGTTTGGAAAAATCGTGGGGAAAGAAGCGTTTTAGAAGCGATGCGATCCGCTGTGACTGCAAAAGAAGCAACAAATCGAGTTGGTGATGCCAAGTTTGTTCTCGATGAATTGAAATGTCGCAATGAAAACAATGACAAGTCAGAGCGATTATTTGGCATTATAGATATGTCAAGAATTGGGATCGGCGGTCATTCTTTCGGTTCGCATACAACCACAGCAATGATTGGACGTTTGCCATATACACCCGATTCAAGAATAAAGGCGGCGATTGCAATGAGTGCGGCTGGACCGGAGAATGGTGATGCCAAACAAGTCTTTGAAAAAGTGAAAACGCCGATCATGTTCCTGACAGGAACGAAAGATTATAGTCCGATTCTTCCAGAAATAGAACCGGTGCATCGTCGTATTCCGTTCGACAGCATTGATGAAACGGAACAGTTTTTGGCAATTTTTGACGACGGTGATCACATGCTTTTCTCTGGACATGCGCGATTTCGTGGACTTTCAGCTCTCGAAAAAAAGTATCAGCCAATAATACAAGAGCTGACATTACTCTTTCTTGATTCGTATTTGATGGAATCCCCAGAAGCTCGGCAAAAACTCATGGAAATGAAAACACTTCCAAATGATTCGGGAACATTTGAAAAGAAAGGCATAAAAACATCTACTCCAGCAAACGCGTTGTTGACCGAATAGCGAGGATTCTATCTCATTTGGACTCGTTACTCACACCAGTTTCAAGTCTACTCTCTTTCAGCAGCGGCCTTTTTGTAGACACTGGCGTTTGTTCGGCGGGTTTTGTTTGGCATCGGAATTCGTCCCCGAACACCGTCGGTGTTCAATAATGGTAGAAACGAATCGCCCAAAAACTCACAACTCCGTCGGAGTTGAATAATGGTCACCGATATTGAATCCCTCCGGGACTGTTGTATTTTTTGACGATTGTTGCCGAACACACCGCCGACTTACGCCGACGGCTCGCCAACAAACCCGCCAACTTACGTTGGCGGCTCGCCAAAGCGCACCGGCTCGATGTTTCGCTCCTCCATAAATTTTAACATTTTGCCCACTTTTGACGAGACAATACTTCCGCAGTTTTGCGGGAGTCCCCGTTTTCTGCAAAATGGAACAAAACATTCTGTTCCTATTTAGCATGAAAATCGAAACAATCTTCCCCCTCTGAATTGATTGGCTGAATTTCCTTTCCATTGATCAAAATTTGGTATGTCGTCCCTTTTTTTCCTTGAATAACGGCGCGGCAATTCTTGGAATTAGTATCGTGACTGGAACCTGCATTGACCGCAGAATCAAGCATTTTGAGAGTCACCGGAAATGGAGAAACAACTCGATTTTTGGCATCAGAACTAGTTGCGACACAAACCGAATCGGGTTTTCCCAGTAAACGTTGTCGCTGCATGATCAACACAGATGGATTGATGTCGAACGGCATTCTATTTTGAGTATTCAAAACGAATGAGTCAGGTAAAAGTCCCACACATGGCCCACTCGGATACTGCATTTGCTCAGCTGTTACTAAAATTCCTTCTGCTATTTTTTTCCAATCGAGAGTTTGGTCGTGTTTTGCGAGCATGAAAAGGGCCTCACTATAATCGAGACCACACCACTGAACCGGCAGTCCGATCCAGTTGGGTGCTTTGAACTGAGTCGCTCCGAAAACTGGTGTCGTCGCATATTTCATAACAACTTCAGTAATTCCTTCTGCTCGTGCTTTGATTGATTCATCGCTCCACAAATAGACGAAAGGTAAACCAGTCACCGCCCATCGACGTGCGGAGTCCAAGTATTTTTGCTCTCCGGTCGCTTCAAAAGCCCAAACATTTGCCATGCACAATCGAGATGCGCCCATTATATCAGGAGTGTGCAGTGAAAGCTCCCAAGTTTGTGCTCCGCGAGGAGTTCGATATTTGTTCGCAAAATCGAGTCCTTTGATCGCCGCCGCCAAAATGTCGTCGTCTCCCAAAATGCGATGATTATAAAGAAGTCGATACAAGAAATTGCCACAATATCCAGAGGCGGTTTTGTCCCAGTGTCCTTTCAAAAAGATGCCATTATATTCGAATGAGCCATCTTCGCGCTGCTGTTTCATAATATGTTGTGATTCCGCGCGACACCAATTTACTAACTCTGGGACTCTGTCTGTAACGAAAAAGCAGACCGGATTTCGCAAATGTCCGCCGCCATGAACCCATTTTGGCGTTTCTGGGATGTTTCCTGTTAGTTGCCAAATTGCCGAAATAAAATCCGTTCCAAACATCGGCTTAAACGGCAAGTTTGTTGTGTCAGTCATCGTCGCATGATACCACCCCATTTCAGGAACGAATAAGATCGATTTGTTATATCCGTCCAAACTGAGTTGTCGCTGCTGTTCATCATTTCGTGGACGTTCTGGCAATTCGGGAAACCCCACTTGATTGACTGCCCAAAGAATCAATTCCTCCAGTGGAAGCAATTGCTGTGGCTCTTTTTCGTAACTGGGAGAGTCCAAAATTTTCAGTGTGCCACTCAGATTGTTTCCGAACAGACTCATCACATGACTATTCGAATCACCGCAAATAAAGTCAGGAGTCGCAAAAATCGGCTGCGTTTCTTGCACGTTTCTCCAAAGAAGTCCGAACCCGACTTGGTTGGTCACAATTGCCATAAATGGAATCGTGATGTTTTGTTTATTTGGAGCAAAACGCAAATGTTCGTCGGTTTCAATGTCTGCTGTCGCCGAAGAATGTTCTTTTCGTTCCAAGTATTCGACACCACACAAAAGTGCTTGTTCCATGACACCAGTCGGACGAAACACGGGGCCAAACACCGGTGTGTTCGATTTTTGCGTAAAAGAAACGCTCGATTCGTTGATGTCGAATTCGAGTAAAAATTTGATTCCAACATCGGTCAAAAGCTCAAAAACAACCGATTTGTCTGTACTCGATTTTACATTACTCCGAACTGGGTTCAATGTATCTCTGCCTGATATTGATTTATCCATGTCAGAAGAAAATGTGCGGATTTTGCGTACTCCGCCGAGTGGCAATTTCGGATTTACATGCACGAGTGGATAAATATCACCGACGTGTTTTTCTGATACGAAAATTTGTGCCCCGACTCCATTTTTGTCGAAGCGAACGGTGTTGTTTCCCGCCGTGAGTGTCACCCATTCTGTTACTGATTTTGCCCAGTTCGGATTATACCAGTCTGTTTGTGGCAATTCCTTTTCCGCATAAACAATTCGGTGCAGCTGAATCGATTCAATATCGGCGATTCCGGGCGATGTTCCCGGATCGAATCGGAGTCGTTTCAGTGGAGAATCGGTCACAAAATCGACGACATAGTTCTCTGGTTGATCTTGATAGAAACCGAATCGAACCGAATTTTCTCCATTAAAATTCGGATTTTTCTCTGTTGTCCAAAACACCTCGGCATCTGGTCGCATTGTGTTTCGCATTTGAACCAACAATCTAAATGTTCCTGCCTCATTATTATCAAATTCCGGCAAAAGAATATATGGATCATTTCCACTCGATTCAATGCGAATAAATTTGGAATCATTGGCCGACAAAGCCGCCTGATGCAGTGCTTTCCACTTTGGCAACTCGGCTTCATTGCAGTCAAATTTGGCGACGAGAGGTTGCTCTTTGATCGTTTTCGGATATGGACGGACTAATTCATCAAATGGATATTGTGCCAGTGCCATCGAATTGCTGGATAAATATCCGAAGCAGAATCCGAAAAGGAATACTAAAAATGGGAAACGACAAAAAAAAGAGGAAATGTGGTTCATGTTAATTGATATGTAAAAAATTGGCATTGTGCATGCGTTCACGGTTTTGTTTATCGAGCCGCCGGCGCGGCGAGCCGCCAACGTAAGTTGGCGGGTTTATTCGGCGGGTTTGTTGTCCCCGAACACCGGCGGTGTTCAATTATGGTAGAAACGAATTGCCCACAAACACACACACAACTCCGTCGGAGTTGAATTATGGTCACCGATATTGAACCCCGATCTGACGTTTTTGATGCTCGTGTTTCTACCATTATTGAATCCCGACGGGATTCGGAAATGCAATTTCATGGCAATTGAATTTTATCGTAAAAAGTTGATTTAATGCCGCTGCTCACGCACCGGCTCGATAAACAAAACCCGTTCACGGATATGTACTAAAAATGTTCGATATTTTCAAAATCAGGATGTGGCTCAATATCGCTGTGATTCGAATAGTCAGCAAAACGATAATTTTCGCCGATCCACGTCAAATTCACTTCGCCACATGGACCATTTCGCTGTTTGGCGACGATAATTTCTGCTTTGCCGACGAGTCCTTTCTGCTCGGCTGTTTCGCGGTCTAAAAAAACCTCCTCTCGATGCACAAAAAGCACGACATCTGCGTCTTGTTCGATGGCACCTGATTCTCGTAAATGTGCCAGTTTGGGTTTGTTGTCTCGTGTCGCCTCCGCCTGTCTGTTTAATTGAGCCAAACACAAAACCGGCACTCTTAGTTCTCTCGCCATTCCTTTCAGTCGTCTTGTTACTTTGGCGACATGTTCTTGCCGCGAATCAATCTGATTGTCCGGCTCAATCAATCCGAGATAATCGACCACAATCAATCGCAAATCGTTTTGTCGTTTCAAACGCCGTGCTGTCGCCGCTATTTCGCCAATTGTCCGTCCCATCGTGTCATCAATGAAAATCGGAGCGGGGGCCAATTCATTCAGTGCTTCGACAAAACGTGTTTTATCGTCCGCCAACATTCGATTCTTGCGAATGCGATCTCCTGGAATTCGACCACGAGACGAAATTAGGCGAAGTCCCAACTCAAGTTTTCCCATTTCCAAACTGACAAAAAGAACGGTCAGTCCTTGTTTCACCGCCACATTTTCTGCGATATTCAGAGCAAATGCCGATTTACCAACACTTGGTCTGGCCGCCAATATGATCAATTCGTTTGGATGAAAACCATCCAGCATCTCATCAAGATCGTGAAACCCAGTCGAAATGCTGTCATCGTGTTTGCCCTGCATTCTGGCATCAATATAATCCGCCGCCTGCTGCATCACTGAAGACAATGACGTAATTTGCCCCGTCGTTTGTGTTTCGCAGAGTTCGAACATCTGCATTGCACCGCGATTCAACAAGTCTTTCGTGACAACTTCGGGAGCAAACGCATCTTGAATCAGAGACGAACTGGCGTGAATCAGCCGCCGCAGTGTCCCCTTTTCTCGAACGATTGTCGCATAATAAATGGCGTGAGCAGTCACATGAACAGAACTCATCAGATCGCCAATATACGCTTCGCCGCCGATCCCTTCCAGTTCACCAGAATCACGAAGTCGATTTAGAAGCAAAACTAAGTCTATTCCACTGCCGCTGCTCCGCATGTCAATTATGTGTGCGTAAATGCGACGATTCGCATCAAGATAAAAATCGTCCGCTCCCACAAGTGAAACGACATCATCACATAAAATCGGATCGAGAAGAAGTGCCCCGATCAAACCACGCTCAGCTTCGAGATTATGAGGAGGAACATGCGACATCGCCGAAAGATTGACCGGAGCCGAAAAATCATTCTTCGGCGGCTTTCGTTTCCGTTTAACGGATGCTTCTGACATAAATAACTCCGACTGCACAAATAAAATGTCCCTGAACACACAATTCCAATTGTATACCAAATCCGATCAAATGGCAACTCAATTTGACGTTAATTTAATGCAATCACATTTTTTGATTTACCAGATACAAAAAATATGCACTATTTTGAAAAATAATGAAAATTGATATGGATTTGATTTTCACTATTTGTTAACATTCTCGCAGATTGGTGCTTGTAGACCTATAAACCGATCTTCTTGTGAAGACGGCTCGGACACCCTTCCCCCCATTACTTTCATTGCACAGGAGAATACTGCATGAACGAAAAATTAACAAATTCTGTGATTTCGGCGATTGTTGGCGGACTTGTCGGAGCCGCTGTCGTCTTTTTTGCTGCCGGCAAAACAAAGTATGATGCACTCGAAGTCGGTGAATTGAAAATCACAAAAATGGCGACTCTTTTCGACCAAGAGGGAAAAGAGGATGTCGTCATTAAAGAAGGCTCCGTTTTAGCAAACAATGTAGTCCTCGGAAAAAAATTCATCGGAACTCAATTTCAGGGACATATTTTCGTCGGAAACCGAATGATGACAAGTCCTGATGATCTTATGACAACACCGATGACCAATTGGAAATTCCAAACTGAAATCGGTGCTTCGCAGCAAGATGGCGGCGAAATGATTATTCGCAGTCCGAAAGGTTCTTATGTTGCAGGACAGCCGGTCAATGATGGCCTCTTCTTCCGCGCTGGATTTGACAAAGATGACAAATTGATGGTTTTTGCCCGGGCAAATCCTGATGGTGTCATCGCACAAGTTCCTTTCATGGTGCCTGGACCCGCAAAAACAGAAGGTGCTGAAAACGCCGAACATGCTGCAAATACTGACGCTGCAAAGCCTGCTGATACAAAACCAGCCCAAGTGGCAGAAGCGACAAATCCCGCCGCCGTTCAGTAATTTTCAGCTGAAATGATTTTTGGTATCGAAATGATTTTTAGTTTGTGTTCATGGGAAATGATTTGCAGTTTCGCCCCATCTCGGGGCAATGAACAAACACTCAACAGGTGATGAAAAATCGTCCCCAATTTACACGGCAACAATTTTCGGGCTTTCCGAAGGTTGTTGCCGAACTTTCAAATTGCAGCACACGAATAAAACACGTTGTTAAACACGTTGCTAAGCACGTTGTCCACGTTGTTAAACATGTTGTCAAAATGCCTCGATTCGTTTGCTTTCTTTTGGTTCTTCTTTTTGTTTCTATTGAGGCATTCTCGCAAGAACGCTCTGATAATTCAGAATGTCCAGACAATTCCAACTATTCTGATAATACCAACTACTCTGGCAATTCCAATCATTCTGGCAATTCCTGTTATTCTGATAGTTTCAGCTATTCTGGTGATTTCAACTATTCCAACTATCAAAATAATTCTAGCAATTCGGTCTATTTGGCTTCCTCACAAGCTTCGCCTGTTTGGCGAACATGGATTCGGGGATTCGGAAACTGGACAAATTTGCACGGTGATGTCGCTGGTCTAAAATTGAACGCCTCGGCTTATGGCGGAACAATCGGATTTGACCGAATTCTCCGAAATGACATTCTCATCGGATGTTCTCTCGGAAGCAGTGTCACTGATCTGTCGAGAAATTTTCAGCGAAACTCACTGACTCTTGAACATATTGGAGGCACCATTTATGGACGTTGGACGCTCCGTCGCCTCTTTTTTGATGTCGAAGGCGGAGGTGCGCAAATGAAGTTCGACGACAATAAATCGATGCAGTGGAGTATCAAAGCCGAAACGGGAACATGGTGGGAACAAGGACTCGGACGGGTCGAACCACATCTCGGAATACGTCATGTTTCAGCTGAAAACATTGCAGCAATGAGCAAAAGAAACGAAAGCACTGCGCTGCAAGTGGGCGTTCGATATTCATGGCAGACGAAAAATATCTATGGCACCACTTCGCCGCGAATCTACGGCGGAATCATACAAGAACTCGGAGAACGATCACTAATTGATGTCGCTAATTTTTCTGCGACACCAGCCGTTTATGCGATTCCTGGATTCCAAAACGCACGAACAAGAGCATATCTTGGCGGCGGAATCACGGCAATGAGAGGAAAGAGTCTTTCTCTTTATATTCGTTATACAGCCGAAACAAACGGCGCAAATTCATCCCACACCATTTTAGGTGGAATGAATTGGCACTTCTGAAACAAAGCAAAGCCGCACTTGACTGTTCAATCCCCCTTCACAGAAAGCATTCTGCCTCTGATTGGGAGATTTGGGGTCGTTTTACAAACACTGCTGCGTCATAAAAACAACCGGCAAAACAAGCCGCCGACTGCACAAGATTACCAGTTCTGACGGCGGCTCTTTGCGAGATGGGACTAAAACTGCACTAATCTTTTCGATGGCGAATTTTGGATCGCATACGTCGTTTTTTTCGTCCAATTTTGCGTCGTCCTTTTCCAGTTTTTTTCGTCCCCACGTCAAATTCTCCTCTAAAAAGTTATAAATACATTAAAATACTACACTGAAAACGGCACAAAGTTGAAGGTTTAGCCAGCTTTCGTAGAAAGCTGTTGTTTCAAAAAGCAAGCTAAAACGGCAGTCACAAAAAATGGAGGCGGCGGGAATTGAACCCGCGTCCCGAAACCGCTCACAAGGAGCGTCTACGTGCATATCCGATTCTTTAATTTTAGTCTCATCGAGCCCTTATCGGCGATGGTCTCTCAGAGACGGTTCGACAACAAATTTAATTTCCGCAGTAATCGACTTGTGCAGAAACGATCCGAAAAGTCGTCCGAACTTCACTCTGCTTCGGCGACAAAGTGGGTTCGGGGTCACCTTTTATTAGGCGGCCAATGCCAGTTTAGGTTCGGCATTTGAAATTAGTAGTCGGCTTTTAACGTGGCCTGCTGACCAACCACGGCACGCAACTCAATCTTCGCCAGTCCGGTCGAACCCAGTTCGCCCCCGTCTTCCGAGGTTTCTTCTCTGGGGTTCTCGTTTTGAAATACGAGAACAATTATCCGCTTCACATCAACCTGTACAAACAGACATTGTTCATTTTAACACACACTTCAGTGTGTGTCAATGACGATTTGTGGTGAAATAAAAATTGTTTGACGATCTGGTCGTTGCTACGCAACTACAATGCCGGTGTTCACGCACCAGCTCGAAGCGCATACTCATCGTCCGCCAGCGTTTGCTAACAAGCCGCGCCTCGCCATATAATCCGAGCCGGAAATGCAATCGCCGCTGGCTATTTGGGCGAATCCGTCATCGATTTCCTCGCGCTCTGCATCAGGAACGGCAGAATCGTCGATCAATGCTGAAACCATGATTAAAACTCGTTTGACATCAACTTCCGGCAGCAAATCGACGGCGTTGTGTAACTCCGGTCTATAACTTCGCGCTGTATTCATTTGTAGACACCTCCTCGCGAGTCAATTTTCGATACGCAAACACTGTTATGATTGATCTTGAAAACGATTCGATATTTTCCTACTCGCAAACGACATTCATTGTTTGCCCCAACTAGTCGAACGACATCGCCGTGTGGCAATTTTTTCAGAGCGACGTAAATTCGGCTTACCGTTTTGTCATCGTGATTGTCGAGCCATTTTTCCGCCTGTCGTGAATAGACAATTTCCATAAAACGTCCTCCGGCATCAAATTATACCGCACCGTGTGTGAATTGTCAATTCAAAAAATCTAAAACCGCGAATGGATACAAAACTTGTATAGATACTTTCGGTTATTTGCGCCGGTCAATTCACCTTTTTGAGACGAGTATCGCTCAGTTCGAAAGTACAATTTTCAACTCGCGGCAAACTGAAACGAAGTGTCGTTTCGTCGTTAAAAGTGGTATTTACCTCAAATTCCACGACATGTTCTGTCCACTGGTCTGTCAGCGATATTTTTTTCTCCTTGGAAACATCGCGCCAACCATCGCCCAAACCAAATTCGACTATTTGACCAGGTGTGCCACGAACACGAAAAGCAAAACGATAATGACCTTTTTCGAGCTTGATTTCTCTGCCAAATGCGTAATCAAGACTCGTTCCATTGCTCAAATCACCCGAAACACGCATCACACGACATCCGGCGGGACCATCCGAAAAAATCTCTTTTTCTACGTTTTTATTTTTTGATTGTATCACCCAATATCGCCAAGGATTTATAAGTTCCGTTTGAGGATCAGCACTCCATACATCCACAGCTTCGATTGGTGGAATCGGAGGCTCTTGAACAGCACGCAGTTTTTCTGGCACGTTGTAATGAAGGGTGTCATCGAAGGCGGGATTGTCGAACGGAATATCTTTCAATGCCGCCTCTTTGATCGTTTTGCCGATTCCAATGTATCCGAGTGGATGCCAGCCGCCGCGAAAATAGTTTGTCATTGCAAAACGAACACTTGGTGTCATTCCACCTTGTCTGTCGAGAATGGCAAGTGCGAGAATATATTCTCCCTTTTTAATATCCGCTGGCAAAATTGCATCTCCTTCCTCCTGATTCAATTGGGCCTTTTTCATGTATGAAAATGCTGCACTGTCCCAGTCTTCGCCGGGAAACCATTTGCGAATGTCCACGTTATTCAGTGGAGCAGACCAGACCACCTTTTTCGTTTCAGAATCGAGCAATCCGACAGCAACTGGCCAATCAAGATAAAATGGGGCACTTCCTGTATTTTGTACAGAAAGTTTCACGGTGAGTTTTTGCCCTGGCTGCACAGAAAGCGGATAACTAACCTGATCGACCACGAAACGATATCCGAACGCTTTTTGAACTTCTGCCGCGCCTGCCAGAACATCGGGAATTGATGCGTCATAATCAGATATCCAGCCGAGATAACTGGCATGATAACGACGTATTTTGTCGATCATGTAATCTCGATAAGCTCGCACGGTCATCGTTTCTTCTGATGTCCGACCGAATGTCTCTTTCGCTTTCGCACTGTCTCGCTCTTTTTGCCAGTTATATTCGACTTCTCCTTCAATAGGAGCTTTTTTCCAGATATTTGGATAAACATGAGTGGCCTGCCAGGGAAATTGGTCTTCAATACCATTTTCAGGTTCGCGGCTGAGATTCGCAAAAGTGTCGTAATAGATTCCGAAGCCCGCCTCCATAAATTCGGGATCATTATGACGCACCATCACCGGCTTGTTTTTGAACGCTTTTTGAAATTCTTCCGTGAGCAAACGTCGCTGCTGGGCAGTCGGCGCAGGTCGGTGATGTTCGCCAAAACGTCCAATCAAACCCATTTGAATGGCAAAAATGCGTGGGTCGTTGTCCCATGCTTCTCCCAATTTGGCCACGATTTTCTTGAGTCGCTCCTGAAAAGCAGGGCTGTCATAGTCGAAGGCGTGTAAGTCAGCCGGCCAATTCTGCTTTCCTGGTTCACCATTCCAATCGAGATAAACACGCGGCACGAGTTTGATATTTAGCTCTTCAAAGCGTTTGCCTTTTACCTGCGTGATTTTATTAGTTTGAGCAATGATGCGATCCACGGAATCATCGGAACAAAGTTCGAGTTTGTTCCATGTGATATACTTACGTTCGATCAATCCATATCCGCCCGGTTTGTATGCGCGAAAACCTTTGACGGGATTGTTGATCGCATCAGAAAATTCGGCGGGAGAGACAGAAACCCAGCCGTTCTCAATTTTTGTTACAGTTCCCGCATTGGAGTCGGATTCTGCCTGAATTGTGGGAATGACAAGAAATACAACGAGAATGAATAAGTGTTTCATGTGAGAGGGGACGCAGTAATTTGGATAAAATAGAAAGCCATTTTGATTGTGCTGAAATTGAATCCGTCCGCGTTAAATGTTACAGAATTGTTGACAGAATTGTTGAATTCGTGCAAAATTGACCGTCCACGTCTCCTCTGATGACGGGTTCAATGGTTTCGGCTGAAACAAACGTGAAACGTGTCATGGCCGCTCAATTGTGATGTCAAAAATCTTCGGACCATCTTTTTTCACTTCAAAAACAAGCGGAGTCGTCGTGGGAGACGTATAAATCTTGGCAACATGGGGAATGATTTTATAGTCGCCCTCCTGCTTGCTCGATTTCGCAGGAATCGTTTCTTGAGTTTCTGTTCCAGAAAGCCAAACTTTATAAGCACCAGGAGGAATTCCTTGATTGGGTCGCAAAGCACCGGTTCGATAGTTTCCTGATTCGTCGATCAGTCCAAAAAAAGAATTGGTCGCAGAATCAAAAACGACATTGCCACGAGTCAGCGGTTTGCCATCGGAATACTTGACAGAACCCTTTATTAAAACTTCATTGCTGCATCCAGTCAAAATCAAACAGATCAACAAAACAAACGCAATTTTTTCAAACAAATGGGACATAAAAACACAAAAAAGATGAATTGGAAAAATTTGTAAAAAATGTGTTGTCCCCGTTTTGCTGCGTTTCGTAGAAACGTGTTGTTTTAACGTGTTGTTTTTATGGCGCAGCTAAACAGATGTGGAAGACTGATCACGGCATCGAAACGGTTTCGCCGTCATTGACGCGGGCCAAATTGAACAATGTTGTTGTCGATGTCGTCACACTGAATGAACGCACAGAACCATCGCCGATCAGGAATGTGGCTATTCCAGGATGATGGCTCCCGAATCCATAATGCCCCCAGTAATCACTTGGTGACTTATCGATAACAACTCGAGAATCATCAGGAGATTGGGCCATAATCGAGTAACCATTATGGACAAACCGGCCGACATTGAAAACAGCATGCAAAGGATATGCGGTCAAATATCCACCGTCCCATCGTTTATGGAACTCTCGCTCGGAATTGAGAGCAAAAGTGGGGATGAATTTTTCCCCTGTCACAATCTGGTTGCTCGCCCCATCCGAAAACCATGCAAAAGTGTCTCGACATTCCCAGCCGGTCATATCAGAATGGTGGCCCCACGCAGAACCATCTCTATTATTTTGGAATCGTGGGATGGAAATACGGAGTGGGCCGAGATGGTCACTTGGAGTTTGCCCCGCTCCGGTACTAAGAAAGCTGTAGTTCGCCCAGAAACTTTCAGTGGGTTTTGTAACAACAGCGGCATAATCGCATTGTGGACCGGCGGAGTCGTTCTTATTAGCTACTGTGTCCTTTCCAATAACTCCAGATTCTCCTCCGCGCCGAGATGGACAGAGATACATTGGCACTTTGAAACCTTTTTGTACATCGGAAGAGAGATTTGCGAACCAGCCATCACCATTGATGCCATTTGGAAGAGCAAGGAGTGAACCCGGCCGCGTGAGAAGATCATACAAGGATTGCTGCTCGATATACGGATAAATTTCGGCGAGAAATGAACCTTTTGACACAAAAGGAACGATGGGCGGGAGTCCATTTCGTGTGTCATGGAAATTGTGGATTCCGAGTCCGATTTGTTTTACATTATTTGTACACTGCATTCTTCTGGCGGATTCCCGCGCAGCTTGCACGGCGGGGAGCAAAAGCGCGATCAAAACGCCGATAATGGCAATGACGACCAAAAGTTCAACCAATGTAAAACCGAGACGTAATTGTATTCTCATTTTTAGGTTCCTTTGTCAATAATTTGTAAATTCCGGTGCTCACACACCGGCTCGAAACGCGGCGGCTCATCACGATTCGCATTATAAACAAATTATTAAGAATAGCAAGAAGAAAGAGAAGAAAAACTCAACTTATTGAAATAATTGCAAAATAATCGCTTTTCGATTTTCACCTCCGAGTTCTGGATATAATAGTTGGAGTCGATCTCGTTCATTTTTTGCCTTTTCAATTTCTCCGAGTTTTATGAGGATTTCGATAATTTTCGTTCGTGCATGCCACCAGTTTTCCGATGTTTTTGGCGATAGTTGTGCAATTTGCGTCCAGAGCGACAATCCACGTTGGAGCGACTCCGGCGAGTTTTGACGCGCCAAAATTTCTCCGAGTGTTGTTTTGGTCAAAATGTCGTTCGGTGTGTTTTTTAGTATGTCGATTAAAATATCGATGGCTTCCTGCGTTTTGCCTGCATCTGCAAGAATTTCAGCTCGGATACGTTTTGATTCTCGTTGGTCTTGGTCTGAAAATTGTTCAATTTGCGAAAATTCTATTGATTGGAGCAACGCGGATGCTTCGTTTATTTTGCCCAGTTTTCGAAAAGCGGCAAGTCGCCATTTTGTTACTTGTGTCAATTCATTGTTCGTTAATGTCGCCAATACATTTTCTGGAATCTGATTTAGCAAATCAAGACATTCGGAATATCGATCTTGTTGCTGCGCTTTTTGACATGCGCGAAATAGCAGGGGCTTCAATTTTGGTGAATTAGGCCACGTTTTTATGTGTTCTCGTACTAGATCGAAATAAATTGACGTGTTTGATGTTTCTTTGTCAACATTATTCGCAGCAATGTCGATTGCTTTGAGATGATATTCAGAAGAACTCGAATGTTTGGGAAATTGTTGTGTCACTTCGCGCAATAATTCAATCATTCGACTTTGGCAAATTGCGATGTCTGCGGAAAAATCCAGCGACGTATTTTTTGGAATTTCATTTGTTGTAACATTAATATTATCGAATTGCTTTTCAGTTTTTTGCGTCTTTTGCGTTTTTTGCATTATCTGTGCTGTTTCCAAGAGACGTGTTTGCATTTGTTGCCAAACAGCGACGGCGGCGACGGCATTTTGGAAAGCGGCTTCTTCGTCGCCGGCCAGCAGCGAAGCCTGACTTGCTTTCGTAAATAGAAGAGCAGATTCGGAGTATTCACCGCGATTTAATTGATCTTCGGCGAGAATACTGAGCAATTTTGGATGCTGCGGCATGTTTCCAGTCAGAGGTGAACCGGTCAACATCACTCTCATTCGGCACAATTCGTTTTTGCTTGCATAACTTTCGATATTGTGGACAATTTCCAAAATGAGATTTATAAATTCTTCTTCCTCTGATGGATTTGTAAAAGAATTCGATTTTTTTTTCAACAAAGCCAAAATAACTTCAAGATGTGCCAAATAGAAATCAGGCCACTGGTCGGCACTTGCGTGAGATTGTTCGATAATTCGAGAAGCCGATTCCAGATCATCAATTGCAATATAAAAGCGAATTGACTCTGATTCCACCAGACATTTCATTGATGGAGTTAATTTTGAAGTATCAATGTCTTTCAAAAGGAGTTGGCATCTGTCAAATTCACCGAGTAAACGACGACAAGTGGCCAGTGCGACTCGTGTTTGGCAAACAATTGGGTCATCAATTTGCAGATGCGCTGGTTCAGATAAAATTTCTGCGGCCCTTCGTAAACTCGCTTGTCGGTCATCACTTTGTATAAAAGTGAGTGCCAAAGCCATCTGTGCATTTCCCCACTGACTCCGAATCATGCGAAGGAGAGCAAGTGTTCGCCGCTGAAAATCGAGTGGCGGATTCATTCCAACATTATTTCGTATCAATTCGACCGACTCGTGGCATTTCTGAAATTGTTCGATTGCCGAAAAAAGTAGTTCCCGAGAGGCTTTTTGAGATGTTTCAAATTGTAATTTATTATTTGCCAGTGTTTCCGATTCAAGTCGCAGAGCATCTCCGAAGTTGTAATCTGCAATTGCTTTTTGGAAACGAAAAAGAATTCGTGCTTGTTTTAGTTCAAAAGAGTCGCTGTCTTTTTCGTTCACTAATTCTCTTTCAAAACGACAACACAATTCTTCAAATAAAGAGCGATCAATTGAGATTTGCGAATTAGATGTGAAACGGTGCGAAGTCATTGTCGCCAAACTCGCCGCCGTTCGTCCTCTGAGCCATTCAGCGGCCAACTCGAGTTTATTCTCCGGTTTGATGTCAATTTTTTTTATTTCAGATTCGCAAAAAATTTCAGCTGATTCAAGTAGTCCGCGATCAACTAATCCGCGTACAAATTTTATTTGCGATGATTCTGCTGCAAAACCAAAACTGGCCAAATCAAAGGCAATTACAAACAGAATGAAGGATAAAAATTTATTTTGCAGCATTGTAACAAAATCCGCCAACTTACTTTGGCGGCTCGCTGATGAAATGCGAAACATCTAATTTTGTGAAGTTTTCCGTCTATTTTTCGCACGGAATCAATTTTGGTGGAATAATACGAGTTCCCCGAAGTCGCCCATATTCTGCTTGTAAAGTGCGAAAGTCTGCGCGAAGAAATCCCCATAAATTTTCCGGCGGGTCCTGTTTGAGCCAATGATTCAGGAATCCGCGCACCTGTTCGTCATATTTTTTTTTCGATGAGCCATGTGCGAAGCATCGTCCAGGAAAACGTCGCAAGTCGCCATCAAATTTCGGACCAATGTGATACAATTCATGGACGATTGTTTCTAACTTTCGAGAAAGCGTCAACTCGATGAACCTCGGAACATAAAAATAAAGGATGTACAAATACTCCGTTCCATCATTTTTGTAACATCTCTGCAAAGTGAAAGATCGTTTTCGTTGCTGTGTGATTAAAGAGCCTCCTTCAAATCGCATTGGCATCATGCAGGCGAAAACGCCGTGCGGTTCGCTGTGTCTGGTTTGTGCGAAACTGACGGCGACTCGCTCCATGTCGATGTGCGAAAAAGCAGGAATGCGTCGGCATAAATCAACGCAAACTGAATGAATTTCGGCAGTATAATTAAAAGCGTTCGCCGACTGAAATCGAGACATGCGGCACTATTTGGTCTGGGGAATGGATGTTGATGCCGTGTTCCGTGTCGGTTTGAAATCGAGAGAGTCTCGCAAAACGACAGTTGGATGTTTTTGTTTCAATTCGGCGATATATTCATCGTGGAATTTTTGTCGTCGCTGCATTTTAATTTTTTCTCGAATTTTGACTTGTGCTTCTATAAATGGAGTGATTTTGGCTTCTTCTCGTTTTACAACTTGGACGATGTGAAAACCTTTGTCGGTTTTTATAATCGAGCTCATTTGCCCGACTGGCAATGTGAAAAGTGCTGCTTCGAGTTCAGGAGAAGCGAGATTTCCCTGCGAAGTCCAATCCCAAAAGCCGCCAGAAGAAGAGGTAAATCCATCGGAATTGCTTTTTGCAATTTCTTCAAAAGGCGCACCTTGTTGAATGACTTGGTTTCCCATCCAGGCGATTTTGTGCCAAGATTCTTCTGGCGTTTTGTCGCGGCTGGTCAGAACGAGCAATTCTTTCCACTGCACTCGGGCTTTTGTTGAAAATTCTTCTTTGTTCGATTGGTAATAGTCGAACATTTCATCATGTGTACATTCTCCGGCGGCGGATTGAATGGAATACATGATCCACTGCTGTGCGATTTGATCGTAAATCCAGAGCATTCGTTCTCGCTCCAGTGAACTGCCGAGTTCTTCTTTCAAATGCCGTTTCAGACCGACCACATCTTCAACTCCGCACTCTTTGATGAGGAGCGGAACTTCTTCTTGATCAAATTTGTCGCCAAAATTCTTTTCGATTGCATCCCGATCCTCTCGTCCTTTTGAGCGGACAAAATCGTTATAAATCAGTGCGACATCAATTTGTTTCTGTAACAAAGCGGGATATTGTGCCATTATAAATGATTCAATAAATCCTTGTTTTTGGTTTTCGGTAATTTTTGCCCGCTCTTCTTCACTTGTCTCTTTTATGTTTTCTTCGAGAATACGAGTGGCAATACGTCGTAATTGCGGCAAAATATCACACATCAAAATCACACGAGTCCCAACTCGCGCGACCATTTCCGTTCCATAACATGGCACCTCTTCGACCAACACAGACGGCGAAATAGCAAATTGTGATGCGGGCCCACTTTTTTCTTGCATCGGAAATTCGCCAGTCGTTCGATTAGTGCCTCCTGAATTTTTCATCTCCTGATTTTGTGAGTCAGCAATCAGAGGAGACTTTGGCACTGAATTGGCAGAATATGTCGAATTGGCGGAATATGCGGGATCAGAGGAAAAATTTGGGGCAGATGCCTGCATCGGCGCATGATTTGGAGAGGCGGCATATAAATCAGGCAAAGTTCCTACTGCAAATGGATCGGGAGGATTTGTATTTACTCCACTTGAAATCATTCCAGTTGCCATCGGATTTGCGGCTGAAAGTGAACTTTCATTCGGAATTGGCGAGGAAATCGGCAATTTGGAATTTGGTGCGATGGTATTTGGCAAATTAGAATTCATTGCCGGTGCAATTTCTGCCGGTGATGAATGTGATGCGGTTTCTTTTGGCAATGGATTTCCACCAGCCAAATAATCATGTGCCATTTTTTCGGGATTCATGCTCTCACTATTCATCTTGACAGCAAAAGCATCGTATGTTGGAGCAATTTCTCCGGCGGCAACTGGCATTGCTTCACTTGCTAAAACTGAAACATGCGGTGGAATTGGATCAAAAACAGGGACAGAAAGTGGGACAAGTGGCGTTTCTGAACCGGATACTCCGACTAATTTTGATTGTTCAGCAAAAGTCGATTGCTGCAAGTCGGGCGAAACATTGCCATTTTGCAGAGGGAGGTTTGTTGCACGCGAACCCGAAGTGGCCAAACCCGGGGGCAAATCGGACCAATCAGCGAGACTGGCAATCGAGTTGGAATTTGTGGTCGCAAAACCTGATTGTGCAAATCCGATATTCTTATTTTCAATCTGACCAGAATTTTGCAGCGCAGAATTTTGCGGAGCATAATTTGGATTTTGCTCGATATTTTTTGTGGTGGCCGCCGAATTTTGGTTGGCGGCGGCATCAATTGGGAACACAACAGGAAAATTTGTGTTTCCATTTGCTGCAATAGTTGGCGGAATTTCTGCTGGAATCGTTTTTGGAACATCTGGAAGTTCCATTTTCGGCTTTTCAGGAGCGGGTTTTTCTGGAGCGGGAATTGCCGGAGCAGGTTTTTCAGGAGCGGGAATTGGTTCCAGAGGAGTCGTTATTGTGGGAGTGGTTGGAACCGAATCAGCAAGTAATGCGGCTGGTTTACGTTCGGGAGCGGCGGAGACCGGAACTGAAGC
>JBOFGF010000320.1:0-7915 GCA_051649005.1 Thermoguttaceae bacterium | reverse complement strand
GTGTGTCGCTTCACCGCAGTAGGGCTTCCATATTGTTGTTACAAAACCGCTCCCGTTGGTCGCTTGAATTTGCGTAACGATTGTAACGTAAATGCCGACCGCGACGAAGCTGCTGGGAGGCTAATGTGGTGCAGCGTGCTACGCCTTGTTGTTCTACACAAGTCGGAATTGATATTGGGCGATTTGCACGGTCTTGGTAGAATTATTGCCGTAAAAATCGTTTCATTATTTCAACTTAGATAACGTACACAAAAAAGGAGGTTTTATCGGCAATCATTGGATCACGGATGAACTCGAAAACGCTGGTCTCGGTGACAAACGACTCGACCAGCGATTTGCTGAAGTCTTAACTGCATTGAGCGAACGTCCAAATCTCAGCATTCCTGCCTCGTGCGGTGGACCCCAGGGCTAACGCATGAAAAAGCGAAATTGCCATATTTTTAAGTCTGAAAATAGTGTAAAATCCGCTTTTCTAACAAGGAGGTAACATGGAAAAGCAAACAAAAAACCATATAAAAAACGATGTTAAAAAGTTAAACCAAACAAAATATGTAACAAAAACACTTTGCGATTGCGTAAAAATCGTAAAACAAATCGATGATCCACGAATCCGACACTGTGACTTTCCACTGCATGAAATACTTTTTATTGCTATCGTCACCGTACTGTCCGGCGGCAACTCCTATCCAGATATGGAAACTTTCGGAAATGCTCAACTCAAATGGCTCAAAAAATTTTTAACTCTAACAAATGGGATTCCTTCACATGACACCTCCGACGGAACTAAAACGTATTACAGAAAGAAATATTAAAGAGTATGAAGGAGACCCATTGGGACCGTCTTTTGAATTATTGATCAAAAGAGGTAAAACTTTTGATGACATTATTGAAAGTACTTGCCGAGCAGGCGGTCAAGACTTGGGAGTCGGATATTGATTATTTTTTGAATTATTATCGTCATGTATGATTGGGGACTTCAGCAACAAAGGTGCATATCGTGATATTAAATAGCTATGAAAAAAGTGGGGATTTTGTTGAATTTGATAAAGATACTTGTTCAATAAAAACTTATGCTCCCAAAACAATTCGACTTGAGTCCGTAAAAGAGAATGGATTTTATTCATCAGATGCGGACCGTTTTGTTGCTATTTTCTCGAACGAGCATTCTAGCGAGATTTGTCTGTTCGTTGCGAATGATACAATTTTACTTGATAACACTCTCCATATTATGTGTTCCGCCCCCCCACCGGTTTATGAAGTTACGGTATCGAGCGTTTTGGGAATTGCAATACCCCGAATAGCCATTTTCCGAAAAATATTTTGTCGGAGCAACTTGAATTTTTTCCGTTTGTGGCACGGACTCGTCTGCTCCGTTCTTTGGAGCGACTTTCACGGCGACGGAAGGTTTACCAAAAGCAGTCTGCTAACAAGTTTTCACCACAGAGACACAGAGTTCACAGAGTGTCTTGTATTCTCCGTGTTCTCCGTGCCCTCTGTGGTAAAAAATTCCGAAGTTCACAAAACTTGTTAGTGGACTGTTACCAAAAGCCTCTCCGTGCGATTCCTGATTGACGTAACAACACAATTTGATACAATTCGGTGTCTCAAATGATTCTATTTTCAAACAGCTAAACTTTAGACTCCAATGCCGATCTCATCGTTCATTTGCATTTCGCCATCGGGACACCCCTATCTCGGTAAACATGAATTGCAAACAGAACAAATAACTGCGTCCCTCGAAAATCGTCTCCACTCCGCTTTTTACAACGACACCAATTATCCCAATTTTTTATTGCATCTGGCAACAGTTGAACTGGAAACGATATTGCCGAGCGATTTCGATTTTTTACGCTCCTTTGCCAAAAATTATCTGACAAAACTGTGTCATCTGCCAGAACTCGGAGCCGCAAATGACACCACATCTCGTGACGGGGCATCTTATGCCAATACTGCTCGTGAACTGCCGCCACTTCCGCCACCAAGTATTTTTGAAACGGAAACTTTTCTCATAGCCGCTCCGCCCATGCCGGGGATGGAATATCTCACATCAGACGTACTCGCAGAATGGTGGCATGAACTCGACAAGTATGTTCGCGGACTTATAAAAAAACATCCACAAGGAGCTGCCGATTGGATTCAGAAGCAAAACCCATTGTGGCGAACTGTTGGACGAGTAACATTTCATCTCGCTGAAAACAAACGGGATGAGGTGCGCCCCTTCGCCTTTATGGCAACTTACACCGAAAAAGTTTCAAGCGGTGCAAAGCCGATCCAACTTCCCCTCTCCAAAGCGTTGTCCGAATATGCTTCGCTGAAAGACCGAGCCGCATTGCTGCGATTGTTACAACCAATAACCTCAGCGGCGGAATCGTGTTCTTGGGTCCAAAATATGGTCGATGACCAAACCATTTACCAGCCGCGCGCTTGGACTCCTAAACAAGCACACCAATTGCTTCAAGATATTCCGACTCTCGAAAATGCCGGTCTCATCGTGCGGGTGCCGGATTGGTGGAAAGGAAAACAAGCGAGTCGTCCGCAAGTTCGTGTGAGTATTGCTGCCCAAAATGACAAAGCAACTCTTACCGCCAATTCGCTTCTAAAATTTCAAATCGAAACGGTAATTGATGGCGAACCACTGACATCGAAAGAAATTGCTGAATTATGGAACCATGAGGCATCGCTCATCCGACTTCACGGACAATGGGTCGAAATTGACCGCGAGAAACTCAGGGCGGCTCTGGATCACTGGCAAAAAATCGACAAACTCGTTAAGAATGATGGGCTATCATTTTACGACGGAATGCGGCTTTTGTCAGGGCTTCCCGTCGATGGTAAATTGGAAGGAGCAAACAAAGAGCTTGCGTTCCGTGAGTGGTCAGAAGTGATGCCCATCGGTTCTTTTGCGGATGTTCTTGGTGCCATTCGGAATCCGTCACTCAGCGAAGATGGCGAATCGTTTGAAAATTTTGGGCTTCTTGCGACGCTCCGTCCGTATCAGGAAGTTGGTGTCCGGTGGCTGCGTTTTATGAATCAGCTCGGTCTCGGTGCGTGTTTGGCAGATGATATGGGACTCGGCAAAACGATTCAAGTGATTACATTTCTCTTGGCGGCAAAAGCATCGAGGTCATTACCGTACAAAAAAAATACGGCAAATTTGGGGACATCAATTGGGACATCCATTCTTGTTGCGCCTGCTTCACTACTCGGTAATTGGGAATCCGAAGTTCAAAAATTCGCTCCAAGTCTGAAAACGTGCATCGTTCATTCAAGCGGCGCAGGTGTCGATGAACCGAAAAATCTCGCCAATATCGACCTTGTAATGACGACTTACGGAATGGCGGAGCGTCTCGATTGGATCAAAGAAAAGCATTGGCACACCGTCATTCTCGATGAAGCACAGGCAATCAAAAATGCGGGCACGAAACAATCAAAGGCGGTCAAAGCACTGAAAACATCAGGGCGTATTGTGCTGACGGGAACGCCGATTGAAAATCGGCTGTCCGATTTGTGGTCGCTCTTTGACTTCATCAATCCAGGTCTATTGGGATCACACTCGGCGTTCAGTAAGTTCGTGAAATCTCTTTCCAAAAAAACAGACTCGGGCAAAACAGACTCCGTTAATTACACACCACTGCGGCGATTGACACAGCCGTATATTTTGCGGCGATTAAAAACGGATAAAAAAATCATTTCGGATTTGCCCGACAAAACGGAAGTGACAGCTTGGTGCGGACTGGCGAAAAAACAGGCTGTTTTGTACGCTCAAATGGTCGAACAACTTGCAAAAGAGCTGAAACAGAATCAAGAAGGAATAAAGCGACGTGGTTTGATATTAACGTACATCATGCGGTTCAAGCAGATTTGCAATCATCCGGCCCAGTGGAGTGGCGATGGCAATTATGACCCGGTGGCAAGCGGAAAATTTGAACGATTACTCGCAATTTGTGACGAAATTGCCTCTCGTCAGGAAAAGGTGTTGATTTTCACGCAGTTTCGAGAAATGACAGAACCGCTGTCTCGCCATTTGCAAACGGTGTTTCATCGACCGGGTTTAATTTTGGACGGCTCGACACCTATCAAAAAACGCCGTGAAATGGTAGAATCGTTTCAAACGGAGTCGGGACCGCCGTTTTTCGTACTATCCTTGAAGGCGGGCGGCACCGGATTGAATCTCACGGCGGCATCACATGTCGTCCTTTTTGACAGGTGGTGGAATCCAGCGGTGGAATCGCAGGCGATGGACAGAGCGTTCCGTATTGGGCAGCGCAAAAATGTTCTCGTACATAAATTCGTTTGTCGTGGCACTATCGAAGATAGAATTAACGAATTGCTCGAAAGTAAAAAATCATTGGCGAATGAAATTATTGAAGGCGGCGGCGCAGAATCTCTTGTAACGGAAATGAGCGACACCGAATTGCTCGATATGGTGGCTCTCGATTTATCGAAAGCACAGGAATGATAATAAAGTCCCTTTAATCTCCCCAATAATCCAATGTATTACGATTATAACGGTTTTCGTCCTTATGTTTCCGTCGCGCAAAAACAAGCGAATGCAAGGAGAGAAATTGCAAAAATCCTGAAAGGCAAGAAGCCGAATCCTGTTGCACCGGAAGGCAAAGGACGCAGCATTGCAAAGACGTTTTGGGGGCAAGCGTGGTGCGAGAACTTGGAGACATACAGTGATTTTGAAAACCGGATGCCGCGAGGACGGACGTACATTAACAACGGATCAGTCGTACACATTGAAATTGACACAGGACAAGTTACCTCTTACGTTGCAGGGAGCGACTTGTACAAAATTGTCATCAAAATTGATCCACTCAAACCGGAGACATGGCGGCGAATCAAGAAAAAATGCGCCGGTGAAATCGGTTCGCTTGTAGAACTTTTGCAGGGCAAATTGTCGAAAAACGTCTTGAGTATTGTTACGGATAAAAAGGACGGGCTTTTTCCGAAACCGGAAGAAATCAAGCTGGATTGTTCGTGTCCTGACTGGGCGACGATGTGCAAACATGTGGCGGCGGCATTGTATGGAGTCGGCGTTTTATTGGACAAAAGTCCTGAATTATTTTTCAAACTTCGTGGAGTAGATCATTTAGAGTTGATTGACACGTCGGTTTCCATCAAGACGGGCACAAAGGACAAGGAAACATTGGACGATTCGAGTCTGCAAGACATTTTCGGTGTGGAGCTATCTGATTCCCTTGCCCCGAGAGCGACAAAGACGCAAACAAATCCGAAAGCAAAGAAGGTGACAAAGAAAGTACCAAAGAAAAAAGCTGTGACGACAAAGGCGAAAAAGGTCACCAAGTCCGCGACAACCTGACCTGTCTGGATTGCATACACAATTACTTGACGAGGGGAAGTCCACCATGTCCACCAACTTTTCCAGTGCCAAAAATTTTTGAGTGTGATAAATTTTCTATAAACTCGCCGATATTGACATTGATTGAGCGGAACGCCCCAGATATACCTTTCATCTTGCATGATCGGACTCTTGGCTAGAGTGTTTTAATAATAATTATACACAAGACATTTGTGTAACGCGAGTATGTTTGTCGTCTCCTCAACATCGTAGATGTTGCGTTATGGTAGAAAGAATACGAAATTGTAACAAGAACCCCGTAGCGGGTTCCGTTATGGTAAAACAGTGTGGAAATAACCATAACGCAACTCCGATGGAGTTGTGCTTTTATGGAACTTATCTACTACCATAACGCAATCCCTACGGGATTGAGGACGAAAAATTTTTGCAATTGTTGTGTACACTAATTATTAAAATGCGCTAGAGAACATATTGAAACAAATAACCAGTAAAGATTGCCATGCCGAGAATCACGGCTAAAAAAGCAATCATCATCTGTGTTCGGAACATCGATTTCAAGAGAATCAGCTCGGTTATGCTCGCACCGGAGCCGCCAATCAAAAGTGCCATAATCGCTCCAAGCCCCATCCCTTTAGATAGAAATACGGCACTAAGTGGTATCAACGCTTCCATCCGCACATAAAGCGGAATACCGATAACAGCGGCAATTGGAACAGCAAACGGATTATCACCACTCGCATAAGTCGCAATAAATTCACTCGGCACAAATCCGTACACAACGGAACCCAGCCCAATACCGAGAAGCAAGTACGGTAATACGTCGCAAAATTGTCTCCACGCATCTTGTAACGAAAAACGCATATTGCCACGAAAAGTACGTCTTTCGCCTTGATTTTGCGTACTTTTCGCTCCGCAACATGAGTTTGATTCGATGATGTCAGGAGGCGTACTTGTTTTTGTACAACAACTCGGTTTTGTTTCCACAGGTTTTTCTTCACAACAGGCGGACGGTTTACAGCAGGGAGATTGATTTTCTTCAGGTGTGCTTTTTTCAGGAATAATGTAACGCTCGAAGCCCCAAATTCCCAGTAGAAAACCAGCAATCAGTGAAATGCCGAGTGCGATGGATGCGTAGATAATTGTCGTTTTTAATCCAAATGTTACGACGAAAAGTCCGAGAATGACAGGATTAAGCAGTGGTGAAGCGAATAGAAAAACCATTACGGGACCGAATCCGGCTTTTGCTTTGAGGAGACCACGCAGCATCGGTATTGTCGAGCAGCTGCAAAATGGCGTGATGGCACCAAGTAAAGCGGCAAAAAAATAACCGGTGCCATGTTTTCCGCTTAAAATTGCCTGAATACGCGATTCGGGAATATAGCACTGTAACAGGCTGACGAGAAAGCAAATGGCGATAAATAAAATGGAAAGTTCCGCTCCCAGAAACAGGAACATGCCAAGCGTATCGAGTAACATCGGTGAATAATCGTTCATGGGAACCTTTATTTTATGGTGAAATTTGCGAATGTTTTGTGTATTTGTAACTTATTTGGAGATTATGATTGTGTTACATTTGCAAAAAACAGCAAGTGTTTGTTGGAAAAAATAATTACTGTTGATTAAGTGTTACTTTTAGACATTCAAAAACGGCAAAAACGGTATCACGATTGAGGGAGTAATAAACATTTTTACCTCTTTTTTCATCGAGAATAATGCCCGCTTTTTTCAGGATAATCATGTGCCTTGAGAGAGTGGAAAAATCAATATCGAACATTTTTAGACAATCACAAACGCATTGATCACCTTCGGTCATTTTTTTGACAAGTTTAAGCCGAATGGGGTTCGAGAGTGCTTTTAACACTTTGATACACTGTTCATCGGAAATACATTTTCCTTTAACGAAGGTGTTTTTTGTCCGTACTTTACTCATGTAAAATATCTCGAAAACCTGAAAAAACGAATCAAAGTAAGTCAAAACGACAACAACACTTGCAATTTTATGCAAATTTCAATTTCTGTCAAGTGGGATTTGAAAATGGTTTTGTGGCATTGGTTTGGATGAACTTGCCAGCTTGGGCGAGCGCACGTTAACGTACAATTTCGTTTGAAGTGGCTCATTTGTTGCCAGATTGCCAAGACTCACCGTTTCCGGGTCTGTCCACAAAGCACGAACAACAGCGGTCATGTCCGCGACGACAAGAATCGTTTTCGGCTCGCCATCCCAAAATGCAGCGTTTTGCGGTGTCAAGCCGCGTTTGCCGGTCGTATTGAATTCCAATTCGAAAATGCCGGTTTCATTCGGTAAAATTTCTTTCGGCATCGACTTGACGGAAAGGCAAGCACCGCATGATGTTTGGCTGAATCCAAAATGGAGCGGCTCGGCGGTGTCGTTCTTCAATTCAAGAGCACAACTCAGTGTTTCACCTGCGTTGGCGGGACTGGCTCCATACTGCAGGGCGTGCGCACGTTTTTTTCTTTATTTTCCGGCTTCTTCCAGCGTTCCGTGTATCAATTCCATTAAAAATTCAAAACTCCAGCCCGCCAACTTTCGCTTGCTCGACAAACTCTTTTTCGATGGATGATGCCGGT
>JBOFGF010000319.1:0-7491 GCA_051649005.1 Thermoguttaceae bacterium | reverse complement strand
GATATTGTTCAAAAAGTTGTGGCGGCGGCCGCGCCAGTCCCAGTGACAGCAAAAATTCGGATCGGCAGAACCCGCGACTCGATTACAGGAATTGATGTCGCACAGGCAGTGGAAGCCGCCGGAGCCGCATGGATTACTGTGCATGGTCGAACTGCTTCGGAAATGTACTCTGGAAATGCCGATTGGAATGTCATCGCTGAAATCAAAAAGCATCTGAAACGACTGCCACTAATCGGAAACGGAGATATTCGAAGTGTTGAAACGGCAATTTCGCATATCAAAAGTGGCGAAGTCGATGGAATTATGATTGGTCGGGCAGCACTAAATCGTCCCTGGATTTTCCATCAAATCAAGCAGGCACTTCGTGGTGAGGCCGTCGATGCGGAACCTTCGCCATCAATGATTAGAGAAATGCTGAAAAAGCATTTTGAGCGACTCGAAGAGCAATTTTCTGAAAATGTGGTTTTGGCACTGATGAAAAAATTGACATGCCATTTCACTGCCGGTCGCTCCGGCGCAAGAAAATTTCGTGATGCTCTTTCTTGTCTGACTAACAGAGACGAATTGGTGCGGCAACTCAGTATTTTTTTCGTTGATTGAACGATTTAGCCACTCATATAATGGCAATACTATTTTTATTTCCATTTGTGATTGTTACAACTAAGTGAGAAACAGGAGAGGCAATGAAACGATTTTTTGTTTGTTTGTGGTGCATTTTGTTGTTCGCGGTCAATGTAACAGCGACCGAAGAATCTGAAAAGTGGATTTTTTTGGCAGACACACACATTGCTGAAAATGTAAATCATCTCCACAACAAACGGAATGTCACCAATAATTTTCAAGAGATGACTAATTTCGTTTTGCGCCCTGATTCTGGCGAGAAACCAGACTGGACTGGCATCGTGATCACTGGCGATTTGGCAGCAATTCGTGGAACCGTGAGTGATTACAAACAGTTCAAAAAGTTGTTGTCCCCATTTTTCCAAAAGAAAATTCCAGTTTATCCGCTTTTGGGAAATCACGATGAACATTCTAATTTATTCGCTGTATTTCCAGATTTAGTAAAACAGAGCGAGGTGGAAGGCAAATATGCGTTTATGTTGGAGCGTCCATTTGTCGATTTTATTTTTCTTGATTCCAAAAAGGAGGGGACAAGCAGTGATGGTGATATTGGCGAGGAACAAATGAAGTGGCTCACTGAAAAACTGACGCAAAATCCAGAAAAGCCAGCGATTATTTTTGCTCATCATCCACCATTTCTCGTTTCAGATCGGACAGCACTGACGGAATTATTACGAAACAATCCACGAGTGAAGGCCTTTGTTTTTGGGCACACGCACTCCGCTAAATTTACTCCGCCGTCTCGTTTATTTCCTTTTGTACTTGTCAATTTACTTCCACTTTCGTGTGGGTTTGACACCACAAATTCCTTCGGATACACAGAAGTTTCTTGCACATCCGAATCAATTGATCTTATTCTTCGAACCGGCAAAGTGGAGATGCCCGAAAATAACATGCGATGGACAATTCCATTGAAAGCATCTAAAAAACAATAATTTTTGTATTGAAAAATCCGCGTTAATGTTTGGCTCACTTTCGTAGAAAGCGATTGTTTTGTTTGGCGGGCCGACAACATAAGTTGGCGGGTTTGTTGTGCTCCATCGAAATTCGTTCCCGAACGCCGGAAGTGTTCAAGAATGGTAGAAGCGAATTGCCCACAAAAATACAGAACTCCGTGAGGAATTGAATAATGGTCACTAATCACGTTTTAGCTGTATTTATGTGAATGGAAAAACACTCAAAACCAGCGAACACATACAAGAAAAGTAATAGACTTGCTGCATAACTTACAAATTGCTATACTAACAGAGTAGACTAAAGAGCACAGTGGAATAATTGCAGCAATTTTCTCCCGCCATGTCAATATCATGAAAATTCAGGTCAACGATGAGAAAAAATTACTCGCATCGACACAAAACTGAAGTGGAATGACGAAAAATTCAAACGGCGAATCGAAACTATAAAACCTGTATTTCTGATCATGTTTGAAATTCTCCCATCCGCACACCAAAAATTGCATGAAACCGGCGGAAAACCAAACGATTTCATTCACAGTGAAGCATTCAAATCAGTCCTCCAATACTAAAACAATTATGTCTCTTTTCCCGATGACCCGAATGCGACGACTCCGATATGAATCGGCAGTGCGTCGTCTTGTCCGTGAAACATTTCTTTCTCCAGAGCATCTCATTTTGCCACTTTTTGTTCGTTCTGGTCAAAATGTACGACAACCAATTTCGTCGATGCCGGGACAATTCCAACTGTCGATAGATCAATTTGTGCAAGAAGTCAAAGAAGCTGTTTCGCTTGGAATTGGAGGGGTCATTCTTTTTGGAATTCCTGAAACCAAGGATGCAATTGGGAGTGATGCAATGAGTGAGTCTGGAATCATGGCATCTGCAATTCGTGCAGCGAGAGATGTCGCAGGTGATTCGCTCCTTCTTATTTCCGACATTTGCTTTTGTGAATACACCGATCATGGACACTGCGGCGTTTTGAAACAGAATCCGCACGGCGAAATGGAAGTGGATAATGATGGCACTCTCGAAAACCTCGTTCGGCAAACACTTGTTCATGCAAAATCAGGGATTGACATGGTCGCACCAAGTGGAATGATGGATGGAATGATTCGTACACTTCGAGTGGGGCTCGATAATGAAGGTTTTAGTCGGCTTCCAATAATGAGTTATGCGGCCAAATATGCCAGTGCGTTTTATGGACCTTTTCGAGAAGCGGCAGAAAGCACTCCAAAATTTGGTGATCGCCGATCTTATCAAATGGACCCGGCGGCTTCGGCGGAGCAGGCGATTCGAGAAGTACAGCTCGATTTGGAAGAAGGGGCCGATATTGTGATGGTCAAACCGGCACTTGCATATTTAGACATTATTCGACAAGTCCGAGATCGTTTTTCGGGTGTTCCAATTGCCGCATACAATGTTTCAGGGGAGTATTGCATGGTCAAAGCTGCCGCGCAGGCTGGCTGGATCGATGAACGTGCTGTTGTATTAGAATCACTCACTTCAATCACACGAGCAGGTGCCCGAATAATTCTCACTTACTGGGCAAAAGATGTCGCTCGCTGGATCAATTGACGCATAAAAAATTGAGTGACAAAATGGCAAATCACGAAAATTTTATTCCAAAAGAATTTTGAGGACTAATTATGGAAAACTTGCAAGAGATTCTGAAAGATTACATTCGTACAGCGAAACGAGAAGTTCGCCGCTCAGAACGAGCGCATCGTCGCTGGCAGGCCGACTGGGAAGAGCGACAACGTCTGCGCGATTTGGAAAATGAAAAGCGAAGGGAGGAGGAGCAAAAGCGAAGGGAAGAAGAGCAAAAGCGAAGGGAGGAAGAGCAAAAGCGAAGGGAAGAAGAGCGATTGAAATACGAAGAAGACCGAAAGAAATGGGAGGAAGAATCGCGCAAATCAGCTGCGCGAATGGAACGTGCAGTGGAGCGAGCGGCGAACAGTGTCGATGGCAAATGGGGGCAATTAGTCGAAGCACTTGCACAAAATCAAGTCGTTCCTTTGTTACAGCGACGCGGAATCAATATTGAACGACTGGCGAACCATTCACGAAAAGGTTCTCATGAAGGTCAAAATTTTGAGTTCGACATTGTGGCAATAAACGGGGACACCATCGTTATTATCGAAGTTAAAACGACATTGCAGCCGAAACATATAAAACACTTTTTGAAAAAATTGGCGCACGCAAAAAAATGGATGCCTGAATATCGACATCACAAAGTTCTTGGCGGAGTGGCGTTTCTGCGAGAAGGTGGAAATGCAAGTCAAATGGCCGAAAATAATGGACTTTTCACGATTTTGGCGACCGGTTCGAGTGCTAAAATAACGAACCACGAAAATTTTATACCAAAGGAATTTTAGTAACAACTAACAATAATGAAGCGACTTCCACCAAATAGTCATGGAATTTTGAAACTTCTTGCATGGATTCTGTTAATGAGCTTTGTATTTGTGCTCTCATGTCATGAGGAGATCGTCAAACGGGTCAATACGTTTCTTGAATATCCGATGACAAATGATTGGAATTTGCAGATCGAGCAAACGCATCTCGCTCCCATTTCTCCTGTTCGCCAAAATTCCCAAATGGTCGAAGAAACTGGCCGATTGTATTCATTTCACACAACACATTCTAATGACTTAGATGCCTCTGAAAAATCGGTACAAATCGACTTGAGTTCTTTGCCGACGATTCAAAATCGCACTGAACTAGATTGTTTCGTTCCCATGATTTCACTCAGTGGCGGATCGTTTCTGATGGGAAATAACACGGCGGCTGAAAAAGATCAACGACCACAGCACACTGTCAGATTATCGCCATTCCGACTCGATAAATACGAAGTCACAAATCAGCAATTCAAATTATTTGTACAAGAAACCGGATATCTCACCACCGCCGAAAGAAATGGATGGAGTTACATTTTTGACATGGAACGAAAAGAATGGGTTCGCCGAATCGGGGCGTGTTGGTGGAATCCAAATGGTCTCGCATCACAAAGCCGTCCCAACAATCCAGTGTTTGATTCTCTCTCACAAATGCCGGTTGTTCATGTCAGTTGGATTGATGCCACTGCTTTTTGCCACTGGGCGGGAAAACGGCTCCCAACTGAAGCCGAATGGGAATATGCCGCAAAAGGAGGAATTATTGATGCAGTTTATCCCTGGGGAAAGATGCGATTACAAGATGGTCTGCCGGTCGCTAATTTTTGGCAGGGGCGTTTTCCGAGAGAAAACACGATCCAAGATGGTTTTCTCTTTCTTTCGCCAGTTGGAACTTTTCCACCAAATAATTATGGACTGCATGATCTCGGCGGAAATGTTTGGGAATGGTGTGCAGATCGTTATTTGAACGATTATTATCGCCGAAGTCCGGTCAATAATCCCAAAGGACCGAACTTTCAAGATGGTCAAACTACGGAATCTCCTGTTTTAATAACAAACCAAGAAAATAGTGAATCGAAAATCGAAAACATTATTAAAAATATAGATCAGAAAGAAAGAGTTTTCCTTCGCATCATTCGTGGTGGCTCTTTTTTAAGTGCCGAAAACACCGATGCCGGATATCGTGTCTCCGCACGCGGAAATCACCCTGAATCGCTTTCTTTTCACGATGTTGGATTTCGATGTGCAGATGACATGGAACAACAATAATGAGAGCATCACCGCAAACAAATTCAGAAGCAGCGACTATGAAAAAAAACAGGAATTCCAAATTCATCTCGGATTGACCAAAAGACAAAAATAAAGTAGACTGAAAGAAGTTTTAGGGAAGTTTTCTTTCAGTCCTGTTATCGAATTGTCCTTTTTTCAAACGGATCAGGGACGTTTTTGCGATCATCCTGTTCCATTCATACATGACACCAGAATCATTGTCACATGTTGTCGAAGACACAAATGCCGCCGGATATACACTTCCTTCAATTCGATTGAAGTCCATTTTGCCTCCAAATCCAGTTGCGTTCATTGTGGATGACTCAGTTCCAACTCGCCGAATTTTTCGTATGATTCTCGAAGACCTCGGGTTCACAGTACACGAAGCGAATAATGGAAAAGTGGCGCTCGAAAAATTGGAATTGGTCATCGGCGAAGTTATGATCATCTTTTCCGATATTAGTATGCCTGTTTTGGATGGATTTGAGTTTTGCTTTCGATTGCTTCAAGAATCTTGGTATGATCGCACTCCATTCATTCTCGTTTCGACTGAAAGTGATGCAAAAAATGTGATAAAAGGTCTCAAATTGGGAGCCGATGACTTTTTGCCGAAACCTTTCGACAAAGAAATTGTCGCCCAAGTTCTTTTGCGAATTTTTATGTGAAAACACCCAGCACTTGATTCGATTGTTGCAAAACAATAGATGCAGAAAAATGAGCCGCCGACATGTGCTGAAAACAGAACAAAATTGGATATTTAGCCAGCTATTCTCAGAAAGCTGTTGTTCAAAAAACGCCGCAGACATAGCTGGTACTCAGACGCAGTCGGCGGGTGAAACCATCACTCCTTGAAAGACATAGGAGTTGTTTTGAAATTTTAATTCTATACTGTTTTTTAAACTGTTTCTTAATTACTGTTTGTAAATCTTCATTTGTATGACATCCCTCTCCCTTTTGCGTGATGAAATTCTGAAAACCTCCGACGTGATTGTCGTGAAAGTCGGAACAAATGTATTGACACATTCAAATGGCCTCTTAAATGAAGAGCGTATTGCACAATTGACAGAAACTATTGCTGCAATGATGGCCAAAAAAAGGACAAACGAGCAGAATTATCGCATTGTTCTCGTCAGTTCCGGCGCAGTCGGAGCAGGAATGGGGCGTTTGAAACTCACCGAGCGTCCGAGCGAACTCGCGCAGTTACAAGCAGTGGCCGCCGTCGGACAAGGAAAGCTGATCGAGACCTACGAACGATTTCTGAATCGACATGGGATTTGTTCGGCACAAATTTTACTAACCGCAGATGATATTTCGCATCGACGTCGTTATTTGAATGCAAGAAACACCATTTGCACTTTGCTCGATTTTGGGGCACTTCCAATCATCAACGAAAATGACACTGTCAGTATTGATGAACTTCATACGACATTCGGAGACAATGACCGACTCGCTTCACTGGTCGCCAACTTATTTGAAACCCCACTGCTAATTCTATTGACCGACGTGGAAGGCCTTTTTGACAGAGACCCAGCAGACCCAGAAGCGAAGCAAATTCCACTGGTCGAAAAATGGTCATCTGATCTGATGAAAATGGTCGCAGAAAAACGCTCCAAACGAAGCAAAGGTGGAATGTCGAGCAAACTAAAAGCGGCAAAAATGATCACCGAATCAGGAGGAAATGTCATAATTGCCAGTGGTGATTCACCAAATACACTTTCCGATATTTTCGCCGCCAAAGAAGTGGGAACACTCTTTTTGACGCAGGAAGGCTATTTGACTGCCCGAAAAAGGTGGCTCGGTTTTGCTGTTCGCGCCGAAGGACGGATTTTTCTCGATGACGGGGCCGTTTCTGCGGTGCAATTGGAAGGCCGCAGTCTTTTGCCAATTGGAATAATTGACGCTGATGGTTCATTCGAAAAAGGAGGAATTGTTTCATTACAAGATCGCAGTGGAAACGAAATTGCACGCGGACTTACCAATTATTCATTGAAAGACATCCTTCTCATAAGAGGCAAAAAGACGAAGGAAATAGCCGAAATACTCGGACATGCCATGTATGCAGAAGTCGTTCACCGCGATAACTTGCAGCGAGTCGGATGAAAACCAGAAGAATGAAACCTTCGTGATCGGTTGGTTCGAAAATAGCTGTTTAGTCACGTTTTGCCGAAACGAGACAGTTTTCGTGTTGCTGACAAAAGCGAAGCAGCAAAAAGCAAATCAAACCATCTTGCCACACGGCGACTTTAATGGTA
>JBOFGF010000318.1:0-45787 GCA_051649005.1 Thermoguttaceae bacterium | reverse complement strand
CAATAATTTTCCTTGGCCCGGCGGTGTGCATTTGGAAAATTTGACGGATGCACAAAAAGCGAGAATAGAAGCGAAGGCGCAGGTGGTTTTGGATGCGCGCAAGTTGTTTCCAAACAACACATTTGCAGAGTTGTATGCAAGAGGTTATATGCCAGCGGAGCTTTTGAAAGCACACCGCGAGCTTGACAAAGCGGTGGATCGTGCTTATCGAAAAGAGCCGTTTGCGAATGACGAGGAGCGACTTGCATTTCTGTTTCAATTATACGAAAAGCTGACGAAAAAAACAACTACAATGCGGGTGCGTTAGTACCGGCTCGCCGAAACAACACCCGCCAACTTACGTTGGCGGGTCGCCGAAACAACACACGCCGACTTACGCCGGCGGCTCGCCTAAATCGCGTGTACAAATACGATTTTACTAACCATTTTTTGCGAGCATTTCTCGCGCTGTTCGTGCATCAGTGACAAGATGCGTCCAGAGACGGAGGTTTTCATTTGACAGAAGCGGTTTGAGAGCGTGCTTTTTTGTCGCCCCACATTCACCGCACGGTCCTGCGACGAGAACGATATATTTTCCATTCGGTTCTCTGGCCATTTTCACCATTTCGTCGAGTTCAAAGAGAGTGACAGCACGCACAGGACAGACCTCTGGGATCGGGCCAATAGCTGAATAAGGCTGAAATTGGACATCTCCAATCCATCCTGAATCCCGCATCGTTTGGAGCAGATTCGGTTTCAATAGTTTTTGTTCGACCAAATGTGACAAATACTGCACAAGAAGTCCGTGTTCATGATCTGCCGCCGCAAGTGAAGTCAGAACAATGTCGATGTTTCCTTTTTGCTCAAAAGAAAAACGAATACTCGGGTTTCTTTTTATTTTTTCATAATCTTCGCTGTCAACGACCGTTTCTGAAAAAAGAGCGACAAATCGAACATTCTGCATCATCGAATCAAAATATGTGAAATAAGTCGAAGGTGATTTGTGTGGCTCATTTGGCAAAAAACCTCCAGTCGAGATTGCATGTAATACAAGCATTGGCATGTCTTCGCCAAATTGAATTTTTTGAGCAAGTCTTTTGGCGACAAGCATCGCAGCATATCCGGCTCCCATTCCGAGATGTACTGACTGTTTTTCGGGGTCGTTTGGAAATTGCAATTTTTTTTCTTTCCAAACGCGATCAATGAGTTCAATAATTTTGTCCGCTGCTTTTGAGGCGACATGGAGCGCGGCCGTTTCACTCGAGATATTCACGACAGTTATTTCACCCAAATAATCATCGAGACCGAAATGCGACTTTAATTGCCGAGACAGGTGATTTTCGACCGGCGCATTTAGTAACAAAAAACCCCGCTGACAGGCCTCCCAGAAAAGCGGATATATTTTTTCGCGTGTAATATCGGGACGATGTTTTTCCTTTTGTATCCATTCGGAGACGGCGGCGGCGGCTCCTCGCTGTCGCTCCTCGCCCCCTAATTGCTGCGACGATTTTCCCATTTGAAAGAAATAACGATCACAAACAGCGAATATCAATTCATCACTTTCTTGTGATGCGTGCCAGCGCGTCGTTTTGTGTTTGGGTTGTTTTTTATTCGATTGCTGTTTCGTTTTGATCTCTGTTGTTTTTTTACTCACAATTTTTTCTTCCTTATTGAACAGCAATACAAAAAATATCGACAGACACATAACTACTTACGATGATTATATTCTATTCGACTGCCCACTCTTAGTCAATGCGACGGTTTTGGTGAATGCACTCATCAGCGCACTTCGTCAAAAGTGGATAAAAAGTTAGAATTTATGGAGGAGCGAAACATCGATCTGGTGCGCTTCGAGCCGGTGCGTGAACACCGGCATTTGTTCGGCGGGTGTTCTTTGGCGAGCCGCCAACGTAAGTTGGCGGGTTTGTTGGCAACAATCGTCAAAAAAATACAACAATCCCATCCAGGGTTCAATATCGGTGACCATTATTCAACTCCGACGGAGTTGTGTTGTTTGTTTTTGGCAATTCGTTTCTACCATTATTGAACACCGACGGTGTTCAGGAACGGGATTTTTCGTTTCTTCCACTGCCATTCTGAAGTCCCTCCGGGACTGTTGTATTTTGTTTACGCTTTTTTCTGCCATTTTGCAACATCTACGATGTTGATGAAAAACAATTTGTTATTGAAAAGCAGCGTTTACGAAACACCCGCCAACTTACGTTGGCGGCTCGCCGAACAAAACAACCGCCGAACAAATCCGCCAAATTGCGGTTGAACCGAATTTTCAGCGACCCGGAAAAATCGTGGCTCCTCCTGAACTCGAAGGATAATAATTCCCAGAAATTCCTGCTCCCTGACTCAATAAATTGACGCGTCCAACGAGATCAGGCTGGTTCGCATCAGAAGCAAGAGACCGTCGATAAAAATCAATTGCGGCAACGATTTCACCTCGTTTTTCACTGAGATATCCCAGTGCTCTCAAAGCGCGGTAATTGGTTGGATCACTTGCCAGCACTTCGTTAAGAAGTTGGACGGTCATCGCATAACATTTTTCTGCGTCTTCTTTCCTTCCTTGAACGGCACAAATTTCATAATACTCCTGATACAATCTTGCCAGTTCCAATTTGGGGTCCACCGCATTCGGATTGGAATTTCTCCAATTTATTAGGAGATTAAATGCCGCTTCTGGATTTTGACATTCCATGTATAACACAGCCAAACCTCGATATGCTGCCACATGATTTGGATTTTTTGTTAAACAGAGTCGGTAATACTGATCCGCTTGATCAAACAGTGGCTTTGCTTTCGCACTGTCACCTTGTTGTAAAACAATTTTGGCCGATTGATGATATGTCGCTCCAATGTTGTAATATGTGTCAGGATTATTCGGGTCGGATGCCAGAGAAGCCTGAAATACACCCATCGCCTGATCGTATTTTCCTTCGGAAAAGAGCTTCATTCCCTCGGCACTCTGATTGTACGTCGTACATCCACTGATGCACAGAATCATTCCCATCAAAAAAATCAAAATTTTCCGCCCAATTTGGGAAAATTTTGGCCATTTAGGTTTTGGCTTTTTCGTTAAAGGGACGAGATACATAAAATGTTCGAGTAAATCGTTAATTTGATACGATTCTGTTCAGGTGTTCACTAAAAAACAGAACATAAAAGTCCTGAAAATTCCGTGCCAGCGAATAGTTTATGCCAGCGATTTTCGATTATTTTACAAAAAAAAATCAAATTAAGCAACAGCATTTTTTGTGTCGATTTTTCTTCGTTGTATTGTCGATAAAAAACAATGTGTGCATGAACCAATGAGTGTGTATGAACCGAAACATCAGACGGGCAAAAAATGAAATGCCCAAAAATGACGGGTGGTTTGATCACACCAATAAACTCGAACACATTCCAGTTTTGTTGCAATTATATTAGTTTACTAATGACATGTGGAAAATATATGCTCTTTTGTCGGCACTTTTTGCAGCACTGGTCGCTATTTGTGCGAAAATTGGGATTCGTGGAGTCGACTCGAATTTGGCAACTGCGATTCGTACAATCATCATTCTGCTCCTCACTTGGGGAATCGTTATTTGGACTGTTCCAATCAGTGCGATTCGTACTTTGACGGCGACAAATTGGACGTTTTTGATACTTTCTGGAATGGCAACTGGTCTTTCGTGGCTCTTTTACTTTCGTGCGCTGCAATTGGGAGATGTATCACGAGTTGCTCCTGTGGATAAATTGAGTGTCGCATTCACGATGCTTTTGGCGTTCCTTATTTTGGGTGAAAAAATGACATGGCAAGTGGTGGTCGGCGGAGTTTTAATAGTGACCGGATCACTTGTAATGCTGTGGAAATAAATTGAGAGTTGTACAAACCGTCAATACGGTGCTTCGCACCTCCTTTCCGGCTCCTATTTCGTCAATTTCACCAAAATCGGAAAATTGTTGCTGGACTCGACAGATTCCTGATGTGAAAACGCCTCTGTTGACGTATCAGGAATATCTAATATAATTAGAGCAAATCTACTTGGAAGTTCTCTCGACAAAGAAAGTTTCGCTTTCTGATCAGAGGCTCGTTCACCCATTTTCAAAAGGCACAATCAATATGGCAAAGTACGTTTACAGTTTCGGAAAAGATGGCTCAGATGGCGATGCGACCATGAAAAATCTCCTCGGAGGAAAGGGAGCAAACCTCGCTGAAATGGCCAAAATCGGCCTTCCCGTCCCATCCGGCTTCACAATTACCACTGAAGTTTGCACCTATTTTTACGACAACGGAAAAAATTATCCGCCCGAATTGCAGGGACAAGTCGCGGAAGCAATGGCGAAAATTGAACACACGATGGGCAAAAAATTCGGCGACACAAAGGACCTTCCCCTTCTCGTCTCATGCCGATCTGGTGCCCGCGAATCCATGCCGGGAATGATGGACACGGTTCTGAACATCGGTCTCAATGACAAAACGGTCGAAGTTCTCGCCAAAAAATCAGGCGACGAACGATTTGCGTGGGATTGTTATCGCCGATTTGTGCAAATGTACGGCGATGTCGTCCTCGAAATGAAGCCGAAAACAAAAACCGACATTGATCCGTTTGAAGAAATTCTTGAAGCGAAAAAACACAAAGTCGGTGTCAAAGAAGATTCCGATCTGAAACCAGAACATCTCAAAGAACTCGTCAAAGAATTCAAAGCCGCCGTCAAAAAACAGACCGGCAAAGATTTCCCAGAAGACCCGATGGAACAAGTTTGGGGCGCGGTCGGAGCCGTGTTCGGTTCTTGGATGAATGATCGTGCGATGGTTTATCGCCGCATGAATAACATTCCTCACGAATGGGGAACTGCCGTCAATGTTCAAGCGATGGTCTTCGGAAACATGGGAAATGATTGTGCGACAGGTGTTGCTCTGACACGAAATGGCGCGACAGGAGCACCCGGAATCACAGGCGACTATCTGATCAATGCACAGGGAGAAGATGTCGTGGCCGGTATTAGAATGCCGAAAACGATTGAAGAATCGCTCCCGAAAGATATGCCGAAATCGTGGGAAGAATTTTCGAAAGTTGCCATGATTCTCGAAAAACATTACAAAGACATTCAGGACATCGAATTCACAATCGAGCGTCAAAAACTTTGGATGCTTCAAACACGAAACGCGAAACGCACAGGATTTGCCGCCGTCCGCGCTGCTGTTGACATGGTAAATGAAGGACTTATCACGCCGGAAATGGCAATTTCCCGTATTCCAGCAAATGATGTCACTCAGCTACTTCAACCAGTTTTCAGTGGAGCTGGCCTGAAAGGGAAAGCCGCAATTGCAAAAGGCATCAATGCAGGTCCAGGTGCTGCGACAGGACAAATCCAATTCCAGCCCGACGAAGCCGAAGCTGCATGGCAAAAAGATAACAATGCCCAAATCATTTTGGTGCGACGTGAAACGACCCCGGAAGACCTTCGTGGTATGAAAGTAGCAAATGGTATTTTGACCTCGTTCGGTGGTGCTGCCTCGCACGCGGCACTGGTTTCTCGCCAAATGGGAAAAGCCTGTGTTTGTGGATGTGATGCCATCTCCATTGATTACAAAGCTGAAACCATGACTGTTGGTGGTAAAAAGTACAAAAAAGGTGACTGGATTTCGGTCGATGGATTCACCGGAAATGTTTATGATGGCCAAGTTGCGACATCACCATCTGAAATCCTGCAAGTTCTCTTTGAGGGAACATTGAAACCCGTCGATGCACCTCTTTATCGATGCTTTCAGCAGCTGATGAGTTGGTCAGATCGTTTCCGCAAAATTGGCGTTCGTACAAATGCCGACAATCCGAAAGAAGCGAAGCAAGCAATTGCTCTCGGTGCAGAAGGAATTGGTTTGACACGAACAGAACACATGTTCTTCGACCGAATCGATGATTTCCGCAAAATGATTCTTTCCGAAACAGTTGCAGACCGCGAAACCGCTTTGCAGCCGCTCCTGAAATATCAGCGAGAAGACTTTGAAGGCATTTTCCGAGCAATGGCCGGTCGTCCAGTGACGATTCGTTTGCTCGATCCGCCGCTTCATGAATTTGTGCCGCACGAGGCGAAAGAACAGGAAGACTTGGCCAAAAAGATGAAAATCAAGCCGGAAGTCGTGGCACAAAGAGTTCACGAATTGGCCGAATCCAATCCGATGCTCGGACATCGTGGATGTCGTTTGGGAATCGTTTATCCCGAAATCACACGAATGCAGGCCCGCGCCATTTGCGAAGCAGCCGTAAATGTTATGAAGGAAGGAATTGATGTTCATCCTGAAATCATGATTCCACTTGTCGGAAATGTCACTGAATTCCGTCATCAGGAGAAGATCATCCGCGAAACAGCGGCATCTGTCTTCAAAGAAAAGGGAGTTACTGTCGATTATCTCGTCGGAACTATGATCGAATTGCCGCGTGCATGTGTCACAGCAGACGAAATTGCACAGGGAGCTGAATTTTTCAGCTTCGGCACAAACGATTTGACGCAGACCGGACTCGGAATTTCGCGCGATGATTATGGTTCATTCATCAATGAATATCAGGAACTCGATATTTTCCCAGCCGATCCATTCCAGACGCTTGATCAAGCTGGTGTCGGAGGTCTTATGAAACTAGGAGTCGCAAATGGTCGAAAGACGAGACCAGACATCAAACTCGGTATTTGTGGCGAACACGGCGGCGATCCCGCGTCGGTGAAATTCTGCCACAAAATTGGTTTGAACTATGTCAGTTGCTCGCCGCTTCGTTTGCCTGTCGCCAGGTTGGCCGCCGCACAGGCCGCCATTCAGGAAAAGAAAGACAAAGCCGCCGCGAAGAAAGATGATTCGTGTTGCTGCGGCCAGTCATGTTGCTGCTCCAAATCATGCTGCTGCAAATAGGACTATAAAACCGAAGTCGCCGGTCCGGTCCGGCGACTATTTTACTTCGAGTTGATGTCAATTCATTGAATTAGACATTAACTCGTTGTGTTTTAAGAAACAGCCGTTTTTGTGGAAAGCATTTTGAGCCGGCTGTTTTTTCGTTCATTCTGGATCGAACGAATAAAATGTATCGAGAACAGCGGCCCAGTCTGCGGCGGTTTTCACTCGCACAAAAGCTGCTCGCACTTGCTGCGAATCTGGGTGCAACATGGCATATTTCACGCCGAAAGCACGCATTGTCGTTGCCGCGCGCTTTTCTCCATAATGTTGAACAGAAAGAGCAAAGTGGTCATCTAAAACAAGACGCTGTTCCAAAAGTGACGGAAAATTGTGAGATGATTTTTTGTGATTATCATATAAGATTTTCCATACATCTCCAAATAACCAGGGATTTCCAATAACTCCTCGTGCCAGAGCAAGACCATCAACTCCACTTTCGATCAGTCGGCGGCGACATGTTTCGGCACTAAAAAGGTCGCCACTTCCAATGACGGCAATATGTTTGTGTCCAGTGTTAATTAGATATTCTTTGACTTCTCGTACAAAATCCCAGTCGGCAAATCCTTCATATCGCTGTTTGACCGTGCGTCCATGAATTGTGATGCCACAAATTCCGCGCAAAACGGAGCCATCGAGAATTTTGTAAAAATTATCTCGACTCTCCGGCAAATCATCGAATCCTTTGCGCATTTTGATAGTCAGAGGAATTGTTTCAAGAATGGCATCTCGCACACGTTCGACAATTTCGAGTGCTATATTTGGGTTTTTGAGGAGTGATCCGCCGCGTCCACGTCCAAGAACTTTCTTGACAGGACACGCAAAATTTAGGTCAATTAAATCGAACCCTTCTTGAACGAGACGCACCGCCGCTTTGGCAAACCCTTCTGGATCGTGCCCCATAATTTGAGCACCGCATGGATGATCGTCTGTGTCTGCAAAATAAAGACGTGATTTTCGTTTTGAGACTGCCACGACAAATTGATCGAGCATTACTTCACAAAGAGTGAAATCCGCTCCGAATCGACGAGCCATTTTTCTCATCGGCGCATCGGAATAACCACTCAGAGCAGCCTGAATGACAGGAAATTCGATACAAAGTGAACCAAGACGAAGAGGCGGCGGAGGTGTCATGATGTGTGTGACTGTTTTTGCTGTTATTTTGTGTGGTTTGGCACCGCATTATTTTGCCAGTGACGAATCAATAGCAATTCTGGAGTATTGTACTTGGGATTCAGACCGGATACAAAAATAATACGAAAAAAAGTCGCAGAAATTGTTACAAATTTTACAGGCACTCCGTTTACAGTATACATCCCCACAAGTCGGCGAATTTTTCGCACAGTTGGGGGAAATTTCTCAGCACAGTGGTGATGCAAAATATAAAAATCAAGAGTCCCAGTGCCGCCAAACATATTGCATCTCTTTGTGATTGTTCGCCATTTGGATGCTGAGTCAGTGATGATTTTCGTATTGCGGCCTCAAATTGATCCCAATTTGACACTCTCTGCGTAGATTGGAGAGTCATTGGATTCGTCTCAGATACCAAACACTGCAATTGAAAATGAGGCAAAATCACAACATTGCCATCTATTTGACTTTCTGGGTCAATAGACCGGAGCAAAGACTCGCAATTCGGTGGATTATAAATAATGAGCTTATATTTCCACCTTTTAGCAAGATATGTGGCCACGAGATAATAAAAAGCTCCTACGAAAATCCAGACCTGCACTCCCCAATACATCATCACATCGAGAGGAATGATAAGACGTCCTGGACCGAGCGCGATCAGCCCCGCCAAAACGGCGGCAATAAGCATTGTATCTTGATATCCACTTAATACAATGGAAAAACGCCGAGAGTGCCACCACGCCAGCAGAAAAAAATAAAATCCAAGAGGAAAAATAGCCAGTGCAAACATGACACCATTATAACATATTTTTTGAGAACGGGGATTTATTTTTTATTATTTTCAGTTGCCAATTTTCTCTTTTTCTATAAAAATAATTCTATAAAAATAAAAAATTTTCTGCCTGCTTGTATTTTTCTCAAAAATGAAGTATCCTGTTATCAGATTTGACTAGTAGATTCAATTGACAGATTCGGTTTGAATAGTTTTCGATTTGAATAATTAATGAAGCATAGTTGATGAAAGAGGATTTCCGAAGGCGGCGATGTGGCCTCTGTTTTCAACGATTGTTTGTGTGTATTTGTTTTGGCACATGTAAAAGGAGAGCGAATGGAAGTTCAACTGGTTGTTGCAAGTGGGAGCAAAGCGGGACAGATCATCCAAATTACGGGACCAAAATTTTTGATTGGTCGTGCGGATGACTGCCATCTAAAACCGCGCAGTGAACACATTAGTCGATATCATTGTGCGATTATTTTTGAAGATGAATACATTGCTGTTCGTGATTTAGGAAGCAAGAATGGAATTTTTCTAAATGATGTTCGTGTTTCGATGGAGCAGGAGCTGAAAAATGGTGATAAATTACGAGTTGGACCACTCGAATTTTTCGTCAATTTGGTTGTCAGTATGAAAGCTCAAAAGAAAACGAAGGTCGAATCAATAAGTGAAGCGGTCAGTCGAACAGTGGAAATCGAGTCTGCTGTTATGGCATCTGATGACAAAGATGTCGAAATTGCAGATTGGCTTCTCGCTTCTGGTGAAAGCGACCAAGACGAAGACACGCAGACCGTCCAAGTTATTATGGCAGATATTGTCAAAGTGCCGGAAACTATCGAGGAATCATCAACAGAATCAGCAGGATCATCAGCAGGCTCATCATCAACAACGGCAAAGAAAAAGGATGGGCCGGGAAGCAGTCAGGCCGCCGCCGCTAATTTGCTCAAAAATTTCTTTAAAGGCAGATGATTCCCTTCTTTTGCCGAATCTAATAAAAGTCCGGGGACGGCAAGTTCTCACCAAATTCCCCGGATGCCACTTGTAGTATCTCATCACGTCATTGAAACGATGCGTCGGAACAACACGACAGGAATGAATAGCAATAGAATTATTGTGGCGTGAACTGGGCCAACAAGAGCGAGCACAAAAAATGCGTCGATGGCAATCAAAGAGGCGAGCGAGAGAACGACCATTTTGCGAATGCGCGGCGACTCCACTTCAAATTGAGCAAGAAATGTCAGAATGGTGATGTAAAAAAAGACGAAAATTGCGTAAAAAGTCGAACCACTTCCCACGACGGCGAATATAAACCAAATATTGCAGAATCGACATGCGCCCATAATGACTGGATTTAAGCAAACAAATAGTTTTTTGGGAATGTTGTAATACCAAATCAAAAGAGTAAGAATAATCGCATCAGGAACACATCGGGGTGAAAACCAATAAAAATATGCGAGAAAAAATGTGAGCAAAAGAGCGGAAAAAAGAAGACCGAATCCCAGCAATCCGGCAGTGTGACGAGAAATAGCTCCTGATGAAATGGGACGTTCGGGCCTCGAAATCGCATCTTGCTCGGCTCCATAAAAATCATTGAGAACCATTCCTGCGAGATAGAAAAGAGAGCAGATAATAATAAGCAAAGGGAGATGAAAAAGGTTGTGGTGCGGAATGTTGTGAATGTTGTGATGTGGAATGTTATGATGCGGAGCTGGACCGGAATTATATGCGATCCAGTAAGCAGTCAAAACATTTGACCAGAGAGTCGGCAATGCAGATATTCGCATCAATTTGAGAAAAGCCAGCATATTTTTCTGAGTTCGTGTGTTATTTGGTAAACGAAAAATTTGACAAAACTGGGCGTTCGCTTGATTTCATTCGACTCCATTCGGGAGCGATACAAATTATCGTTTCAATAACAAAAAATGTGGGTGTAAAACATTCGGCCAAAAATCTAATGAGCACATCTAATAATCAATTTTTCAAAAACACAGACTCCGTAATTTACGGGTTTTTTGTGTTCCATTTTTGGCAATCGGTGAATAAATAGATGTGCCCAAATTAAATGCTTTTGTTTTACGACACTTCAAATCCCTTCCGCTGCGAATATGAGAGAAATGCCGCCGCCTGATCGTCTCCAAGAACCGTTTCTTGACTTGGGTCCCAGCTAATCTCGCGGCCCAGTCGAGCAGCAATGGCTGATAAATGGCACACAAACATCGTCTGAACATGTGACTCAACATCTGAAAGAGGAATGCCGCCTTCTCGAATACAACGAATGAAATTGCTCTTGTGATTGATCGAAGGATCGGTAAAATCGCGTGGATATGGTTTTCCATTTGCAAGTGCATCGAAATCTTGCTCACCAATTATGCCAGTGTGCCATCCTTCGTCAATTGCTTTTCCACGAATGCGGGAACGATTGACATGAATGCGTCCCTCCGTCCCCTCCACTAAAACGCCGTTTCCGTCCGGGCCGTCACTTGTGAGAGTCAATTCGACACCATCGGAAAATTTAGAGCAAATCGTGAATTGAGTCGATGTGTTGAAGCAATTATCGACCTCTGGCATCCCGTTTTTGAATGGCACTGGATGCTCATGACGAATCGGTGTGATTTTGACCGGCCCTGTTCCGGGAGATGTTTGTCCAAGTGCCCAAAGTGCAAAATCGACATGATGAGCACCCCAGTCGGTCAAAGTTCCACCAGAGTATTCGTACCAATATCGAAATGTTCCAAAACAGCGTTCTTTGATATATTCAACTGATTTACATTGTCCTTGCCAAAAATCCCAATCAAGACTGGCGGGGGCAGATTGCTTTTCGAGAGGTCCTTTCGATGGGCTTCCTCCGATATTTGCAGTGATTTTTTGTACTTTCCCAAGCAATCCTTTTCGTATCATCAAAGCGGCGAGCGCAAATTGATCCCGATGTGCGCGCTGCTGTGTGCCAACTTGAAATACTTGTTTCGGAAATTGATTCGCCACTTTTCGAATCAGTTGTCCTTCCTGAATTGTCAATGTCAGTGGTTTTTCGCAAAAAACATGTTTTCCAGCACGAAGCGCGTCCATCGCTATTTTAACATGCCAGTGATCGACAGTTGAAATAGAGACCGCATCAATATCTTTTCGATCCAAAATTTTGCGATAATCTTTTTCTTGCACCGGAGCAGTAAGTTTCAGCTCGTTTGCTGTTTGTGAGATTCGCTCTGAATCGACATCGCACAGTGCTGCAATATCGGCCATTTGTGCCAATTGTTTTCCATTCCAGCGACCTTGTCCGCCGAGTCCGATGAGAGCAAATCGCAGTCGGTCACTTGTCGCCTCTGCATGTGATGGTCGCTCAGATGTCATCAAATAAGGAACAAACGAAGCCGAAGTCGCCAATTGTAAAAATTTACGTCGTTTCATAATTTCACCAGAAAAAAATAATAAGAAGATAAAACAAGAAAACAAAGATATACTGTAAACGGCACGAAATTGGATATTTAGCCAGCTTTCTGTTTAGTCCACTTTCGCAGAAAGCCGTTTTTTTTGTTCAGCGAGCCGCCGATGTCAATCGGCGGGTGTATTTTGGCGGGTTTTGTTTGGCATCGGAATTCGTCCCCGAACACCGGAGGTGTTCAATTATGGTAGAAACGAATTGCCCCAAAAAACACACAACACAACTCCGTCGGAGTTGAATAATGGTCATCGTTATTGAACCCCGAATGGGGTTCTGACGTTTTTGATGTTCGTGTTTCTACCATTATTGAATCCCGACGGGATTCGGAAATGCAATTTCATGATAATCAAATTTAATCTGTATTTGTGGTAATTTATGGAAAAAACACAAAAAAACCGTGAACGCAAACGATTTTAGTTTTTTATTGGTTCCTGCGAGTTAATCGCCAGTGCAAAAAAGCGATCATCGACTGAAAGGAGGATTTTTTTATCGATCCAGTACAAAAGTGTCGCATCAATTCGATTCGGGTCTGAATTAGGAAATTGATTTGCTAAATCCTTTCTGGTTCGGGCGGCATCACAAAAGAGATACCACTCTCTTTCTTCAGTAGAAAGTCGGTATTGAAATTCAGTGGCGACTCGGCGAGTGTCGGTCAAAAGGAGAACACCATCTTCGCGGTCGAAAGCGCGCAAAGTTCCACTGGTGAATTCTGTTTTCCATGTTGCTAATTGTTCTCGTAAAAGAATTGTATAATCATAAATGCTGTGCTGATCGGGGGTTTGCTCGTCAATACTATTTTGATCGGGACTCGTCTGAGAAGAAAAATCGAATTCGTGAAAATAAGCAAGTCGCCGCAAAATTTGTTCGTCAAATGGATATAAAAATGAAAAACCACGAAAAGGACGGAGCCGAGTAATTCCAAATTTTTCTGGATGATTGTGATATGGAGAAAATCGGTCCACTCGCACTCGTCCAAAAGCCTGTGGTGGATGAAAGTGACTAATTGATGGAAGCCATTCGGTCATCTTGGTATATTCTACTGGGTCTTCGCCTGGAAATCCATACAACACGTTCCATTTGACTTCGATGCCACTTTCCGTATACCACTTCAAAGTTTGCAAATTTTGCCACGCAGTCGCTCCTTTACTTAAATGTTTCAGTATTGGAGTCGAAAATGTTTCAATTCCCAGCTGTGCGGCCGCGAGTCCACAATCGACCAAATGACGTATTTGTTCCTTTGTTTGATTAACCTTCATTTCTATTTCAAAACGAATATCGAGTCCCAATTCCTTCAGTTGATCCATGAAAGAACCAAAATAATCTTTGGACAATATATTGTCGGCAAAACAAATTTCGCGGATTCCATGTCGTTTTACTTGGTATTCAATTTCTGAAAGAGCGCGATGACGCGATTTCGAGCGAAAACGAATTGAGTTTCCATTCAATCCACAAAAAGAACATTGTCGTTTTTCTCCCCACCAGCAGCCACGCGACAGCTCCAAAAAAAGCATCGGAAAAATATGTTGATTAAAACTGGATTTTGCGAGATCATTAAAGAAATCTGATTGATCAGGAATCGGCAATTTATCGAGATTATCAACGATCAACGACGAAATCGCATCAGACGAAATAGAATTATGATTCTTTGATACTATGTCATCGGAAAGGAGAAATGATCCTGCTGAATTTGATTGAATTTGTTCGACGAAATCCGCAAAACTCAAGTCGGCCTCTCCAGTGAAAACATAATCAATTTCGCTAAAATGCTGAATGAGTTCACGTCCCATTTCCCCCTCACATGCTGCTCCGCCAAAAACGGTGATGACTGCTGGAAACCGTTCTTTGATAAGTCGTGCCAGACAAAGGGAGGCGAGCGTTTGCTGAAAAGATGTGGCAAATCCAACAACGTGAAAAGGGCGGTCTCTCATTGCCATTTCAAGTTCGATCATGCACGCATCAAGAAAAGCCGGAATTGCTGCGGCGACCTTTTCATAGTCGGTTTTGTCCACCTCATCCAGATGCGGCTCCGTCCAAAGAAGAACATCTTTCCAAAACAGTTCGGTCGATGGAATTTGTTCGCCAAAATAGGCTTTTGCAAAAAGATGCTCGCCTCCTAAAACATAAGCAAAATGGCCAGCAATCCAATCATATAACTCATGTCCGACGATTTGGGCAAAAAGAAATCCAAAATTCTTGAGTGAACAGGGAATCCCTCGCTCATTCATGGAACCTTTCAGAATACTGAGTCCTAAATTGGGCCATCGTAATTGAGCAAATGGCATGTTAATCAGCAGAACAGATTTCATCGTTTTTTCAAAATACTCGTAAAAAACAAGCCGCCGATTCTGAGGAAATTTTGTTGTGCGGAGGAACAAATCGTGCGATTTGATTTCGGCTATAATACGTCCAAAATTCGATTATATGCTTTTGTGCTAAAAATGCAACATTTTGGCGCAATAAAACCGCCGACTTACGTCGGCGGCTCGCCAAACATCGCAAAATAACATTTGTCCTTTCCCCCGTCCTTGACAGATGCCAGTTTTCTTGCGATAATTTCCTAGTTTTTGGACTTCTAATGAATTCGAGTATGAAATCAAAGAAGGACTCAAATGGTTTCTCATTAATTGTCAGCAAACATATCATCATCGTGGAATAGATTTTGGATCGAGGTGTCCTCGCTCAACTATTCTCGATTTGCCCTCTCTCCCAGTTTACAAATCATGCCCAGACGAAATGACATCGAAAAAATTCTGATTATTGGTTCCGGTCCCATCGTGATTGGACAGGCCTGTGAATTTGATTATTCCGGGACGCAGGCCTGCAAAGCTCTTAGAAATCTTGGATATAAAATCGTCCTCGTCAATTCGAATCCGGCGACTATCATGACCGATCCGGGAATCGCTGATGCCACTTACATCGAGCCGCTCACCGTCGAATCGCTGGACCGAATTATCGCAAAAGAACGCCCCGATGCTCTTCTTCCGAATTTAGGAGGTCAGTCGGCTCTGAATCTCGCCTCTGAACTTGAGAAGGCGGGGGTCTTCAGTAAATATAACGTCAAAGTGATCGGAGTCCAACTAGATGCGATAGAACGAGGCGAAGATCGGCAGTCGTTCAAAGAGACGATGACACAACTCGGCATCGAAACTGCCAAAAGCGACATTGCCACCACTCTCGAACACTGTGAACAGATCGCCGACCAGCTCGGATATCCCGTCGTAATTCGTCCTGCTTATACAATGGGAGGAACGGGCGGCGGAATTGCGTATAATCAAGAAGAACTGCGAACAATTGCCGCGCGGGGACTTGCTGCCAGTCTGGTCGGACAAGTCCTCATCGAAGAATGTCTCCTCGGCTGGGAAGAACTTGAACTCGAAGTTGTTCGAGATGGAAACGGCAAAATGGTCACTGTCTGCTTCATCGAAAATGTCGATCCGATGGGTGTTCACACCGGCGATTCGTTCTGCACTGCTCCGATGCTCACAATTTCACAGGAATTGCAAAATCGTCTCCAAAATGACGCATATAAAATCGTCGAAGCCATCGAAGTCATCGGCGGTACAAATGTACAATTTGCCCACGATCCCAAAACTGATCGTGTTGTCGTCATTGAAATCAATCCAAGAACTTCCCGATCTTCTGCACTTGCATCAAAAGCGACCGGTTTTCCCATCGCACTCGTTTCTGCGATGCTCGCAACTGGAATAACTCTCGATGAACTTCCTTATTGGCGAGATGGTTCTTTGGACAAATACACACCATCAGGTGATTATGTCGTCGTAAAATTTGCTCGCTGGGCTTTTGAAAAATTCAAAGGTGTCAAAGACCAACTCGGCACACAAATGCGGGCAGTCGGCGAAGTGATGAGTATTGGAAAAACATTCAAAGAAGCTTTCCAAAAAGCTATTCGTTCTTTGGAACAAGGAAGATATGGACTCGGTCTCATAAAACAATTTGAGCAAATGCCACTCGATGATTTGCTTTATAAAATCAACATTCCTAATAGTGAACGCTATTTCCAAATTTATGAGGCAATGAAAAAGGGGGCGACTGTCGAACAAGTCCATGATCGCACCAAAATCAAGAAATACTTTCTCGAACAAATGATGGAACTTGTCGAACTCGAACGAGAAATTGTTGCCAATTTGACTGACGATGTTCTTTGTCGGGCAAAACGAGATGGTTTTGCTGATCGATATATTGCCAAACTTGTTGGAGTGAGTGAAAAAGAAATCCGTTTGCGACGGAAATCGCTCGGTGCGAATCAGAAATGGGAGCCGGTCCCTGTCAGTGGTGTCAAAAATGCCGAGTATTATTATTCGACATATAATCCGGTCACTTTTTCGATTCCGGGCAGAACACCATCAACACCATCAGACAAGAAAAAAGTCCTCGTTCTCGGCGGCGGTCCAAATAGAATTGGACAGGGAATCGAATTCGATTATTGCTGCGTTCATGCTGCTTTCGCTCTGAAAAATGCAGGATATGAAACGGTCATGATCAATTGTAATCCAGAAACCGTTTCGACAGATTATGACACATCAAACAAACTTTATTTTGAACCGCTCACTGTTGAAGACGTTTTAAGCATTTATGAAGCAGAAAAACCAGAAGGAGTCGTCGTTCAATTTGGCGGTCAAACTCCCCTGAACATTGCTGCTGAATTGGAGGCAAATGGCGTTCGTATTTTGGGCACATCTCCGGCAACAATTGATCTTGCCGAAGATCGTGATCAGTTTCGAAAACTCCTCACTCGTCTCAATATCCCACAAACAGAATCTGGAATGGCGAGCACGATTGACGAATCGCTGCAAATAGCGGCCAAAATTGGATATCCTTTGATGGTGCGACCTTCTTATGTTCTCGGTGGACGTGCCATGGAAGTCGTTTATGACGAAGCGATGCTGCGCTCGTATGTCAGTGCGGCAGTTGATATTTCGCCGGAACGTCCTATTTTGATTGATAAATTTCTCGAAAATGCAACAGAAGCAGAAGCAGATGCCATTTCGGATGGAAAGGACGCTTTTGTTCCGGCTGTCATGGAACACATCGAGTTTGCCGGAATTCACAGTGGCGACTCCGCCTGCGTCATTCCACCGGTCAGTATTCCGCTCAAACATATTGAAACAATTAAAAATTATACCAAACGACTTGCCGTCGAAATGAACGTCGTCGGTTTGATGAATGTGCAGTATGCGATTGCCAATGACAAAGTGTATGTCCTAGAAGCAAATCCACGAGCTTCTCGAACTGTTCCGATTGTCTCGAAAGTGTGCGCCATTTCGATGGCGAATTATGCAACAAGAGCATTGATCGGTGAGACAATTGCAGACATGAATCTCAAAGAGAAATCGCCGAAACATTTTGGTGTCAAAGAGGCTGTCTTTCCGTTCAATATGTTTCCAGAGGTCGATCCGGTTCTCGGTCCTGAAATGCGTTCAACTGGAGAAGTGCTGGGACTTTCAGATTCGTTTGGACTTGCTTTCTACAAAGCGGAAGAGGCTGCCAAAACGACATTGCCGACTCGGGGAACGGTTCTGATTACATTGGCACCGACAGAAAGGCACGCAGTTGATGCGGTCGCACGAACTTTCTTTGACCTCGGTTTCAGCATTTTGGCCACTGAAGGAACGCACAATTATCTTGCTTCAATTGGAATTGTGAGTGAAAAAGTCTTCAAAATTCATGAAGGGAGGCCGAATCTTTCTGATGCGATGAAAAATGGTGAAGTGCAGTTGGTTATAAATACACCGAGTGGAAAATCGGGAACGTATGATGATTCATATATTCGCAAAACGGCAATCAGACTCAACATTCCATATATCACAACACTTGCCGCCGCGATGGCCGCCGCAAAAGGAATCGAGGCAATCAGAAAAGGCAAAGAAGCGGTCAAATCACTCCAAGAATATCATGCGCCGCTGAATGTCGATTGATACACTCCGCATCGTCATAAAACGATACTTTTGTTAGTGTCATTTTTTTAGAAATTTGCTTTGTTTTGCGAAACATCCGCTTTCTACGCAGTGCGTATTGTTTCGCAAAGCGAAAGCGGTTAAACATCTAATTGATGACGATTCGCAGTATACATTGTACAAAAAAGATGGTTTCAAAGACGATTCGGCGCGAGTGTCGCACCGTTTTGTAATGTATGACCGATTGACATCAAAAAATTGACTTTAATTTTATGACCACACACGATTTTTCATCACAGAATCGTTATTGTAACATTGCTGATCGGCTCACTCATATCGCCTCTGTAATTCCCGATAAATTGGCAATTGCAGAGCCTGTTCAGAAAACGAAATTCGCTCATTATCGCACAATCACATTTGCTGAATTGGATGCAGACAGCAGCCGAATTGCAGAAAATTTGTTACAAAATGGCGTTCGGCCAGGAATGAAGCTCGCTCTTTTTGTGAAATATGGAATCGACTTCATTTCTCTCGTGTTTGCATTGTGCAAAGCTCGTGTTACTCTCGTTTTGATTGATCCCGGAATGGGAATTAGGCGAATGCTCGATTGTCTCGCAGAAATAGACCCAGATGGTTTTATTGCGATTCCACCTGTCCATTTTGTACGAATTTTAATGCGGCGGAGTTTTCCAAACGCAAAATTTAATGTAACTGTTGGACGACGTTTTTTCTGGGGAGGACTTTCACTGGACGATCTTCGTTCTGTTACACAAAATGGAGTTGAATTAAATGCGGCATCAAATGAAATATCATCAAGTAATTTATGTGACAAAAACGTCGAAGGCGCACTTGCTGCGATTATTTTTACAAGTGGAAGCACTGGGCCTCCAAAAGGAGTAGCTTTTACGCATAAAATGTTCGACACTCAAGTCGAGGAGATTTCCACTCGACTTGGAATAGTGCCGGGAGATGTTGACTTGGCATGTTTCCCATTTTTCGGACTTTTTGATGCGGCGATGGGAGTGACCGCGATTTTACCAGACATGGACACGACTCGTCCAGCAACAGTCGATCCGTCCAAAATTGTCGATGCAATTCGTTTTTGGAAAATCACACAGGCATTTGCATCTCCGGCACTTTGGCATCGTGTCGCAAATTATTGTGACAAAAAAAATGAAAAGTTAGAAACACTTCGCCGCGCTGTTTCCGCAGGAGCCCCGATTTCAGCGTCGCTTCTTGCCAAATTGAAGCCGTTTATACATCCAGACGGCGATATTTTCACTCCTTATGGAGCCACGGAGGCACTTCCGACGGCACTAATTTCCGCCACTGAAGTTCTGAATGAAACACGATTTCACACTCAGCGCGGCGGCGGTGTCTGCGTCGGAAAACGCTTTTCACAAATCACTTGGAAAGTCATTGCCATTTCGGATGAACCGATTGCACGTCTCGAAGATGCAATCGAATTGCCTTATAATCAAATCGGAGAACTTATTGTTACTGGACCACAAGTTACGACGATGTATGTTAATCGACCGGGAGCAAACGCCTCCGCCAAAATTTGTGACGAAAAAGGAACGATTTGGCATCGAATGGGAGATGTTGGATATATCGATGAACATGACCGATTTTGGTTTTGTGGCCGAAAGGCACATCGTGTGGAAACGCCGGAAAAAACATATTATTCGATTCCGTGTGAGGCCATTTTCAATCAACATTCAAAGATTTATAGATCGGCTCTCGTCGCTTCCAAAAAAGGAGGCACGCCTCGTGTTTATGTTGAACCATTTCCTGAATACTTTCCAAAATCGAAAAAGGAATGTGAAACGATGCTCACCGAACTCCATTGCCTCGGCATCGAAAATGAACTGACAAAAGAGATATGCGACATTAGAGTGGTCCGTGCATTTCCTGTCGATGTCCGACACAATGCAAAAATCAATCGAGAATTGATGGCAACATGGAAATAAGAAGCTGCGCAGAAATAAAATGGCACATCTATTTATTCACTGATTGCCAAATTTTGAACACAAAAACCTCGTAAATTACGGAGTCTGTGTTTTTGAAAATTGAATTATTAGATGTGCCCGAAAATAAAATTGCTCAATTTTGTTTTTAGAAACTTCAAATTCATATACATATTCAAGAAAAATTCGTGGGATTTTCACAAATTTGGGCGAGACGATTCAGAATAGATGCCAAATGGAGAGCGAGTGGAGAGATGAAAATTTTCATTTGATTTTTGGGATGTTCATCAGCTGCCATCCGCCGGATTCCAAAATGTTCTGATAAATATCAATCGGTGCTGATTCTGGGGCGATTCCTTCAATGTCTGCGCGGTGAACATAGTAATCGGTCATTTGCCACAGTGGCAAAACGGTCGTTTCTTCAAAGCAGAGTCGATGTACATCTTGGAGAGCGGCGGAGGCTTCTCCCCAATTTTCACAAAGACGAACTTTTTCGAGAGCTAATTCCATATATGGACTTGCAGAACCGAGCAATCCATTTCGGCCAAAAAGTCTTTCGGCATCGACCAGTGGTTCTTTGACGACACTGTCAACGAGCCAAAAATCAATGTCTGCGTCCGCTCCAATTGGTTCATCATCTCGAAAAGGAACAATGCGCATCGAAATTCCTATTACAGCCATTTGCCTCCGAATCATTTGGGCAATCCATTCGCTCATTTCATTATTTGGATGTGCGAGAACAAGTTCTGGAAGAGCAAGTACATCTTTCCACTGTGCATTTTTGTTACGAATTTCATCAAATGCGAGTTGTGTCAGAGCAATTGCAAGTTTTGGTTCGTGCGGACGCGGCGCAATTGCTGTGTTATACGCATATCCACTCGGATCATCCAGCGAAATCCCTTTCACAAATGGAACACTGACAATGACTCCTTCTCCTTTCAAATGTTCGAGCATTTTTGTCCTATTAATCCCATATAAAATTCCACGCCGGAATGTTCGATTTCCGGTCAGTGGCTTTTGTAAATTCGGGACAAGAAAATGCTGACTCGGAATCGAATATGGACGCAAAACAAGGTGCGGACTCTGTTTGACAGTCGAAAGTAGCCACGGAGGAAGTCGTTCAATCAGATCAATCTCACCATTTTCAAGAGCGGGCAACATTTTTGTGCTTTCTGAAATCACTTGTTCGACAATGACTTTTGGAGCTGTTTCACTCACCTGATTCCAGTAAAAGGGACTCATTTGGAAAGCATTTTGAGAATTGTCGTGTTGCTCCCAAGTAAATCTGCCCTGTTTGATTGGACGTTTTTTTGCCGATTTTATTGCAAATTCAGACATTCCATCTTTTTGTATCGAAAATTGTGTTTCTGCTTTGTTTGCCATCTCTGTCGGAATACTATAATCTTGTGACGATTTTTTTTCGGTTCCATTTGACATCCCGAAGGAATCGAGTGGAAAAGTCAGATGGGCTTCTGGAAGCAATACTGGACGACTGAACAAGAGAATCAATTCATGTGCATTTTTGTTTTCAATTTCTGTAACAAAACGATTGTTTGCAAAAAAATTGCTGTTCAGAGATAAAAAACGTGCTATTTCTGTTGTGCTCCAATTGGAATTATTTGTCGCAGGTTCTGCTTGATTTTGCGATAAAAACGTCCAGCGGATTTGACGCGGAGACTTTTCCATTTTGCCCAAAAAAGATTGGTAAATGCCGCCACTTGGACCAGGTTTTTGGTATTCCACGAGAGCATTTGTCAAAAGACGCAAACTGCGCAGTGTCGATCTGTTTTGTAACTTGAAAAGTTGTGGCAAATTTGAAGTCGATGACATTTCTGTTTCAAAAAACAACTCAGGTAAAATGGGGCATTTTTCTGAAACAGAAACTCGAATTCGCGGTGCTTCTTTTTGCAGTCGTTCTTGCCAAATTTTGATTTCAGGCAAATGTGGAGCGGCTTTTGTTGCTTCGTCGATCAAAAAATGAGATGCAACAAAATCGTTCTTTGCAAAAGCTAATTTTGCTTGTTGCAATAATTGCTGGGCATGATTTTCAAGTTGCAAATTCCATTTTTGTACTATTTCGTGATTCGGATAATAAAACTGGAACGATTTCAATAAATTGCGGCAAAATGGCATTTGATCTGAATCAAAAAAATGTTGCAAAGCAGGATTTACTGCGTCCACCCATTCTTTTTGTAACTCAGGAAAAAATACTTTGTCACTTTTTTGTTGCAATAAAAAAAGAGCTTCAAATCGAGAAAATCCAGTCAAAAAATCATTTGTCTTTGTTCTGTAAACACCTTCGTCGAATAAGTATTTTGCATAATATGACTCGAAATCGGCAAGTTGACTGCGATGTTGTTCGAGAAAAATTAAATAGTCATACAACAGATCAAAATCGTCGTCCAGTGAATCAGTTTTTGTTTCGTCGTCATTCCATTTCAGAACCTTTTCGGAAAGCACTGCCAGTTTTTCTTGAAATTCTTGCCACACTAACTCAGAAAAAGATTCCCATTTTTCGATCAAATTCCAAGCAATCGTAAATTGTTTTGACGGATTATCGCAAAATCGGACGACAATTTCGCCATTTTGTGGCAATTTTCCTGATTGGAACGGCGGTCGTTTTCCTTCAGGAAATTCGATTGACAGCACATCAAAAACACGCCGCGCCGATGTCTCTTTTAATGTGATTCGATCAAAAGGGATATGTTTGAAAAGTGGCGATGTTTGAACGGATATTTTTGTAACTACATTTTCTGATGCGGATTCTGATTCCGATTTCTTTTCATCTGATGATTCAAAAACATTCTGCGCAGAGACCGTCTCAATAATTAGCAGAAAGAGAATGAATGACACGCCGAAAAAAAATATCAGCAAAACCAACCGCGGCGACAAGGAGAAAAACTTGTTCACTCCTATTCTCCTTCTTCATCAGTTTCGAGCGGGAAATCCGTGTCCATTTGCAGCAAAACGATAAGAACCACGTTCATCAAAAGTGTTACAAGCAAACAGAGCCAGCCGACACAAAAAACGATTCCGAGCAGATCAAAGACCAACACAATGTGTCGGTCTCCGTGCAAAGACAAAATTCGTCCCAGTCCGAACAAAAAAACAATGGCGACTGGAAACAAAAGAGACCAAAGAAATAACCACGACAGTATTCGCCGCAAAAATGAAAGCGACAAAGGAGGAAACGAAAATATATTATTCATCATTGTTTTTGTTCCAATTATTATCTGTCGTGGCATCATGCGACATTTTGCAGTGTCACTTTACTATTTTCCCTCTAAAATGCGGTTAATTTTGTCATACGTCGCCTCCGCAGTTGGATATTTTTTTGCTTCCGCAGTCGAAAGAAGAGCGCGGAGTATCTGCCCCTTTTCTGTCAGCGAATACTGAATGTTGTTTGAAAGTCGGCCTCCACTGACGTTGAACCACGGACTACTAAGTGGAATACTCTGCAAGTCGAGAATCGAACGACAAACCGCCTCAAATTCTTTTCCGTCGCCATTGATCGAATCGAGAAGGCGTATTGCCAATTTCGGCGGCGGCAATTCAAAAACGAACTGAGGTGTGTTCTCCGCTTCTTTGCTCCACTGAGACGGAAACATTCCATATAACGACTCCGATGTCATGTCCCACTCATTTTCGCAATTCGGAATAATTCCCTCCTTTTTAGTCGCCGATTGAATCTCCAATGTCGAATTTGTTTTCGTTTCGGAATGAGTGACTTTTGGGATGGATGGCAACAATACTCTTGCTTCATTCTCAGAAATGGAATCAATCAATCGCTCTAAAAGTATAATACTTTCTCTTGTGACCAATACTCCGCGAGAATTCATCGCTTCCACGACACCTTTCAACATTACTATTTTGTTTTCAGGTGATTTGATTTTCGCAAAAATCCGTGCGGCTGCTTCTTGCTGCGAATCGATCATCGAAGCAAAAAACAAATGCGCATACAATGAATCTATCTTTGCTGTCATTTCAGGCGAGACCGAATTTGCCGCCGCACTTGATATGGGCATCTGATACGGAGCTGAAATCTGAAAATTGCCCTTTTCATTCGTTGTTGCTGTTTCGTGAAATTGCGGTAATTCACTGGGAGAAAATGTCACTGTCGCACCAGCAATGGGCTCGCCTGCAATGAGGACAGCCCCCTCGTTTGGAGGAGCGAGTTGTGGTTCTCGTTTTACGACATCGACAACTCCCTGCATCGCATCTGGGGAGACAATTGGTTCGTACAAGCCGACAAATTCCGTGCCATTTGGCCCCTCTTTTTTGGCTCGACTGAGAAGCCAGCTAAAAATGTCGGCCTGCAACATCGCCGGAGTCCACGCATTGTGACTGCAAACGCCAAATTCCGTCTTTTTCACATTGCACCCCGCTTTTTGGACACGTTCAAATTCTTCTCGGGCTTCTTCGATTCCTCGGTCGTCGGAACTGTAAATGGCCCAAATCGGAATTTGTTTTAGCTGCGGCGATTTTTCGAGCGATTCATCGGTGAGTGCGCTCCAACTGACAAGTGGCACGGCGGCGGCAAACTGATTTGGGCGTCGTTCGAGTGCTCTCCAAGTGCCATCTCCGCCGCTGCTGAGTCCTGAAACTGTGATCCGATTCGGATCGACAGGATATTTTTCCATGACATAATCGAGCATCGCAAACGAGAAACCGAGAGGAGAATCGGAAAAATCTTCTTCAACAGCACGAGGAACCATGTTCGTGCGCTGAATACGTCGTTCTTCTTTTGTTTTGGGCTTTTCTCCTCCAAAAAGATAACCAAACAGGGAGGAATTACGGCGAGATGTCATCGGAGAAGAGTCGATTACTTCCATGACTTCTTCGGTGACAGGTTCATAAACATGGTGTTTATATGCGTCCCAGCCAGAATGATCGCGGGGTGCCTGTGGAACGAGCAGAAAAAAATCTTCCTTTTTTTCACCGGTCAAATAGGTAATAATGTGATGCAAATGAACGAGTTGGATTTTGTTGTCTGTTCCAATTTCGCCGACTCCGTGCAACCAGAAAATGAGTGGATATTTTTTGCCAGGTTCGATGTTTTCTGGGACATGGAGACGAAATTTGAGTGTCGTTTCGTCATAATTTTCTTTGCCGGTATAAATGATCTCCTCTTCTTTGAAAAGCGAGAGCATCGGCGGAGCAATCCGATCCGTTTCCTTGAAGTGACTGGCGGGCAAAACCGCGATTGTTTCGAGTTGTTGTTGGGTCCATTCTTCCGCAAAAATATGTTCGGAAAAAAGGAACGCAAAAGAGACAGCCATCAGAACACAAATTGGTTTCATCATTTGGGCACCTCAAAAAAAGAAAAAAATCAGATAGTCATCCCCACTTTTAGGTTTAGCTTGACTTAAAACACAATCACCTGAATATCATTATACGTTATTTAAGAAACAATTGCAATCAAAAACAGTAAAAAATTAAAATCTGCAAACAAATGAGGCTTTTTACAAATTTTATATTGTTTTCAGTGTGTTTTTCGTGTCCGTTCGCGGTTTTAGATTTTTTTCAATGCGAAATTCGCATCCACGCGGTAAAACCAAAATTTCCTTCGTACAAGGAAGCGAAGCGACCGCAGCACAGGAGAAAGATGCCAACAAAAAATGAAGCGGCAAAACACCGTCGAATAAAACGGCAGCGATGGTTATTTTTCCACTAAAAACAGAAATTCGCGGTTCGGATTTTCGGCTTCTTTTATCCACTCGTTGGTCCAGCGCATGTCCGCCATGACATTTTTTTTATAATCAATTTCAACCGTTTCGAGAAGCCGTCCATTTCTCTCTATTACTTCTGCAAGTTCTTCCGCAGTTGCCCGCCCACCACTGCTATATGATAAAAGTACATGTTTTGCATTGACTTCCTGAATTAACCGGTCAATCGCTTCTACCGCAAGAAAATGTCCGTTTTTTCCGCGACGAAATTCTTCAAAAATAGAAGCCGCCTCAACATCACTACTGTCCGCTCGCCGTTTTGCTTTTCCAAAAAGTTGCGGTTTGTCGTTCAAGCAAATTGTTGTCCATAAATGATAATAAGCATTGTAACGAACCCGAGACGGCGGCATTTTTTCATTATTCGATCCATATGGCGGGTCGAAATATGCAATGTCGAACGAGCGGTTTTTTATTGCATCGAAAATATCTCCGTGAATAATGGTGTGTGTGTGCTTGTTTTTCCATAATTTCGGCTCGTTAAGCACAAGAGGTTTATAGGAACGCGGCGACCAGTTGGAAAGATATGACGAAAAATGTCCCAGTGTACTGTCAACTTCGTCCAGTGCCAGCATGAGGCTCGTCAGAGCGACAGCTTCTTCCACTTCACTCAGTTGCAATCGGTCAATTTCCTCCCGTATTCCATCCAATTTTCGGGTGTTATGCAGTTGCCACGGTTTTTTCAAACCATCCGATTGAATCGACGAACCGTCATTTGGCAGCCCGCCATAATGCTGCGAAAACCAGCCATCCACCGAGGCGACACAATTCAAATGGTCTATCAGTTCACGGTAATGTTTCGGTTCTTTTGTATTTTTCAAATAACACGTCGCCAGTATTTTCGAGAAAACAGCGGCATCATTTGACGTGACTATAAATCCCGACTGCGCAAACATTTGTGAAACGCGAGTGGAACCAGCGAAACCATCTAACACCGTTATTGCACCGGTCGATTGAACCAAGTCCAGTATTTTCGGTAACAATTTGAGCTTTGATCCAGCGTATTTTATTCCTTGTGTCTTTGGAATTTTTGGAATGACACCGCCAAAAAGAGACTGCTGCATTATTCACCTCCATTTACATACGGAGTGGATTGCAGCCGTCTGATACTTTCGACGAGAATTTTCAGCGATTTTTCATGCGATGCCGGATCGGAAATCAAGGCGTGCGAAAACAGTTTAACGAGAACAAGATTGTGCGAGTAATCAATCCAACCATTCGTGATGCTGTCGAAATACGGTTCGCCATTTTTGCTATGTGTCCACAAACCTCGTTGCAGCGCGTTCGCCGACGCACCGCCGTATCTAACTTCGCAAATGTATTGGTCGCTTTTGTCGTAAAACCTATATACGGGATGTTTACGTCCTTTCCCTTTTGTGTTGGTCGTCGACGAATCTTCGTAACGAATAGAGGCAACCGATTTTTTTGCCAATTCCGCATTGAAAACGAGAATATTGCAAAGTTGCTTGTTTTCGTCGTAAATTAGCGGCAACACATTTACTTGATCAAGAGCGGCAAATGCCGGATCAGACAGAATGGACGCAATTTTTTTTCCGTACAAAGATTTTTGCCCCTCTTTTTTAAGGCGGGTGAACATCAGCGAATCCTTGTCCGTAGATAACTGTAGTGGCCCGATTCCATATGCTTTCAAACTGATCGGAAATGTTTCTTTCGTCAGATCGTTTGTGACGGTGATGTCTTCTTCTTGCGACTTTGCGCGAAACAAATCTTTACCAACATGAACCGAACGAAAATCATACATGTACTGGTTTACGAACTCTGCGATGCCGATTTCCGCAAGATCGCCGTGCGTTTTGTTCCCGATCAACCGCATTGTAAAAATGTTGCTGAGCGTGAGCGCAATCAGATCAGGCCGCTTTTTTATAAGTAGTTTGAGGCGGTCAGTGAAATCATTGAACGCTGCTTTTGTGTTGGTCGTCATTGTACTTGTGGAAAACTGACAATATTGCGACACCAAAGGCACTATTCTAACCGATTCTTAGTACGAGTCAAGTATCAAGAGCAAACATCTGTGTCCAGTGTTTTGGAGCGAATCCTAAATGTGCGAGCAAAAATACTTCGTTTAATGATTTATCCGTGAGCGGACACCATTTCAAATTTTGTACTGCTTTCAGTGCGTTTTTCCAAGTTTGACAAATAAAGTTTGACAAATATGGGTTTACAAACTCAACTAATTACTAATTTTGCGGCCACTTGAAACCGCGTGTCTGGATTTCAGATACAAATGGGATACTTGGATCGTACCACACGGCATCGAATCCGAACTGACGCGCAGCAACGACATTTTCACGAAGATCGTCAATAAAAAGAATTTCGTCCGTCAATATAGATGGAATTGATTTTTGCGCTGTTTTGAATGCGGCTTCATAAATTGCGTGGTCGGGCTTCATCGCTCCGACTTCATAGCTGAGAATATAATTCGATGGAATCAAATTAAACAAGAAGGGAAATGTTCGACAACAATGGTTCCAGTGGCCCGGGCCGGTGTTCGAGAGGATTCCTCGTGGAAAATGTTCAGAGGCCAAAAAATGCACGAAATCATGTGTTTTTTCGATGGGCTCGAAAATGTCATTCAGTGCAGGAGCCAGCAGATCAGGATCGGGAGTCGAACCGAGTTGATTACAGAACTCATGATAAAACTCGAGTTCCGTGCAGAGTCCCGTTTCAACTCGTCGCTGATTGTTGTTGGAAAAAACAGCACGAAGTACATCTTCGGGTGTGTGACCAGTGACTTCTGCGCCTTGTTTGCCCATCTTTTCAAGCGAAAATCGAAGCAGGACATTTCCAAGATCAAAAAAAACAAATCGAATTTGTGACATTATTTTATAAAACTCCTGTTACTCCGCACCGTCATAAAACGATACTTTTGTTAGTGTAATTTTTTTAGAAATTTGCTTTGTTTTGCGACAAATCCGCTTTCTACGCAGTGCGTATTGTTTCGCAAAGCGAAAGCGGGTTAAACATCTAATTGATGACGATTCACAGTATATTTGGGTTGTTTTGAAGAACATATCCGCCGAATTTGCCTGCTTCTGGGCCAAGTTCGATGATCCAGTCTGCCAGTGCAATTACTGCCGGATGATGTTCGACGACTACGACGGTGTTTCCTCGCTTCACTAATTGTTTCAGAATGTCCAAAAGCCGAGCGACATCGGTTTTGTAAAGTCCAGTTGTCGGTTCATCGAGAACATAAATCGTGTTTCCGGTTTCACGATGTGCAAGTTGCGTCGCCAGTTTTAGTCGCTGCGATTCACCTCCTGAAAGTGTATTGCCTGGATGTCCAAGTCGCAAATAGCCGATTCCAATAGATTGGAGTGAATTGAGAATTGCATGAATAGTTGGAATTCGTTCAAAAAATTTGGCCGCCTCGTCAATTGACATTTCGAGAACATCGGCAATTGATTTATTTTTGTATCGAATTTGAAGTGTTTGGCGATTAAAACGGCGGCCATCACATTCGGGGCAGATGGCATAAAAATCGTTCAAAAAATCTCCTGGAATTTTCTGAATTCCTTCTCCGCGACAATGTTCGCATCGTCCTCCGGGAGCATTAAAACGAAAGCGGGCCGCCCCGAATCCGAGTTGTTTTGCCTCTTTTGTTTGTGCAAATAGTCGCCGCACTTCGTCAAAAATTCCAGAATACGTCGCCGGATTGCTTCTGGCAGACCGACCAATTGGCGACTGATCTACTTCAATTAGAGAATCAATCAATTCCGCACCAACGAGATGTCCAGAAAATGAAGATATATCGTCTGCGTTTTTTTGTAACTGTGAAAAAGTAGATTTATGTAATTTCGCAAAAAGAATACGGCGGAGTGCTGGAACAAGCGTTTCTGTTACAAGAGAACTTTTTCCGCTCCCACTCACTCCGACGACACATGTCATTGCACCAATTGGAAACGAAACGGATATGTTTTTCAAATGATGCGTCGTCGCATTTGTTAAAACCATTTTGGGGCGTTCTTGCAATTGCTCAGCACTCCTGAAATGTCGCAAGTTTTTTGTTGAGTCAGTTGAATCTGTGGAATCCGTTGAATCAGTGGAGTCAGTTGAGTCAGTGGAATCACTATTTGAAACAGAAACACTCACGTCAAATTTTTTTGCGTTGTTTTTTTTAGATGATGATTTTGTTACTGAAACGACGTTCCCGCCATATTCTCCCGCTCCCGGCCCCATCAGCACAATTCGATCTGCGGCGGCGATGATGTTTTCGTCGTGTTCGACGACCAAAACAGTGTTTTCACGGCTTTTTAGTAACTGAATTGCTTCGATAAGTTTGGCATGTTCGCGTGGATGCAATCCGATTGATGGCTCATCGAGTACATAACAAACGCCGGTCAGTTCCCCGCCCAAACAACGAGCAAGTCGAACTCGCTGAAATTCGCCGCCACTGAGTGTGTCTGCCGAGCGATTCAGTGAAAGATAATCGAGTCCTATTTGTTTCAAAAATTCGAGACGCGGCAAAATTTCACGTCGAAGTGTTTCGGCAATTTCATTCTGATCGGGCGAAAATTCCATTTCACGCAAAAAAACGAGTGCTTCAGAAACTGGAATTGCCGATAATTGATCAATACTCATTGTCCCAATTTTCACACTGCGTGCCTCATTTTTCAAACGAGAGCCACCACATTCAGGACAGACTAAATTCGATAAAATAGCAGATGTCCCCGTTTTTTCTGCTCCATTTTCACCTGTTTTTGTCGCCGTTTTACTTGTCGTTTTGCTCGCTGTTTTTGTACTATTTTGCGTTTCAGAAATGCGAATTATTCCTGTTCCTTCGCACACTGGACATGCACCGTGCGGACTATTGAAGCTGAAAGTTCGTGGTTCTCTCTCGGCAGACGCAGTTCCACATTTTTGACATGTTTCTTTCGTCGAAAATAGCATTTCGTTCCAAATACGTTCGGATTGATTTCGTTCGATTTGTTCCGAAGTATTTTGCCGATCATTTTCGTACAAAATAAGAACGAGTCCGTCTCCATGTCGCAGAGCCAAATCAATTGATTCGGAAAGCCGCGTTTGAATACCATCTTTCATAATGAGGCGATCAATAATCACTTCGACACAGCGCGACTTCGCCTCATTCCAGTTTGGCGGCTCTTCCACGTCATATAATTCGCCGTCAAATCGCATTCGCTGAAATCCCCATTTGCGTATCTTTTCCAGCAGTTCGATATATTTTTCATTATTATCCAATTTTTGGCCGTGCATCAGAGGGGCCAGAATCATGATTCGCACGTCATTCGGCAGTAACTGGATTCGCTGGATTATTTGGTTTGCCGAGAATTGCTGAATTATTTCACCGCACTTGTGGCAAATTACCGTCCCAACTCGTGCAAAAAGTAGACGCAAGAAATCGTAAATTTCAGTGAGAGTTCCAACTGTGCTGCGAGAATTTGGGGCACGACCGCGCTGATCGACGGCGACAGTGGGAGGCAGTCCACTCACACGATCCACATCCGCTCGGAGAATTTGCCGAAGAAGTTGACGCGATTGAACCGAAAGAGATTCGACATATTGTCGCCTTCCTTCTGCAAAAATCGTGTCAAAAACGAGAGAGCTTTTTCCACATCCACTCGGTCCGGTGAAAACTATAAACTCACCGCGTGGAATCTCAATTGTGAGATTCTTCAGATTATGCGTTCTGGCTCCTTCAACTCGAATTGGGACCAACTGTTCAATCCAATTTCACAGAAACCGGTTGTTTTTGAGCAAAAAAGTGCGGGAAAGAGGATTTGAACCTCCACAACATTGCTGTTACCAGGCCCTCAACCTGGCGCGTCTGCCAATTCCGCCATTCCCGCAAAATCACCAACAAAGCTAAAAACAAACAATAAAAGTCGACAGATAATCAAAACGATTAAATTCTACTAAGATCATATTTCTACAAAGACCAAATCCTTCAAAGATTAAATTTTACGAATGGACATTCTAAACGAAAATGGGTTTGTGTCAAGTGGGGCCTTCGTTTTTGTATGCAAATGAGGATATTTTATATTGGACACCGGCATAAAAACGATACTTCTGTTAGTGTAATTTTTTTAGAAATTTGCTTTGGTTTGCGACAAATCCGCTTTCTACGCAGTGCGTATTGTTTCGCAAAGCGAAAGCGGGTTAAACATCTAATTGATGACGGTTCACAGTATATATTTCGTCATTTCACTTCGATGAAATGAACTCCCGCTTCGTCGATGGCATATTTGATCGGTTCACCATCAGAAAATGGGTTCAAAGGCAAACTATCGAAATACTCGCCAACTAACTCATCTGCTGCATCTGGATATTTGCCGTGTTTGCTGTGAAAAAGTTTGAGAGCCAGTAACATTTCCAATTGGCCCACTTGCAACTTATTGCGATGCCATGAAACAAAATACGATTTGTAAATTGGGGCACATAAACCAGTTCTAACATCTACAATCATTTCTAAAATTGCTCGAGACTTTCCTTTCCACAAAAGGAGTTTGAACATATTGTAAAACGAAACATTTCTCGGAGCAGATGCCATACTTTCTCGTTCCCACGTTTCTGCCGCCTCCATTTGTGCCAAAGAAATTGGCATTGCTGCAATTGCGTCGAATCGGATATGATTTTTCTGCTGCCTTTCGAAGATGGGATTCCATACAAAATAATTCAATCCCGACCAATTGAGTTGTATCCACCATTTTTCAAACGGCGTTTTGGGTGGACTTTCTTCGTAGATTCCCTCTGTGAGTATTCTGCCCGAACTTAGTGAAAAGAGAACTTCGAGTTCTTCAAGTCGCACAAACCACGCCATTTCTGAAAGCGACGGAATTGCAGAGTTTTGCCGGAAAATTTTATGCAGTATTTCGAGTTGTTCCGTCGTCCAATTGCCATGTTCAAGAACTTTTGTGAGAGCGGAAAATCCTCTTTCACGCAAAATAAATCCGTTTAGAAACTGCATCAGACAAGTCGGATGTCGAAGCATTTTGGTTGAAAGCTGAAATATCGTTTCCAGATCAAACGTAATTTTTTCAAAATCAATTTTGTCATGTTGTTCAGCGAGTGAGTGCATGACCCGATAATGCAAATTTTGAGCCATTTTTCGCAGAAACATGTCGGATGGAAGTAGTTGCATTATTGTAACATTCTTTCCCGAAACGTAAATTGGAACGAAAAATTCTGGTAATCGAACAGCTTCGCCGAACGCATCGAGAGCAGGGCTGTATTTTTTGAGCCATGCAGCCGACTGAGGCGCGGTTTCTTCGTTCCAGGGAGCTTTTGTCAAATCAAGTTGTTGCTCATGCAAAGCATTTTGTCGATTTCCGTCGTTTTCGTTTTCAATTGATTCTTTGAGAAATTGTTCCAGCGGCAAATACTCACATTCCGGCAGAAGATTCACATCGAGATCGAGTTTTTTGCAAATTTGTTCCGCCCCCATCTGCCTTTTTTTATCAGGAAGATCAATTGTCCATTTAGTACCAAAAATCTGAACAATTCTCCTGAAACCATTTTCGGACGGTTTGCATTTCGGAGCAACACGCTGTTCAATGGCGGCGAGAATGTCGATTTCTTTCCCGTCTGGAGTTCGTGGTTCGGTCAAAAAAGTCGTTTCTTTCGTTATTTTGACAGGCGGCACAAAATGCTGCATACACAAAAGTCCGCCGAATCCTGTCCCGATAATGACGAAACAGGTGACAGTATTCATTGCAGCGAGTCTCCATGTCCTCGATTTTGGCGGTGGAACGAACAACTTCCGCGGAAGAGTTGCTGCCGCCCAAAAGAGAGCGGTGACACTGAGTGCAAACAAGAAATACGGAATATCTTTGAATGGCAGCATCAGTGTTTCGGCACCGAAAAAAATACCGAAACAGAAAATCCCTGCGAAGAAGGAGAGCACCCAAAATCGCCATGTTTTATGCGTCTTTTTGTCTTGCTCTTGTTCGATGACGAGATCAAATTGAGAATTTTGCACTTCCATCATTTTTTCTCCCATAAAAAAGCAAAAATGCTGGCATAAAACATTCGAGGGAAAGCCAGTGGCAGGCGATGCTGCGCATCAACCGAGCTTTTTCTTAAATTCCTCAATTGACTGGCACGTCGCCGCAGTAACGATAAGCGAATTGAGCTTTTCAATGTCGGTTACTGCGCGGAGTAAATCTGTCGTTTCAAGTGGAACTTCTGTAACTCGAGTTTGGAGCAAAGTAATAATTGCCTCAATTTTACCTTCGATTTTACCTTCTTCGCGGGCGGTTTGTACTACTGAAAAGTTGTCGCGGTAAATCATCAACTGCTGTTCATATTGATCCTGTTCCTCCAAACTCATCTTTGCAAATTCTGCCGTTTCAAACGCTCGCTCAAAAATCGGTTCCTTCAAAATTTGGGGAATTCTCTCAAAATCCGACAGATTTTTGAGGAAATAAAACCATTTATCTCTGTGCGTCTGCAACTCTGCTTCCTGTTTCTTAAAAAGCGGCATTTGAAGAAAAATAAAATTTAATTTGTCAAAAAACATATCACCATCTTGATCTTTAAGCGACACATCTCGTTGAAATTTACGACGTTCTTCGGTTTCGTCGTACTCAAAATCGAGTATTCCAACTAGATAAACGGCATTCAATTGAAAATTCCAATCGCCCTTTTTTCCCTGTTTACGAATTGGATATGAAGCATAAAAAATCGCACGGTCTTTGAAATAGTGTTGTTTCGCCTTTTGCATTTCGACGATGAATTTTTCGCCACTGGCACTTTCACAAAAAATATCAAACACAGCCCGACGCTCCGCGAAAGAATCTGGGAGGCTTTCCAAGTTTTGAAAAGTTAAAGTCGCAATTCGATGTTTTTCCGGCAAAAGAGTGTTCAGAAAATCAATCAGCAAATCTTTGTTTGCTTCCTCGCCGAATAATTTCTTGAAACCAAAATCAGTATACGGATTGATATATTTTGATGACATATTGGTGTATTAATAGAACATGGGTTTTTCAACCATTTTCGATTTGCACGATTCCGAGGCGACGTAATTTATGAAGACATTCGTCTCGTTCTCGGCTTCTTTCGAGTTCCTGCCATGCTGGATGCTGCGCGGCCATAAATTCATCGAATGTCGCAGGGATTCTGGAACCTGCCAGTCGCTGAATGACCATTTGATCGAGACGACTGAGACGCATCGAACCAAGTTGGTAATCGAGAAATGCCTCCCAGCAGCAAGGAAAAAGATGCCGCACAATTTGTTCGCCGATTGTCGTCGCATATTGGACGATTTCATATTGTGCATTCGGTTCCATGCGGAGAGACAGAAAGCGGAATAAATTATGCAGATCAATTTTCCAATAAGCTTCGGTGTATGTCGATAATGGCAAATCCTTTCTTGCCTGTTCTCTGGCGACTCCCTGTGCGATGCGACGTTCGTACAACTGGCGTGCATTGGAATGAAAATCCTGCTCCTCCATTGATAATTGTTGGCCAAGATCGTGTTCGATATATCCGCTGCTTCCCTGTCTATTTGTTTCTGACTGGAGACGCCATTGATTGGGATCGACAGTATATGCGGAATCAATGGCGATTGAATATCGCGTGCTATATTCATTTACAGATGCGGTTCGATGTCGAATCCACTGTCTCCAGCAATCCATTGGAACTCGAACGAGGAGTTTAATTTCCGCCATTTCAAATGGAGTTGTGTGTTGATGCCGCATCAAATAACGAATAAGAGTGCGATCATCGGAGATTTTTTTTGTGCCTTCTCCATAACTGACTCGGGCAGCCTGCACGATGGACGAATCATCTCCCATCACATCGACGAGACAAACGAAACCATCATCTAATACGGGAAATTTCTTCCATTTAAGCAATTCAAAAGACATTGGGGGAACAAAATACAAAGAGCTGGAGACGAAACTACACTCGGCGCAGTTGCCAAACGATCTACTGAAAGTATCCCAGAAAGTTTGATTCCGTTCAATGGGGACCACTGGATTATACAGCGCGATGTGTGAACCATTTGGTCGGTTTTGTAGAAATAGGTTTTATTTTTGCGTCAATTATCCATTTTTGCCACAGTTATAGGACGCATTATCGGAATAGCTGGAATCCAAAATAAAAAATAGGCAAACGACGATTCTTGGTCGATTATACAGAGTAATCATTCTTGGTTCTTGAAATTTTGAAGCGGCGACGATAATTCAACATCTAAATGGCGATTTCGATGAAATCGAGCCAGATATTCCAGACAACACTTCGTTATAAAACTCCTAAAATGCCGATTTTTCCTTGCGGACATCGAATTTTCTCTCGTCGCAGAGGGACTGCTTTGTGGATCGGCCTTTTTGCCTTCTTTTCCTATTTCATTTCTTTTTCGTCTTTTTCCCTGTTTGCGCAGAATACTCCGACCAAACCTGAACAAGGGGAACGACGAATTGTGGTCAATCGAGAAGCAAAACTTACGAGATCGGCAGAATCATCAAATTTTTCTGAATCGACCAAATCGCCGTCGCTCAAATCACCTGCCGTCCAGTCGCAAGTTTCAAAACAAGATTCAAAGGAACAAAAAGATCGATCAATTCGGGATGTCACACAGTCGATTCCTTGGACCACACTCTCTGATTCATCTCGAGAAAAGATAAAATCAATTCTGAATAATCACTCCATTTATCAAGAATTATCGCCGCAAACGGTTTATACCGATCCCGAACTTTATCAATTTTTACTGGAACATCCTGATTTAGTGGTCGGAATCTGGGAGCGACTCGGTGTCACCACACTTTCACTCCGCGAACTAAAACCAAATAAGTATTTTTTACAAGAAGGAGTGGGAACGACGGCCACGATAACTGTTTTGCACCGAACGAATAATATCTGCATTCTCCATGCAAAAGGGGAATACAAAGGACCGCTGATGGCAAAAAATTTTGCCGGAGAAGCAATTATTGTGCTGCGTTCAAAATGTCTTCGAGATGACATGAATGAAAATTATGTCAATTGTAGACTCGATGTTTTCATTCATCTCGAAAGTACAGGAGTCGAAATTCTTGCCAAACTGTTTGCTGTGTCTCTTAGCAAAATCGCGGAGAGTAATTTTGCCCAAACACTCGCTTTTGTCGGACATTTGTCTGCTGCTTCGGCCCGATCTGGTCAGTCTGTGCAGCGAATGACTTCTGATGTCAAAACGGTGCAAAAAAATGTGCGAGACGATTTCATTGATGTTGTTGCTCGTGTCGAAATGAGAGCAGAACGACATCTGGATCGCTCCATCACAACTGAACGTGAGAGAATCAGGAACCATTCCAGTGTGCCAAACGACAGTGCGGCAAGTACTATTATGTCTTCTGAAGCGATCACCAAAAAAATTGGAGCAAATGAATTATATGGCGTAAATGGAGCAACAGAAAGCGTCAAAATTATAGAAGATGCGGATGAAATGGAAGATGATCTCGTCTTTTCCTTTCGAGATAAATTTCTTTCAAGTACACAGCTGGCCACCGAATTTTCCACTTTTGGCGAAGCTGAAAAAGAAGCAAATAAGGCGACAGAATCAAAAGAAGCAACTGATGCGAATGTCGCACTCACCGGAGAACAACCACCAATTTCATATAATCTTCCACTTCCTTCTTCAAAACTGCCACAGACAGAAGAAACCACGACTGTCGTATCTGATGCGGTTGATGCCGAGCCAAAAATGCCGCTCAGTGGAACGAAAGAAAAAGTCGCTGTCAAATTCGGCAAACCGAAAATCGTTTCGGGCGAGTGATTTTTCTCATCTGCGTTCACTGGCATATTTCCCTCTTCTTTTTAAGGAAAGAGTGCCCGCCGGCAAGTTTTCGATTTTGATGAGATTGACAAAATAGGAGCCGGAAAGGAGCGACCACAGGGAGCGTATTGACGGTTTTTACAACTGGGCACCTCTAATAATTCATATTCAAAAACATGAACACTGTAATTTGCGGGGTTTTTGCATTAAAAAATCGCAAAAACATGGATAAATAGAGGTGCCCACAATTAAGAGCGATGTTTTGTCACCTTTTTCGGTATAACAAGTTTTCGATTTTGATGAGATTGACAAAATAGGAGCCGGAAAGGAGCGACCACAGGGAGCGTATTGACGGTTTTTACAACTAATATGAGGAGCGGTGATTTAGACGTGGTATGATGGGAGATTTGGGAAGTTTTTGTTGGTGTGTTTAGCACACGAACGACGGTTTTGCAAGATCGGGCGCGAGTATATATTCCATCATTGAATATCCATTTTGTCCCGATTCGCAGACATCGTTTTTTTATTCGGGTGCGATTTTTCATGTCATTACACCTGTTCCGAATAGTCTGCTTCTGACAAAAAGAATGTTTTTGTTGATTATTCTCAATTTTTCTTAATGAATTGGGCCAATATATTCGATTAAAGAGGAAAGCCATCCCGAGGTTTTTCCGTTCTGCCATTATTGAGAGATCGAAATGCCAATCGGAGCCAAGATGGTCTTTGACAAAATTGTTGTTAAAAGTATATCATAAAAACCGAGTTTAGCTACGACATCGCGTTTGGGCGCGGCGTGTCTCGAAAGGAGCATTCGTGTTGGAAATTAAAGCTAAAACCAAATCGGGGCTGTTTGCCGCAGTTGTGCTGGGATTAACGACGACGTTGGGTCCGAGCGACCTTTCATTCTCGTTTTTCGGAGGAATCGCATCTGCACAGGAACAACCTGTGATGGCATTGCCGACTGGTGTTGTGCCATCTAGTATTGTGCCGCCGCCGAGTCAAATGCCGGTTTCGCCACAGATTGCAGCCCAGAAGCTGCATCTTGCTCGCAGAGCAGTCGCGGCTCGTGATTATGCCGCCGCCGACCAATTGGCGCGAGAAGTGGCGGCGATGAATCTGGTTTATCAGAATGGACAAGAGCGTCCAGAGCAGATTCATCAGCTCATGCAGCAATCACGCATCATGGATGAACAGCGACAAACAGCGGGAAGTTCGGAGCAGTTTCGTCGCAATTACGCCCTTTTCTCGCTTCAACAGGCAGATGCTTTGTTGAAATATGGCGATTTTGAATTGGCGACACAATTGACGCGGGAAGCTGCCAATCAGCAGGCAAATTTCAATCAAGCTGAAATACAGGCTGGTTTGGAGCCGAATGCGATGTTTCGTCGAATTGAGGATGTGAAACGTGCAATGACGGTGCAAGTGCCGCCAGTTGCCGCCTCTCAGCCGGCGCAATATCTTTCACAGGCGACGCAGCACGATCTTGCACAGGCAAATAGTTTTTTGCAGCAGGCACGCGGTGCTTTCAGTGCAGGTGACTTGCAGCGAGCTGAAATTTTGACACGACACGCTTCGAGCAAAAACCTTCCTGAATCGCTTTTTACTGGTGATTCACCGAGTCGTCTTTTTGCAGAAATTTCCGCCAAACGACAGGGAATGCCAGTTGCACAGCCCGCCGCGACAAATCCAGTTATTGGAAGTGTGGTTCAAAATACGGTTCAAAATGTGGCTGCAAATTCCGGTCAAAATGGTGTGCCAGAGAGTCCTGCCATCGGAAATGCGATGTATCATCCCGGTCAGAATCAATCACAGAATGTGCAAGTGAGTGACAATGGACAAATTCTCACCGCCGCCGCTGTTGATGATGTGATGCGAGAACGACAATTATTTGCATCACAACTTTCTGCCGAAATCATGCAGCAGATCGCGCAGGCAGACAAAATTTGTCGGGAACAGCGAAATCCTGATGCCGCCCTCGATTTGCTCAGCAAAGCCAGACAGCGAGTGGAAGAAAATCCAAAAATTGATCAGACCACGAAGCTGAGTTGCCTCCGATATATTGACCGAGCAATGCAGGACACTGCAAAGTTTTTTGAACAATATGAGCCACAACTTGAACTCAACAAACAAAATCAGGCAGTTTTGGCAGACCGCCGTCTCGAAGTCGAAAATCGACGAAACAAAGAAGAACAGTTGAAAACATGGATCAGTGAGTGTAATAAACTCATCGACGAAGGACGATATGAAGAAGCGGTCATCGTGGCAAAAAGAGCACGCGATTTTGCACCGGATGAACCAGCCACTCAGCTGCTTCTCACTTCAACTCAATTGGCTTCTAACATTACACGAAGCAAAAACATTCAGGAACTGAAAACAGATGGAGTTGTCAAAGAGTTTCTCGCAATTGACAGTGCATCGGTTATTCCTGATATTTCGGAACGTGGAATCGAGTATTCTAACAAATGGAGCGTTTTGACAAGTCGCCGCCAGTCTACTGACGCACTGCGACAAGCTCGGCGTCCAGAAAGTGAACGTGAAATCATCCGAAAACTCGAAATGCCAGTCTCGCTCAATTTGGGACGGCCAATTCCACTCGAACAATTGGTGCGTTTGCTGAGTGCTCAGACAGGTGTCGAAATTTTCCTTGATTATCCTGCTCTGCGAGAAGTCGATGTTACTTCTGACACAGTTGTTTCGATTCAGCTTGTCAAAGAAATCAAATTAAAGAGTGTTCTAAATCTGGTCTTGAACCAACTCGGTCTCTCGTATGTAGTTGAAGACGAAGTATTGAAAGTAACCAGTGCCACAAAAGCACGCGGAACTCTTTATCAAGAGGTTTATTATGTTTCCGACCTCGTCATGCGAGCACCAAATTTTACAGGGGGACATCCGAACGATTTTAACAATGCACTGTCTCGTGCGATGCAGCAATCGGTCGCTCAGACACGCAGTGGAATCCAAAGTGGTGGATACATGGCCGCAAATGGACAAATGGTCGCCGCAGATGGAACCACACAGGGAGTCGCAGGAAATGACGCTCTTTTAGCTCAAAATCTTGGCGGTTTTGGCGGACTGGGAAGTGGTCAGACGCAGACCGGCCAAATGCCAACAGGAGCCGGATATGGCGTGCCTGCGGCGGGTGGTAATCAGGCCGATTTTACTGAACTGATGGACCTCATTGAAATGGTGGTAAAACCTGATTCATGGGAGGCAAATGGTGGAACCGGAACAATGAGTGAGTATTATCCGAACTTGAGTCTCGTCATCAATCAGACCGAAGAAGTTCATGCTGAAATCGTTTCGCTCTTAAATCAGCTCCGCAAAATGAACGACCTTCAAATTGCCGTCGAAGTAAAATATATCACACTGAGCGATGACTTCTTCGAACAGATGGGAATCGACTTCGACATGCGGTTTAATAACAATGGGGCCGCTGCTCGTCTTACAACGGCAATTCCGGCGGACAATAATAATAACAATAACAACAATAACAATGCAACCAACTCTCAAATTGTTGGAGGCAACAACGTGACTGTCGGTCTGACTGGTGCGGATGCAATGAGAAATCCGAGTGCATTTGCAAGTGGTCCAAGATACGGAGTCGAGTTGGCGCAGGGAAGTATGGGATTGGTATCACCGACTTTTGGTGGTTTTGATGCCTCCGCTGGAATTCAAATGGGTGTCGCCCTGTTAAATGACATTGAAACATATTTCTTTTTGCAGGCCGCACAAGGAGACAGCCGAAACAACGTGTTGCAAGCTCCGAAAGTCATGATTTTCAATGGTCAAATGGGAACGATCAGCGACATCAGTCAGTCGCCGTTTGTAACAAGTGTTATTCCAGTCGTTGGTGATTTTGCCGCTGCATACCAGCCGATTATCGCCATTTTGAATGAAGGACAATTTATGACTGTTCAAGGTTCAGTTTCCAGCAATCGCCAATATGTTCGATTGACACTGAATCCGACATTCAGCAAAATCACGAAGGTCAATACATTCAAGTATTTTGGCGAAGATTCGGCAACAGAAGCGACGGAAACATCTTCGAAGGGAGATGACTCAGCAACGTCAATTCTCGGGGAAAAATCATCAAAGAAAACCACGGCTCGATCCACAGCAGGTGTGACGATTCAGATGCCGACATTGTCTTCATTTAATGTTGGAACAACAGTAAGTGTTCCAGATGGTGGAACTTGTCTCCTCGGTGGAATCAAGCGACTAAGCGAAGGTCGAAAAGAAATGGGAGTGCCGATTCTGAACAAACTTCCTTACATCAGCCGACTCTTCTCGAACACGGCAATTGGACGGAGCACTTCCAGCATAGTCATGGTGGTCACACCGCGAATTGTGATTCAGGAAGAAGAGGAAGAATACATTCTCGGTTCAAGGAAAACAGGCATCTGATTTTCTCCATAAGAGAGAGCATAGATGAGAATAAAAAGAGCAGGAACTTCAAAACGAAGTTTGCTGCTCTTTTTGCTTTTGTAGAATGATTATTCATATACTCAACAACGTCTTTCGAGCCGGTGCATAAGCACCGGCATTTATACCGCGACAGAAACCGTCGGGATTCGGAAATGCAATTTCATGGGAATTGAATTTTATCGTAAAAAGTTGATTTAATGCCGGTGCTCACGCACCGGCTCGAAACGCACCGACTCGATAAACAAAACCCGTGAACGCATACCCGGGTTTTATTTCACCTATTTTGCAAACATGCCTTCCCGAATTAACAAATTTCGATGGCGTGCGCCGGACATATTTTGCTGCACATTTCGCATCCAGCACACAAATATGTGTTTATGCAGATTTCGTCGCCGTCCTTTTCGATTCCAGGACAACCGAGCTTCAAACAGAGTTTGCAGCGTTTACACTGAGCAGCATCTATTTGGAGCGGCGGACCAATCGGCGTTCGTTCGTGGAGAGGACATGGTGCCTTCGACACAATGAGCCAAGATTCCGGCGATTCAGTCGCCTCCTTCAATGTGGCAATCACCTCTTGAACATCTCGCGGATGAATAGTGCGAACATTCTTAATTCCACAGGCGTGTCCGATGGTTTCAATCGACGCTTCAATCGTGTTATCGCCCATCAATGTGCGTCCAGAACCCGGATTGTCCTGATGTCCTGTCATCGCCGTGATGCGATTGTCCACCACAATAATCGTCGAACTCCCTTTATTGTACGCAATATCAAGAAGACCGGTAATTCCCGAATGAAAAAATGTCGAATCGCCGACAATGCCGACTATCGGTTTCGGATTCCCTGCACGTTCGAGTCCATGTGCGACAGAAACACCTCCGCCCATGCACAAAATCGTGTCGATTCGAGAAAGCGGCGGAAAAACACCAAGACTGTAACAACCAATATCGCCCGCCACAACAACATCAAGCCGACCAAGCGCATAAAAAATGCCTCGATGTGGACAGCCTGGACAAAGAACCGGCGGACGGCCTGGAAGTTCAGGAATAAGATTTTCTCGAATGACCGGCAAAGAAACCGAATCAGCATCTTCTCCCTCGATCAATGCTTTTCGTTCACGCAAAATATCAGGCGAGAGTTCTCCGATTCGGGGAATGATTGACTTTCCGATACAAGAAATACCGAGCGATTTGATGTGTTCTTCAAGAAAATCTTCGAGTTCTTCGACGATGACGAGCCGCTCAACTTGGTCGGCAAATTCTTTAATAAGTGCATCAGGAAATGGATATGACCATCCGAGTTTCAAAATCGAGGCATTTGGAAAGACTTCGCGGACATATTGAAATGCAATTCCTGAGGCGATAATTCCGAGCTTTTTGTCCTGCCAGATAATCGAATTGGCGGTCGATTTAGATGCGGCTTCCTGTAATTTTTGGAGTCGTTCTTCCACACGCACTCTCATCGGACGCGCCCAGACTGGAATCGGGACAAACTTGGGAGAATTTTTTTCGAAATTGATTGGATTCGGTGATTCTGATCTGGCCTGTTCGACGACGAGTCCACGAGAATGAGAAACACGAGTCGTGGTGCGAAGAATGACAGGTGTCTGAAATTTTTCCGATAGTTCAATTCCGAATTTGACAAAATCTTTGGCTTCTTGCGAATCGGATGGCTCCAAAATCGGAATTTTGGCAAATCGTGCATAATGTCGAGTGTCCTGTTCATTTTGCGAGGAGTGCATTCCGGGATCATCTGCGACGACGGCGACGAATCCTCCGACAACTCCAATATATGTGAGTGTCATTAGTGGATCGGCGGCGACATTCAGACCGACATGTTTCATTGTGGTGATCGCTCGTGCTCCAGTGAAAGCGGCTCCTGCTGCAACTTCGAATGCCACTTTTTCATTCGGCGACCACTCACAATAGATGGCCTCTTTGTATTTTTGGGCGACATTTTCGAGGATTTCGGTCGAAGGCGTGCCTGGATAACCAGTTGCGACTTTCACACCGGCCTCATAAGCACCGCGTGCAATCGCTTCATTTCCAGAAAGAAGAACGGAGAAAGAAGAAGTTTTCATAATTATTTCAAATTTATTAAATTTTTTGGTCCTTGATACGATCTCATCAAAGGGTCATTTTACACGGTTTTGTCGAATTGGACAAGATGCTGCGCAGGATAACACGAAGTTTTACACTGGGTGATTTATGCAGAATAAACAAAACAACGCAAAAATCCCGTCCCCGAATGCCGTCGGCGTGATTTGGCGAGCCGCCGACGTAAGTCGGCGGTTTTGTTGGCGAGCCGCCAACTTGCAGTTGAACCAAAAAGGGAACACAAAAACCCCAAATTACGGAGCCTGTGTTTTTGGAAAATGAATTATTTGATGTACAAATAAAAGCCAGCTATTCTTTTTGCGTCAATAGTTCGACGAGATGGCAAATCGGCACTTCCTTCAAGTCGGGATTATGTCGCATAACTCCGCCAAAGTGCATCGCACAACTCATGTCGAGTGTGGCAACAAGATCACAGCCGCTCTCGATAATTTTTTCGACTTTTCGTTTGCCCATCGCAAGTGATGTTCCGGCCATTTTGACGCTGAATGTTCCTCCAAATCCACAGCATTCTTCCATATTCGGGATCGGCATGTACTCGAGTCCTTCAATTTGTCGCATTAAAATAAGCGGCGGCTCGACTATTCCCAGCTCTCTGCGTCCATGACATCCAATGTGGAGAGCGACTTTTTTGCGACACTTTGCTTGCCAATCGTTTTTTTTGAGAACATTTACCAGAAACTCACTGATTTCAAATACACGTTTTCCGAGCACCGCAGCAGGACTTTTTGGTGCAAGTTGCTCAAAAAATACCCGACACATTGCCGCACATGAAGTCGAAGGAGTGACAATCCATTTATATTGCGAAAAAACTTGCTCAAATTGGTTCATAACTAATTTGGCTTCGTCCCAATATCCACTGTTGAAAGCAGGTTGCCCACAGCAAGTCTGCTCGGAAGGAAACTCAATTGGAATTTCCGCTTTTTCGAGCAATTCGACGAGCGATTTTCCGACCGCAGGAAAGAATTGGTCGATGAAACATGGAATAAAGAGAGCGACTTTCTCTCCTTTTTGATAATCAGGATATTCAGTGATTGGATAAGATCGCAAAACAGGGTCAGTCATAAGAGATACGCATGATCGAAGACGAAAGTGTATGAAAAGAGAAGTGCAAAAAAAAACCGCCCAGTTTCCTGGACGGCATATACAATAGCAATGATGAATAGGCAGGAGAGATGAGGATCATCTCCATACTTTCAGAACAGTCGTCTTACGACACTGTTTGTTCTAAAGTATCCTTTAGAAAGGAGGTGATCCAGCCGCAGGTTCCCCTACGGCTACCTTGTTACGACTTAGTCCCAATCACAGAGTTCATCTTCGGCGCTTAGCTCCTAATGGTTGCTTCGGCGACTTCGGATGCCCCCCACTTTCGTGGCTTGACGGGCGGTGTGTACAAGGCTCAGGAACACATTCACCGCGGTATTCTGACCCGCGATTACTAGCGATTCCGCCTTCATGGAGTCGAATTGCAGACTCCAATCCGAACTGGGCCACATTTTTTGGGATTTGCTTGCTCTCGCGAGATTGCATCCCTTTGTGTGTGGCATTGTAGGACGTGTGCAGCCCTAGGCATAAGGGCCATGAGGACTTGACGTCATCCCCACCTTCCTCCTCTTTATCATCGGCAGTCTCACTAGAGTCCCCACCATTACGTGCTGGCAAC
>JBOFGF010000317.1:0-3354 GCA_051649005.1 Thermoguttaceae bacterium | reverse complement strand
ATTCGAGAGTTGAATCTCCATTCAATTCCAGAAATCACTGCCGCAATCAAAGCGGGGGGCGCGTGCATGGCATGTCATCACACTCCGGGAGGACTCCATGATTTGATTCAGGATGTCTGGAAAGAAAAGAACAGCTCGTCGCAGGAAAATGATGACCCTCATTCAATGCAGTTGCCAATTATCGGAAGCGGTGCGCCGATTTCTGCCGTTTATAGAGCTTTCCCTGAAAAATATCCAGCTTCCGCAAATCATACTTTCGATAATGGAGATGAGAAAAAACAACACGATGCTGAACCAAATCTCTCACCATTCCAGTTTGCCAAACAAATCGAAAAATGGCTCGATGAATACCTGCGCCCGATGGTCAAAAAAGACGGCGGCGACCTCGAACTGATCGACATCAAAGAAAAAAATGTTTACATTGAACTAAGAGGTGCGTGTGCTGGGTGTGCTGGTGCGGGACAAACACTAAAATTCCTCATCGAACGAACTCTCAAAGAAAAGGTTGATCCACACATTCGTGTCATCCAAGTTTGATATAGTGCAAACGGCACAAAATTGGATGTTTAGCCAGCTTTCGTAGAAAGCTGTTGTTTCGCAAAAACAAGCAATTTTTCACAAAATTACCGTGATTAAAAGCGACATTTTGTCGCCGTTTTCAGGTGCGCGGCGAGCCACCAACGTAAGTTGGCGGGTAATTCGGCGGGTTTTTATCGAAAAAAACACACAATCTCCGTGAACTTTCACGCCATGAATCTTTTTGCAGCAAATGAACGTGAAAATCGAAGACGTGCGGAGCCGCTTGCTGTCCGAATGAGGCCGCAGACTCTCGATGAATTTGTCGGACAGGAACATTTTCTCGGTGATGGAAAGTTATTGCGCCGCCTGCTCGAAGCTGACCGACTCGGCTCCGTCATATTTTTTGGTCCGCCGGGAACTGGAAAAACGACACTGGCGCATATTTTGGCGATGTCATCTCGCAGCATTTTTCGTCAACTAAGTGCAGTGTCTGATGGTGTCAAACAACTGCGAGAAATTTTGTCCGAAGCTGCTGATCGACTCGCAACTGGACAACAAAAAACGCTCCTGTTTATCGACGAAATACATCGGTTCAACAAAGCACAGCAAGATGTTCTGCTCCCAGAAGTCGAAAATGGAATCATCATTTTGGTCGGAGCAACCACTGAAAATCCCTTTTTTACCATCAATAATGCGCTTCTGAGTCGAAGCCGATTATTCCAATTTGAATCGCTCACTCGTGAACACATTGTCGCTCTTTTGAGACGCGCAGCAACTGACAGGCAGCGCGGACTCGGAAACTATCCGATTCATCTCCACAATGACGCTCTTGATTTTTTGGCCGAAGTCTGTGATGGTGATGCACGACGCGCTCTTTCTGCTCTGGAAATCGGGGTCCTCTCGAGTTTGCCATCTGATTCGGTGCCTGCTCACAATGATTTGTCAAATGAAAAAAGCATAAAAAAAGCCGAGACAATTGAATTTACGAAAGAATTAGCCGCCGAATCAGTGCAAAAAAGAATTGTTTCGTATGATCGAGACGGCGATTCACATTATGACACAATCAGTGCGCTTATCAAAAGTATTCGTGGGAGCGATCCTGATGCCGCCATTTATTGGCTCGCTAAAATGCTTGCTGGAGGCGAAGATGTCAGATTCTTGACTCGAAGACTCGTCATCTTGGCCAGCGAAGATGTCGGAAACGCCGATCCCACCGCTTTGACACTTGCTGTGGCCACCGCGAATGCCTGTGAATTGGTCGGTTTGCCCGAATGTCAACTAAATCTCGCACAAACTGTCATCTACTTGGCATGTGCTCCAAAATCAAATGCCGCCACTGTCGCAATTGCTGAGGCGAAAAAGGACATACAAGACGGACGCATTGTACCTGTGCCAAAACACCTAAAAGACGCTCATTACAAAGGCGCAGAATCATTGGGACATGTTGGATACAACTATGCTCATGATTCCGCAAATGGAATTGTCGCGCAGGAATATCTTGGTGTTGATCGTGAGTATTATCGACCGACAAATCGTGGGTTTGAAATAATTATCGGAGAGCGACTTGCCGAAATAAAGACGATTCTAAAATCGAAAAATCAAGTTTAGCCCGCTTTCGTAGAAAGCGGTTGTTTCATAAACAGTCCGATAACAAGTTTTCTATTTTGTTGAAATTGACAAAATAGGAGCCGGAAAGGAGCGACCAAAGGGAGCGTATTGACGGTTTTTGTTATCTAACCGTTTTCGCAAAACAAACTTGTTAGTGGACTGGTTTCATAAACTAATTTTTTTAAAAGTGATTGACAACATCAATGTCTATGCAGTACAATACTACGATTCAATGAAAAACAGATGCTCCTGTGTACACGATGCACGCCGATTATCAACTAACATTTAATAACTCGCTACTAACAACTTCTCTAAAATGCCGCAATTTAAGTTTGAAGCGATTGACGCAAAAGGTCAGGAAATAAAGGATATTGTCGAGGCCGCCTCGGAGGAAGAGGCACAGGCAACGATCCGACAAATGGGATACCATGTCACGAAAATCGGCATATACAAAGAGCGAAAAGCAAAGACCGCGCAAAAAAAAGGGGACGAAAAAACCTTTTCTTTTGGACGTGTCAAATCGGGCCAGCTCACCATTTTCACTCGGCAACTCTCCATTTTGCAAGATGCCGGTTTGCCGATTTTGAGAAGTCTGAGTATTCTTAAAAACCAAGCAAAACCGGGCGCGCTGCGAAACAGCCTCATTGATGTCATCAACGAAATTGAGAGCGGTTCAAGTCTTTCCGAAGCTATGGCGAAAGCTCCAAAAGCCTTTGACCGACTTTATGTCAACATGATAAAAGCTGGTGAGGCGGGCGGTGCGCTCGAAGTCATTTTGCAAAGACTTTCTGAGTTTTTGGAGCGATCTGAACATTTGAAGCGTCGAATTAAGGCCGCATTGATGTATCCGTCTTTCGTCGTTTTTGCCGCAACTGGTATTTTGGTCTTCATTTTATATGCAATTGTGCCGCAATTCGAAAAAATCTTCCGCGATTTCGACACCGAATTGCCGCTAATGACCGTGATATTGATTACTGCTTCTAAGTACGTTTTGAAATACTTTTATTTGATTCCGCTTTTTCCATTCTTGATTTGGCTTTTGATTAAACTAACGACGAGTTTTGATTTCGGACGATTTGGATTCCATTTATTCCTTCTAAAAGTGCCTGTTTTCGGCGCACTGGTCGAAAAAACGACTGTTGCAAGAACGACACGAACGCTGGGAACGCTGGTCACTTCCGGCGTTCCTATTTTGGAATCGCTCCATATCACGAAAGAAGCGAGTAA
>JBOFGF010000316.1:0-3310 GCA_051649005.1 Thermoguttaceae bacterium | reverse complement strand
ATACAACAATCCCGTCGGGATTGAATATCGGTAGCAACGAACATCAAAAACGTCAGAACCCCATTCGGGGTTCAATAACGGTGACCATTATTCAACTCCGAACGGAGTTGTGTGTTTTTTGGCAATTCGTTTCTACCATTATTGAACGCCGATGGCGTTCGGGGACAACAACACCCGCCAACTTACGTTGGCGGCTCGCCAAAGAGTGGGCGATGAGGGGCTCGAACCCCCGACCTTCTGGGTGTAAACCAGACGCTCTAACCAACTGAGCTAATCGCCCAAATTTTTCGTCAATTATCAGAACATCAGAATAACGTGATAAAACCGACACGCTTCACAATACGCTCCTCGTTGAGCACGAAAACGAACAAGCGAAAATTATAACATTTTTTGATAGATTTTGCAATAGGGGAAATAACCCGACACCTGCGGCTATGCAATTTTCTCAGTCGTTTTTCCTTTCACCAACACGTCACTGGTCGCTCGTGATGTTCGCGTTTTTGATCAACCAAATAGGCTCTTTGAAATCAAGTTGGAATTGGTCGGAATATCGCTTGCCATGCAGCCTCTTCGCCTCCTCCGCAGGTGCTGTGATCCGGTTTCCCGTCACCACGCCGCCATCCGTCGATGTCACAAAAATCGCCGGATAAGGACAGCCTGATATCGTGTTGTTACGCAATCTGATATTCTTCATCGCACCCGGCTCCATGATGTTTCCTCTGGAATTGGTGGCGACAACAGAAATCGCACCCGGCTGCGAGTCGCCACCACGATTGGAATGGAAAAAGCAATCGCTAATCGTGTTGTTTTCAATCAGGAGATTCTCCGCATATCCCGCTTCGAGCCAGTACAGTTCCGGTGCGACAATAATCCCACCGAGTTCGCACCCTGTAATGACATTGCCAGTTATTTCGCCATTGCCCGATTTGACAAGGACACCGCGCGCCCGAGTCCATCCCATCACATTATTCCGAACGATGTATCCATCGCCGATTCGATTCGTCGCATAAACATTGTCTCCGCCCGCAAGTTTCATCGGCTTGTCGAGCGTGATTTCATACAGCTTGTGATATTTCGGAAGCTCTTTATTCCCGTCGAAAACGACGTATTTTTCGGCAATTTCAATGATTGTCTCTTTGGGGACATCCTTCGTTTCCGAAACAGAAACGACTTTTGCATCGCCAATAATTTCACCGGCGTAACTCGTAAATCGCACAGGATCACCGGGTTCGATGCGAAATTTGTGGCCATGTCGCTCAAAAAGAATCGCCTTGTTTCCTTCGCCTGAAATGACAATATAAAAAATCCCGTTGATTGCCACACAATCATCGCCGTGATCGCGGAACTCACACTCTTCAACATGTGGGCCGCGCGTGGCAAATTTGCTGTGGAACGAATCGGCGTTTCCACTTCGCAGACGAGCAACTCCTTTACTCGGATCGTTCTCCTTCTTGATGAGTCGGCATCGAAAATAGCGATTTCCGTGACATCCATGTTCGAGATACGAGAAACAATTTGAGAAATATAAGGTGATATTCTCAAATGTACAATTTTTTGATTCATCGGTGATGATGGCATGTGTCCGCATCGGCCCCGGAGTCTGCGAATCGAGAACGATGAACTCGCCGATCTCGATTTTTCGATTCGGGTCTTCGTTCGGAAAATGGAGCCGCCAATTTCCATCGGGCAATCGTTCCAGTTTATTGCTCCAAACAGTGAAAAGATTTTTTTTGAGTCGCATGGTTTTCGGATCGAAAATTTGAATGCGATTCGGCCACACATTTTCGTTGTCGTATCCGTCGTGAATTTTGAAATCGACCCACTTCGTCTTTTCCGGTTCGACGGCGACGATGGTTCCCTGTGTGAACGGCAAAACATCGGCATCGAACGAAAATCCCTTGATTGTCAGGTTCTCGCAGTTTTTCACGGCGATCACCTGAGACGGAATTCGACAAAAAACATCGGAGCCGTTTCCGTTAATCTCAATATCTTTGAGTCCATCAAAGGTAAGTGGAACGGCATCTTTCAGTTCAAGCGAGTAGGTTCCTTTCGGAATGTCGATCTTCGTTTGTCCCGACTTCAGAGCATCGTAAATTATTGTGGAAAGTTCTGGTCGTTCTTGTTCCGCCGCAAAAAGTGGCGAGACGAGGAGCAAACATGCGACGACGGCAATCATGCGGACAGCAATCATTCGGAGGAGGAAGGCTTTGTTCATGGGGATTCAAAAGGTGAAATGGCAGGATTGTCAGTCCAGTGGAGAGAATGATGACGAAACTACTTGGGGGGATTTTTGGGGGCAGTCGTCGGCTTGTCGGCTTTTCGTTTCAAATTGTGGGACACTTTGAAATCAAACGAATTCTTTTTTCCGGGTTGGACAGCGACCGTCCAGCCGGACTCAGTTTGGGATGTGTATTTCGGCTCAACTGGATACGCTTCGGGATTCAGCAAAGCCGGAAAAGTCAAATAGACGTTGTATTGACCGGGCGGCAATCCGTCCCCCTTCGTGATTCCCCAAATATCAAATGACCCGTCCGGTTCGATTCGTGACATAAATTCCTGTTGGTTGCCAACGAAATAGATACATCCTTCAGTGAGCGGTGAACCGTCCTCGAACTTGACCGAACCGACACTTCGTACATTATTGTTACAGCCAGCTAAAAGACACACGACAAGACACGAAAGTAAGATCACTGTTTTGTTCATTGAAAATCTCCTGCGAGTAGTGCGTTGTTCCTTTGAATGATTCAAAGTTGCAAAAATAACAAAGTCATTTGGACGGGTCAATCAATCCGCTGGGGAAAGAGTCTGGATCGGCGCGGAGTCGAAAAGGCAAAACTAAGGAAGAGTCACTGGTGTTCCACTGGCCACATAGGTCATTTGGAACGGAATACGTGTTTCAATCGTCACTGGAATGCCACGGACACATCCGTCTCCCAGTAGAATATTGACAGTTCCGGGATGATAACTTCCCAATGAATACCCGTTGTACAATCCGCCGCTGTTGGTGTCGGCGAGCCAGTTATTACCGATATCGGAATTTCGGGCGATTGGTTTGTAAACCGAAGGCGCGCCCGATGTCGGGTTGACATGCAGTCCGAACGATTGAACCAAATTATACGGAGTCAACCACCATCCTGTCGCCAAGTATGAGCAGTCGAGTCGTCCAGGGCCGGCTGCATTCCAATTCGTGGAGCCGTCTGCACTGGCGACCGTGTTGTCGCAGACCCCCAATTGTGCGCTCGGGATATGTTTTTCACCAGCGATCAGAGTGTTGGACGTTCCTCCTTGCCACCATGCCATCGTGTCTCGC
>JBOFGF010000315.1:0-13014 GCA_051649005.1 Thermoguttaceae bacterium | reverse complement strand
AGTTTTCTATTTTGCTGAAATTGACAAAATAGGAGCCGGAAAGGAGCGACCACAGGGAGCGTATTGACGGTTTTTGTTATCGAACCGTTTTCGCAAAACTAAACTTGTTAGTGGACTGCTCTTATTGCAATCGTTCTCTGCTTTTCCAAACTAATGGGAACACGACTTGAATGTTTTGGCGGCGGACCGTCCTGCAAGAAAACCGGACGAAAGAGCAAATTGAATGTTATAACCTCCCGTGTCCCCATCAATATCAAGCACTTCGCCGCAAAAAAAGAGGCCTGATTGCAAACGTGATTCCATCGTTTTTCGATTGACTTGGTCCAGTGATACTCCGCCGGCAGTACACATTGCCTCACTCCAACTTCCGAGCTGTTTGACCTGAAAAGGAAACGATGTAAATGCGGTTTCGAGTCGATTCCGCTCTTCTCGCGTGATTTCTGATGCCGATCTACTCTCGTCAAACCCAATATGTCCGAGTAATTGTTTCAAAAATCGTTCTGGTAAACCAAGTGGAATAATGGCATTTTTGAGTGTTTTTTTTCCGGTGAGCAAAGCTGACCAGTCGATTTTTTGTTCAATAAATGAAATATGGAGCAGATCACCTGGGAGCATCCATCGACTTGAATCGAGAATTACAGGCCCAGAAAGCCCGCGATGTGTCAAAAGAAGAGCACCTTTTTGAGATGCTATTTCTTTTTCATTTCGCATGATGCGAACCAATACATTGGAAAAAGCGATTCCAGCCGACTCCGCAAAAGGAAAATTGACAGTGATGACTGGTGTGAGTGCAGGCATCGGTGAAACGATGCGATGTCCAAGTGATTCAGCAAATCGAATTCCATCTCCATTCGAACCGGTCGCAGGAGCGGCAAGTCCTCCTGTGGCCACAATCAAAATCGACGCTTTATATTTTTCAGTTTGTGTTGTAACATAAAATGTTTTTTCTTGCGATTGATACACAATTGATTTAACTATTGTGTTACAAAAAAGAGAAACTCCACTCAAATTTAATTCATCAGTCAAAACGCGCAGAATGTCGGCACTCTGCATTGAAGCAGGAAAAATTTTGCCGTCGTCTCGTTCCAACAGTGGCACACCACGTTTTTCAAAGAAATTTTTGGTGTCTTCCCCACTCCATTCGTGCAGAGCAGGAACCACAAATCGCTTTTTTGAAGGGCCTCCAAAACGGGACGCAAATGCCTCGATTTCGCCTGTGTGAGTGAGATTACACTGGCCAGAACCCGCAATTAGTAACTTTTTTCCTGGACTTCGATTTTGTTCGAGAATAACCGTTTTTTTACAACAGGAAGCCGCTGCAATTCCAGATGCCATTCCGGCGGGGCCTGCTCCGATCACCAGCACATCGACTCTGCGATTCATTTATGTTGACTATTTTTTTTACTGTCTGTTTCTAATTCCGTAAAACAACCTGCGCCGTGATGTGACGTTTATCAGCCTTTCCAGGCTTTTTATAAACCCCAAAAACACCATTTATTCCGATCAATTCGCCGATGTATGGTGTCAAATCGAGTCCTGTCACTGGTGTAATGAGGCAGATTATTTCATTTCGGTCATTGACTATTCCATAAGGAGGATGCCCCGGCGGCGGATTTTCAAACGCTCCCAATTTACCAAAAATATCACTATTCCCGACTTGTTGATTTCTAATCGCGTCGCCTTCACTTTTTTCTGCTCGAAAATTCGCGGTGGTCATTCGGTTCGCTGGCGGCAGTGGAGCGGGCGCACCACTATTTCCCGAATATGAGATTCCCGTCGATAAATTTGGTGCAGGAAGTGGATTCAGTGGCGGCGGCAAAAGAGCATCTGTTTTGAACTGACGTCGCATCGTGATTGTCTGTCGCACACTTCTAGTTCGTTCCAGCGACTCGACAAGATGATAAACCTTTTCGATTTCTTGAGGAGTTCTCGCTTGTTCGATAAGTCGATTTCCATGTTGAATTAGTGTCGCAAAAACCCAGTCTTCTGTCGGCTGCATCATGGCCAATTGCGTCTCATGATGCAATTCTTGGAGAGCCTTTTCAAATTGATCAACTGGTTTTGAATTTGGAAGTGTGATTTCAGAACGAACCGCATACGCAACTTTTGATGCGTCGTCAATTGTTTCTGCTTTGGTCGATGTTAGTTCCCCATTCTGTTCAGGTCGCAACTTTCTCTGCACTGGACGAATTGGCGGCGGCGAAGTTGGGCCAGCTGATTCGTTGTCGTCATATCGAGTTTGCAAAATATGATTAGAAGCCGCCGATTTCCGTGTTAATGTCGAGTTAATGTTGAGTGACACGGGAGACAAAGAGGAGCGTGGAACCCAGCGAAATTCGCCACTGGGAGGGGCAATTTTGAACCAAACTGGACTGGCTGGATTTTCCGGTGTCTCTTTTTGATCGAGGATACGAACTTTTTCCCCTTTTTTCAGACGGACTTGGACAGTTTCACATTCAGACGAGAGTTCGCTTCCAATCCGTGCGGCAAGTCCATCTGCTGAAACATGGCCGATTTCTGACAGATTATTCCCAGACGGATGTTGAATGACATAACTGCCGCTGATCCATGAGAAACTTCCGGCTGGTGGACGAATCGCACACCAATCACCTTTTTCCGACATTTTTTCCGAAAAAACTTCGACGATTTCGCCGCATCGCAGGAGGGATGTCTCGTAAAACTGGAAACCAGGTCCACTCCGAGCGGCCACTTCAGGAGAAATCACTGAAGCGAAAAAAGCCCCATTTTCTGTGACTTCCGCCGTACAAACACGGGTGCCAATCTGAGCAAATATCAGGAATCCGATTGTAAAAAAAGAGAAAATTGTTCGCATAATGATGAACAATAAAAAAATCTGAATATGTTGTCAATAGGAATTTTTGATTGATCTATTGTTGTATCTTGTCATATCTCGATTTATTTGGTAAAATATCAAGCGGCGGCATCATTTCGGTTTCTGCTTGTTTCCACGAAATGGCGCGAACAGTATAAAATCGAAAACAGGCATTGAAACAGCACGAAAGTATTTTTTTATAAACGAATATAAGGAGTTCTGACAATGATGTTGACAATTTTGTTGGTCATTTTTGGTGGTTTATTGGCTCTTTTTGTCATTTTTGCAATGTGGGGAATTTCCATTTATAATGGACTTGTGACGCTGCGGAATCGCTATAAAAATGCCTTTTCACAAATTGATGTCCAATTGAAGCGGAGATATGACCTCATTCCGAATCTTGTCGAAACGGCAAAAGGATATATGAAACATGAAAGTGAAACGCTCGAAGCTGTGATTCAGGCGAGAAATATCGCACAGGGAGCCGCCGGAAAAGCCGCCATTGATCCGACAGATGCTGCTTCGATGCAAAAACTGAACAGTGCAGAGGGCGCACTTTCAGGCGTGCTCGGACGTTTAATGATGGTCGCTGAACAATATCCTGATTTGAAGGCGAATCAAAATATGCTCGCCGTTCAAGAAGAACTCAGCACGACTGAAAATAAAATTGCATTTGCCAGACAGGCATACAACGATTCAGTGATGACATACAACACTGCACGAGAAGTTTTTCCATCCAGTCTTCTCGCTGGTATTTTCAACTTTTCGGCGGCCACTTCGTTTGAAATCGAAAATGAATCGGAAAAACAAGCTCCAAAAGTTAGTTTTTAATCGTTCATTTTAGCGAAGAAACAATAGTCTAATATAAGAATGATTTTTATTGAACCGGTTTTAGAGCAAATAGCCGAAGCCGCCGCCCGATCAGGCCGCGCCGCAAATGCGGTCAAACTCGTCGCTGTCACAAAGTATTCGTCACTGAATGATGGCCTGATCGACGATCTTATTGCACAGAACTGTTTCGATTTTGGAGAAGCTCGCCCACAGTCGCTTTGGGAAAAAGCTGCTCATTTTCGCTCATTTCCGATCCAGTGGCACTTGATTGGTCCGCTGCAACGTAATAAAATAAGGAAGGTTTTGCCGGATGTTTCAATGATACATTCACTCGACTCTTTCCATCTTGCTGAATCGATTGACCGAATTGCCGAAGAAGAAAATCGTAAATCGCCTGTTCGCTGTTTAGTTGAAGTTGCCATTTCAAATGATGCAAATAAACAGGGTGTTTTGCCGCAAAATCTCGACCAATTACTCGATCAAATTGCTGCACTTCGACACATTCAGATCGACGGACTAATGGGAATGTCAGGACTTGACTCGAACGACGATGACCGCCGTCGCCAATTTGCCGCGATGAAAACACTTGCTGAAAAAAAGCAACTTCCTGAATTGTCGATGGGAATGAGCGACGATTTTCAGATTGCCATTGAAGAAGGAGCCACCATAGTTCGTCTCGGTTCTATTTTGACCCGCTTTATTTGATTTACACTCTCGCCATTGACACAATATAGCTCTTTTTTCGTCCCAGTTTGTGAAAACCACTTGTTTTCCACGAAACCAAATTCAAAATATCTGCTGTGTATACAATTAGCCGCCAATTTTCATTTTGTTATGGACATCGCCTTTTGCAGCACAGTGGAAAATGTGCCCATCCACATGGACACAATGCGATAGTCGAAATTGTTCTCGAGCAAAATTCTCTTTCAGCAGATGGAATGGTGATTGATTTTGGCCAGTTAAAAGAAACAATCGGTGTTTGGATCGAACAATCACTCGATCACCGCATGATTTTGCAGGCAGATGATCCACTGGTCACTTTTCTGAAAGCGCAAAACGAACCGGTCTATACTCTCGATTATGCGCCGACCGCAGAACATTTGGCGCAATTGATTTTTGAAAAAACGGCTGAAATGGAATTTCCTGTTGTCGCGGTCCGTTTTTTTGAAACAGAAAAATGCAGTGCCGAATATCGCCGCTGATTTTTGGAAGCTGGAATCGCGGCGCAGTCGGCGGTGCAATAAAAACAAGACGTTTGTGCGAAACGCAGCTAAACACGAACAACATGTTTCTGATGAATGGTCAGTTTCCATTATTTGCACAAACACCTTCTGTGCAGACTTGGCACTGAATTTCTTTTGCGAGGTTTCGATAATCTTCGGCTCCGTTTGAATGTGGATCGTATTCAAATATAGGACGACCATGACTGGGAGCCTCCGCCAAACGTACATTTCGGCGAATTTTCGTCTGGAACATCTGAGCGTTCGACCAAACGGTCGGCTGGGCATGTTTCTGTTGAAAGAAAGATTCAATGTCTTCCGCCACTTCTGAAGCAAGACGTGTTTGCCCATCGTACATGCACAAAATTACGCCACTTAACATCAATCGATTATTTAATCTGCGTGCCACGAGATCAATTGTCTGGAGCAACTTGCTGAGTCCATGCAGTGCAAGAAAGTGTGGTTGAAGTGGAATGAATACTTCATCGACTGCAGTGAGTGCATTGATCGTCAAAACACCCAAAGATGGTGGACAATCGATAAAAATATAATCGAATTTCATGTCATCGGCGACGAATCTGTCTCGCAAAATCATTTCGCGTCCGACGACACCAGCAAGTTCCATTTCGGCCGAAGCCAGATCGAGATGTGATGGCACGACCCACAAATGTTCTGAAACTTGCTTTCGCACCTCTCGAAGTTCCAAATTTCCGACCAAAACATCATAAATGGAATCAAACTCGACTGCCGGTTCAATGCCAAAATGAAGAGTGGCATGTGCCTGTGGGTCCAAATCGATGAGGCAAACATTCGCTCCGGTGGCTGCCAGTGCTGCACTGACATTGACTGCGGTCGTCGTTTTGCCGACTCCTCCCTTTTGATTCATAATTGCAATTGAGCGCATTTAATTCTCGCGTGATTTTTCCATAATAAGATGTTAATTCAATGAACAGAAGCAAATCTAAAATATCATTGAAAGTGCATCATATCATTTTAGATCGAATCCGTCAATGTTAATCCATCAATGTTAATCCGCCAGAGTTATAAGAGTATCACCGTTTCCAAAGGCGGACTATTTTGTCTCTGCTGGCAGTGGCGATTTGAGTTCCGTCGGGCGAAAATGCGACACCTAAAACGGATTGCATCCCATCTCCTCGAATTCGCAGCTCTTCTTCGCCGGTCTGAATATCCCAAATGCGTGCCATGAAATCACCACTTCCGGCCAAGATTTTTTTGCCGTCCGGCGAAAAGGAGACGGCGTAAATCGGCTGTTTGATAGTTCGCCAAGTACACAAAAGTTGGATTCCAGTTTTCGTTTCCCAAAGACGCATTGATGTGTCGATGCTGCCTGAAAGAATCATCTTTTTATCCGGTGAAATAGCGATGGACAAAACGGAGCCGACATGTCCTTCTTCAGTAGTTGCACCCCCAAATTCGGTGATCCACTTGGCCGATTCGCCATCAAAAAGCCGCACTGTTGTATCTCGTCCGCCTGTCACAATGAATTGACCATCGTTCGAGTAACAAATCGATGTGACAGTGCTTTTGTGAGCTTTTTTCATTCCAGTGGCTTTTCCTGTCACCAAATTCCAGCGTGTAAATGTGCAATCTCGACTTCCAGAGACGGCCACATTTCCATTCGGATGAATGGAAATACACTTGACTGGTCCGAGATGTTCCGCCATTTTGAACTTCATTTTACCATCTGCGACATTCCAAAGTCGCACAGAATGATCGTCGCTGGCAGTAAGAATCTGTTTGGCATCAGGAGTGAAAAGAGCCTGATTGACACGATCAGTGTGTCCTGAAAAAGTCTGCATCAATTTTCCGGTTTCGACTTCCCAAATTCTTGCCGTATTGTCGCCCCCAGGTCCACCAAAAGCTGCTAAAAGGAGCTTTCCATCAGGTGAAAAAACGACGGAATTAGCAGGACTTTCTCCCCCCTCAAAACGTCTCACCAATGTTGCACGCGGTGTCATGACCAGATCGTTTTCTTCTAATGTCTCCTCTTTTAGTGCTTGTTTTGCCGCCTCCGCTTCTGATTGTATTTGCGCTGCTTCTTCTGCTGCTTCGGAGTTTGTCTTGTCGAGAATGTCGGAATTTGGCGTATTTTTGAGAATAACATCTGATTTAACAGCATCCGAAACGACTTCGCTCGAAACAGTATCGGACGCAGGTTCCTCCGCTGCAACTCGCTCAAACTCGAACGATATATTGGAAACTAAGTAGAAGCAAAGTGCCATTCCCAAAAAGAAAGTCGGTCGCAGGCTCATTTTAGAATGTTTATTTGATAAATTCATTCGAGTTATTCTTTTTTGTTCTATTCCATTCGGTGGAAAACACATAGTACAATAAAAATGGTAAAAATTTCACAACAAATCGCAAAAAAAGTCCTTTTTGTTCCTCCGAGTTGCGTTAAACCCTTTCCATTTCCATTCGAGTTTTCAACCTTTTTCCAGCAGTTCTGTAAAAGGACGAGCAAGTTTACGAAAGCGATGGAGCGGCATTGAATAGGTCTGCCATTTTGGAGAGAGGAGCCGGACTTCTTTTACATAATCGTGAATCGATATTCCAATAAATCCATACAAACGATTCTTGAAACAAAAAAGGTCTTCTTCTGGAAGTGGAGACATGTCGCCGCAAATTAAATATGCGAATAATAAAAGACCACAAAACCGACCACCAAAGTGTTGCTCCCACTTCAAAAGTCCGGTCATATCATCTTTGGTCGCCCAATGCTTCCAATAAGCACTCCTCCCAGTGCCACCTGGAAATTTGCGTCCTTTGACATCAATTAACCATGAACTTCCAGTGGGACACGAAATTACGAAATCGAGGTTTTTTAGAGATGAACCATCAGCGAGGCGGTTTCGATGTCGTTCTTCGACCGCCACAAAAGGAATGGTTCGTTCGCGTAAAAACGCTTCAAATGCGGTTTCGTAGTGATTCCAAGAAAGCACGGGACTATTTTCGTTTCAGGAACAAAAAAGGAACAATGAAATGCGGGCAAGAGGACTCGAACCTCCACACCTTTCGGCACCAGATCCTAAGTCTGGCGTGTCTGCCAATTCCACCATGCCCGCAGGAAAAGTAGTCAGTTGTCTGTTTTCAGTAGTCAGTGGCAAGTAAGTAGTCAGTGGACAGTCAGTAGTAAGTGGCCAGTTGTCTGTGGGAAAACCCGCCAATTTACATTGGCGGCTCGCTAATAATCTCTTACCACTCACCACTCACAACTATTTTTTCGCTGGCACTCCGACTGCCCAGTATAAAATTGGGGCACTGATGCCGATTGTACTATAAGTGCCGATGATAATTCCTACTAGCATTGCAAAAGCAAAAGTGTGAATTCCAATTCCACCAAAGAAATAAAGAATCACGGCAACAAACAAGGTCGTCAATGAGGTTAAAATCGTTCGTGAAAGGGTCTGATTGATCGCGTTATTTATCATCACATCGGTCAAAATGGGATTTTTACCTTTATTCTCACGGATTCTGTCAAAGAGAATAATTGTATCATTCAGCGAGTAACCAATGATTGTGAGGAATGCGGCGACGACGGGAAGCCCAATTTTGAACTCCTCGACTTGCAGGAAAGCAAGTGGAGTGGCGAGCCAGTAACTCAGTGCAATTAGGCCGAGCACGACAAAAATGTCGTGAACCAAACCAGCAACTGCGGCGAGTCCATATACAACATGGTGAAACCGGAGCCAAATATAACACATAATACAAACGAGACTTCCGAGTACTGCGAGAATACCTGCTATTTGCGTATTCTTGGCAACTGAGCCACCAACTGTCGTTGATGTCGGAAAAAATGGCGACTCATTCATTTCCGACTTGGTCGGAGCAAAAATTTTGTCGAATGTTGTTTTCGATTCGGGAGATGTGATCGTCCATTTTGTGAAAAGCGAACCAGTTGCCGCAGTCGAAATGGGTGCTATTTCAGGACGGAAAGCATTCTCGATCACCTTGTTTTCAACCGCCTTTTGAATTGCTAAATCGACCAATGACGCGATTGATTCTTTATTCATACTGGGGAACACATCGACTGACACGACCGTTTTTCCACCAGCGGAATCTACTTTTTCTTCGATAGTATAATCAAATTTGTTGTAAACCAAGTCATCTCCAAATGTTTTACTCAAAATGGATCGGACGGTCTTCAAATATTCATCTGGCAGAATTTCACGATTTTTCACCTGCGGCATTGATGTCGTGATAATGAAGTGAGTATTTTCCTTATTACTTCCCGATTCAGTCGCTTCCAATGAATTCAAGTTGCTTTGGACATTTTGGACGGCCAAATCGTTCAGTTTTAGTGCGGGATCACTAATACTCTTATCGCCAGCAAAAAGTTTGCTCCGAATATGCGAGATTTCTTGCGAGTTTTTGAAAACTGCTTCAACATTTACACCTCCGACAAAGTCGATGTCGAACATGCCTGGTCCGCGTGCTGCGACCGCAATAAGTCCGATAATCGAAAAAACTATCGACACACTGAAACAAATATTGCGAGCACCGAGGAAATTGATCTTGGTTTGTCCGAAAAATTGTGCCATGTTGAATTTTTTGATATTTCGCTGATTTGCCAAAATATCCATAATTGTTCGGGCACAATAAATCGCAGTGAACATACTCAGTGTAATTCCGAGTACCAAAGTCACGGCAAAACCTTTGACCTGCTCTGTTCCAACAGAATAAAGAATTATACCAGTAATAATTGTAGTGACATTCGAGTCAACAATTGCGGAAAGAGCTTTTGCATACGCATTTCGAATCGCCATTTTGAGAGAAGAATCACCTTTCAATTCTTCGCGCAAACGTTCAAAAACCAAAATGTTTGCATCGACGGCCATTCCAACTGTCAAAACAAGACCAGCCAAACCTGGGAGAGTGAATGCAGCACGAAGTGAAAGCATGATGGCAACAAGCATCATTATATTTGTCACCACACAAAAACATGCGATCAATCCGGCAAGTCGATAATAGAAAGTCATGAAGGCGAGGACCGTCACTGTCGAAAGTGCGAGTGCCATGCTCCCTTTTTGAATTGTATCGACACCAAGTGTCGCTCCGATCAGAAGTCGGCTGGCTGGTTCTTTGTCGAGAGTCGCTGGAAGTGCTCCGGCATCCAAAATCGAGATCAGTTCGTCCATGTCTTTGTTGAGACGGACTTGTTCTTCGACAGTCGCTTGTTTTGAAAACTCAATTATTCCATGTGCTCCAATTGTGGTACGAATGGTCGGAGCACTGTATAAACTGTCATTCAAAATGATTCCCAGTCGTCGAATGAGGCGATTCGGCTGCGCCGGGTTTGGTTTGTTGGCAGCTGTCAGACGAGTGAATTTATTTTCACCAATCGAATTGAAACTGAATGAAACACCGGGATTTCCCTGTTCACTCATTCCACGTCCGACTGAGGTCAAAAATTCTCCGGTGACATTCACACCATCATTGAAAAGGACGAGAATTTCAAGTTGTCCATCGGCGGCATCACGTTTAATGACATCGGTGTCGCTTCTAAACCGAGCTGATTCTGCTTCGTAGACGGGAACCCAGCGAGCGAGTAGTGCGCCGGACGAATCACGAATTTCTGTTCCTGTCTCTCGATTTGCTTGTTCTATAAGCGATTCATCAGCGGGAAAGAGTGGAGAGGCGAGAATACGAAAAGTCAAAGCTCCTGATTCACTAATAACACGCTGAATTCGGGCAACTTCGGCATCTTCGGCCTTTGGAATAATGACTTGCATTTGCGGAGATGTCGTTCCACCGAGTGGTGCTATTGCAATTTCTCGCACGCCGCCGGGATTGATTCGTTTGGAAATTGCTCGGGAGAGTTGATCCATGTCAATCGGCTCATGCTTTTTCTGTTCGAGCGGTTTGACATCATAAACGAGAACGACCCCTCCCTGCAAATCAATTCCGAGTGTCAATCGATTCCATCCGAGATAAACAGCCGCCGCACTTCCAAAGAAGGCGAGCAAAAGGACGAAAATACGGAAATGGTGATCAGGAAGTCGCCAAAATTTCGTGGCATGATTTGCTGTCACAAAACAGACAAATACAATGACTGCAAAAACAAGGAGGACAAAACGTCCTGTGCGAGTAAAAGGAATGGCGGGACCGGCACTCTCTTTTTTTTCCTTCTCCGTTTTTGCAACTTGTCCATTGCCACTTGCTTGTGTCGCATCATTTGCAGCAGATGTATTTATTTCTGCCACAGAATCAATGACGGGGCCATCACTTAAAACGGGAAAGACTGGAGTGTTGTCCGCAGGTTTGACCTCATTGGAAGCAGATTCTGGATTTGTAGACTCTGGCTTTTTTGTCGATTCAGCCTTTTCTGTTGCCACTGGTGCATCAACTACTGGTGCGTCGACTGCCTGCGCATTGACTGGACTGATTGCCGGTGTTTCTGGTGTCGCCTCTGACTGAGTGGCAGTCGGATTGGGAGCAGATTCAGGCATTTCCTGCGCTTTATTTTGAGTCAAACTCCATATTAGGAGAAAGCCGACAAGGAACAAAACGGTCAAAAAATTGACAAACCGGGGGAGCGAAAGCTGACTTCGTGCCATCATCGAGTTGAGAGTTGAGGTTGATAGTTGTGAGTGATAATTTAGTACAATTTTGTAATAATGATTCGATGAAAACGTGAACAAAATAGTGAAAAGTCGAATACCATCTAATCAACTTCTCCCGCGTTATTTTGTTTCTTCTTTTTCAGTTTTTCCAATAATAGCAGAAATGTGAAAATGGACTTTTGTATTGTTAGTGTCATCTATTTTGAGGACAACTTCATTTTTTTCTTTGTCGATGGAATGGATGATGCCATACATTCCACCAACTGTCATCACTCGATCATTTCGATCAAGCGAATCTACCATTTTTTTGCGAGTCTCCTCCTGTTTTTGCTGTGGCCGCAGCATTAGAAACCAATAAAGAATCAAAAAAAGTGGAAGTATTACTAAAATTGATCCGAACGGATCACCACTACTCGGTGCGGCGGAGGGGACTTCCTGTGCAAAAAGAACGGGTATATTCATAAAAATCACTAATATCTATCCTATTATAACCAAAATAAAAGAAAAAAACAGCCCCAGTAAATGGAACCGACTATTATCGTATGTCAAATGGACAGATTTGACAAGTCCACCCACTTTGAAGAATAGTTGTTAGTAGTCAGTAGTTAGTAGTCTGCGATTAGTAATGACTAATTTATTGCTGTTTTTAATGGGCAACTATCAACTCAAAAAGGCAACTGATCCTCTCACTCTCCTCTTTTTGAACGCTCATTCGGCTGTGCATCTGTCGGATGTAATTGAATGTCTGGTGCGTTTCCAAGTTGTGCCAAAACTTGCAAAAGGGTATTCAAATGGACAAACTTTGACCCAAAACGGTCCAAAAATTCACTTAAACCAAACTCACTATCGAGAAGAGTGTCGGCATTGTACTCGACTTCTTCCGAAATTGCTGCGAGAAGATCGCATTGTATTCGTTCCAATTTGGATGCGGCGCGGTGACAAAAATCTGCCAGTTCGGGATTTGCGCGTTTCCAGAGAGCCAACTCGATCATTTTGCGACGATGCGGAGTCACCATTTGTGCGAGCATTTCTTCGAGAACTGCCGTTTGTTTATGTTGTGCGGCGATCATTTCTCTCATCAGAGAAGTCAATTCAGACGAATCAGACTTGCTGCTGGAATCTGGATCAATCACCGGAGCAATAGCATCTATCTGCGTAAAAAAAGAGGACGAAGAAGTGGAAATTGGTGTCATGGAGAATGTAAAAAAGAAAAACTACGAATGGATGATTTATCCATGTTTAGTATAAATGGACTACTACAAAGTTAATGAAAAAAATTTCGCCAAACAAGAGCCAGAAAGAAGACATGACAGCAGGCATATTGACGATAAAAACATTTGAACAGCCAATATACTGCGATCCTTTCTGGCTTCTATCGTAAATTCCACGAAAACCAATTACTGAACTTTGTACTAGGAAGCAACAATTTGGAGTAATTTTAACATGTCCAGATCGACTTTTCGATGCCCCTCCACACAATCGGCAAGTGGTGTCAGAGTAAGTTTATTCTGAAGTAGTCCGACCATTTTTCCGGTCTCGCCTTCATGAA
>JBOFGF010000314.1:0-2464 GCA_051649005.1 Thermoguttaceae bacterium | reverse complement strand
AAAAAAACGAACTCAAGCCGCACCTCAAAAAATGTTGGGTGATTCCACCAGAGCAAGATGGCGACTTTGTTGCCGCAATGGAAGACGTACTCGAGGTTTACGAACGACCGCATGATCCAAAATGTCCCGTTGTTTGCATGGATGAGCAACCGGATCAATTGATTGGCGAAGAACGAATTCCGATTCCACAGTTGCATGCCAGCGCGATATGACTATCAATATGAGCGTAATGGGACTGTAACAAATTTTATGTTTTGTCAGCCGCTTGGAAATTGGCGACGAATTTCTGTACGAGAAAGGCGAACTAAATTAGATTTTGCGGAGGAGATAGCGCAATGACCGAGACCATAAATATCTGCCGTATCAAAAAAAATTGATTCCCGCCTCAACGGCGTATCGCACCGCATTTACTGCATCCGTTTCGTTGTATGTTCCCCAGCCATGTCCACCAAGTTGCTCACATCCATGTGCTAACCTTGAAATCATCTGGTCAGTTCTGCCGAAAATGCACCATAACCGCCCTGCCACGAAAACGTCTTGTAAGCATCTGATTTTGTTTCCATCCATCGTGAAGATGCTCCTTTTACTTCCTCAAAAATTTTGGCAAGTGCAAAATTTTTCGACTGAATCAACAAAAGATGCACATGATCGTTCGTTCCGTTGATTTCAAGTAAAACACAGTCAAGCGATTTCAAAATACCGCCAATGTACGAAAATAGTTCGGCGCGAATGTCAGGTGACAATATCTGTTCACGATTTTTCGTGCTGAAAACAGCATGGACAATAATTTGCGTCAGCGATTGTGCCATTCCCTTGCCCTTTCAGGGCGGCTGGTTTCGGTGGTGTTTCTCAACCACCCAGGGCGGCGGTGAGTACACCTTGCCCTGGGCTAAATACAGTGCCCTTTCAGGGCGTTATTCGACTTTTACAATGCTAAATATAATGTCATTTCGTTGCGAAAATCCTTTCCAAATACATTGCCATTTCCGTATAAACGGTGTCGCTCTGATATTGTTTCAAAAATAAATTTCGGGCATTTTCCGCCAGTTGCTTACGGTATGGCTCATCTTGCAATAATTTCAAGACACACTCGGCAAGTCGCTTAGTACTGCCGCCATAAGTCATGCCGATTTCATTATCTCGAATCAAGTCCGCGACATAACCATCATCGATGCTGAAAAGTATCGGCAATCCCCCCGCCATATACTCGATTGTCTTGTTCGTTAAACTCGAACGGTAATTTTCCGACTCTTTATACGATGCCAATGCAATGGAAGTCAATGACATCAATCGCCATAGCTGTTTCGCATTCACCAATCCCGGCAATATAATATGTGGATTGTCCGAATATAATTTTCGTAACTCATCGAGCCTATCTCCACCACCACAAAAGACAAAGCGAACATCCCGATTTACCGTCACTTGTTTGCATGCCGCTGCGATAATATCATCCTGAAAATTCTGACCGATCATCCCGATATAGGTGACAACCGGAATCTGTGAGTTACCAATGACACCTTTTTCTCGCCAAAATTCATCGAGTTTTATGATTTCTTCTTGTGTTAATTTCGGTTCTTCATAGCCGAACGGAAAAAACTTATCATGTTCCGTCGCCGCTCTTTTTGCGTGTTTCAGTCCCCATTCGACGAACTTAGGAGTATTACCAGTAAATACACTCGCATTACGACATGCTCTATGAGCCTTCCGTGTATACGGAGTCAGCATTAGCCATGCTATCGGCTGAACTATTTTGGGAACCGACTCTGCAATGACATCTGGCCAGAGGTCACGGACATCAAGTACGACTGGAATTCCGTGTTTTTTGCCGAATTTGGTGGCGGCATCGGCAAGATCGAGTGTCGGAAGCGAACACAAAATTACATCGGGTTTCGGCTCGTTTTCGGCTTGCTGCAAGAATTTTTGTGCGACAATTCGATGGTCACGAAACCTCTCAAAAGAAACATGTTTTGTATAACCTGGACCATGTATAAATCGGATTGTGTATCCCGGCTCAATCTCGACTGTTTTATCTTCACCGAATCGATGTTTTTTCGAATAATGAAAAAAATCGGCGTTCCACCAGACTATTTCATGCCCCCGATTGCGCAATGCTTTCGCAAGAAGCGGTGTTCGCCGAAGCCGAATAGCCCCTTCATCGAGTGGTGTCGCTTCTGCCGAGTTGATTAGCCAAATACGCATGTGATTCTCAAGTTAAATAGATTTCAAATACAAAATAGTACACAATCCCCATTATATTTGTTCTCCAAAAATCTGTCAATATCATTTTTTTAGATCATTTTTTTCGATTTTTGATCTCGTACACAGCCCAGGGCGTGCGCACGTTTTTTTCTTTATTTTCCGGCTTCTTCCAGCGTTCCGTGTATCAATTCCATTAAAAATTCAAAACTCCAGCCCGCCAACTTTCGCTTGCTCGACAAACTCTTTTTCGATGGATGATGCCGGT
>JBOFGF010000313.1:0-4626 GCA_051649005.1 Thermoguttaceae bacterium | reverse complement strand
GTTCTTTTTGCCACAGTTCACCTCTTTGTTTTGCTTGACAATAGGTGGATTGTGGTATATTTTACGTTTGATTGCTATACCAATTTTTCTATTTTCTCCAAATTCACTCGCCCCTTAATCCGGCATAATCAGGAAATTTACTGACTGATTGGACCGGCAAGAATTTCATATTGCTCGATTGCCTGCGTATTTCCCTGCATTGCTTGTGTGCAATTCATTGTGATGACAGGATCGTTTCGTGTGATGAAAAGTTCGGCCACTTTTTTCTTTCTGTCGCAATTTTTCGTGGTGATCGCAAAATCCGCTTGTTTTAGCAAATAGTGACCAATCAGGACAGAAATGGCAGCATCAACGAGGCGGCGGGCGACCAAATCGAGATATGCACCGCTCTGCATTTTTACATATTCGACTGCTTTCTGAATTTCGCCGTTTCCTTTGATGAGGATGTGTTTCAATTCTTCCAATTTTTCATCATTGTAATTTTTTGACTCAAAGTTGGACAAATAGGTCGCCAAAATACCACTGGTTATTCCTTTGATGGCGGCGACGACTTGAAGTTGGCTCGTTCCTTCATAAATCGTCGTGATTCGTGCGTCTCTTAAATATCGCTCTGCTGCATAATCTTTCATATAACCACTTCCGCCGAGAACTTGGACCGCATCCGTCGCCACTGTGATGCTTCCTTCACTGCAAAAGTATTTGCTCATTGGAGTCAGCATCGCATTCAGACGTTTATAAGTACGACTGGTTTGCTTGAACTCCTTCCTTTCTTCTTCTGTGAGCGTGTTTGAATTTCGTTCGAGAAGCCGATTCGTATTGTTTTCAAGATCACAGACTCTGGCTGTTTCATAAGTCAGAGCACGCATTGCTTCAATTCGCACTTCCATTTCAACAACCAATTCGGCGACTGGTGCGAGTCGTTCAATCGGTGCGCCAAACTGCTCGCGGGTGTGTGCATATAATCTGGCGAGTCGGAAAGCGGATTCGGCAACTCCGAGTGACTGAGACGCAATTCCGAGTCGCGCCCCGTTCATCAGAGCAATCACATAAGTAATCAGACCACGTTGTCGTTCACCGATCAGACGCGCCGGTGTGTTTTCAAAAACCAATTCACACGTCGGACTTCCATGAATTCCCAGCTTCTTTTCGAGGCATCGCACTTTCACTGCCGAACTTCGCTCACAGATGAAAAGACTCAGACCACGACCATCTTTGATTTCGTGTTCACTTCGTGCTAAAACAAGGAGAATCTCGCCGCAGCCATTTGTGATAAATCGTTTGACACCGTTTAGAATCCAGGAACCATCTGCATTTTGATCAGCACGGAGTCTGACTGCCTGCAAATCACTTCCGGCATCAGGTTCGGTCAAAACCATTGCTCCGGTGACTTCGCCCGCAGAAAATTTTGGCAACACTTCATCACGAATTTCATCGGATGCAAAAGCGTAAATCGTGTCAGCAATTCCCTGCAATCCGAACATATTCATGAAAGAACAGTCGCCGCGTGCAATGATTTCTGTCGCCATCGAATAAAGCAAAATCGGGCAGTTTAGACCACCATATTTTCGCGGAATCGTGAATCCCATCATATCCGCCTGTGTCAAACGGTCCAAATTTTGTTGAACGAGCGGATGCAGAGTGACTGTCCCGTTTGAATTGAGCGTGTTTCCTTCAGAATCAACCTTTTCCGAACTTGGAGCGAGCGTTTCCGCAGCGATTTCTCCGATAATTTCAAGAATACGTCGATAATTATCGACTGCATCATCAATGTCATCGGGAACATAATTGGCATCACCATTTGGCGTTTCGCGTTCCTGAATGGCTGCTAGTTCCTTCAAATCGAAGTAATCAAAAAGAAAGCGGATGTCGTTGTTGTCAAGAAAATAATTTGGCATATCAGCTTGGTCGGTGGATCAAAATCGGAAAATTAAAAATCTGAAAAAGAAAAATCTGAAAAAAAAGGAATTGGCAATACAGAGGTGATACAAAAGAAGGTAATACAAAAGAAAACTATGTTGTAATTATAACTCAAATTTCAGGTGAAAAATATCCCCCCCCAGTACAATGGTTTTATATCGGTGCGTCCGATAAAACCAATTACGACCAAAGTAGTGTGGTAAAAGCGACAAAATCTCTTCTATTTGACCAATATAGCAGCCATTTGACCATTCTCTGTATGATTTTTGTGCCTCGTTATCAATTGAATATATTGGAAAATTGAGATTGACAAGAATCGCAAAATCTGGAACAATACGTCCATGTCGAACAAATCAGCAACCAAGATGGTTGTTTTTTAATCAATATTCACTCAGGAGGCATGGATGCGAGCCTGTTGTAAAGACAATCAGCCGATCTCACTAAAAAACACACTGCGTTCGGTTTGCAAAAAAATTCATACATCATTTGCCAGCGATGTCAAAGCAGTCAGCTGCTGCACTGATGCCGACTTGGTGCGGCCCGGCGATGTCTATTTTGCCACTGTTTCGGAAGACGAAATTGAGGAATCTGTGGGACTGGCAATTTATCGTGGATGCAGTGCCGTCGTCGCAGAACGCCCTGTTTCTGGCAATACAATCGTTCCATTTTTTATCATTCCGAATGTCGCCGAAGGTTTTGCTGCGTGTTGTCATGCCATTTATGACGATCCGGCCAAGTCGCTAAAAGTGATTGGAATCACTGGAACAAGTGGCAAAACATCGACTTCGTATCTGGTTTCAGGTGTTTTAGCCGAAGCTGGATATCAAGTTGGACTAATCGGCTCTCTCGGCGTTTTCGATGGCCTCTTGTTTCATGCCGGTGTCGCCACTGATTTGTCACCGGATCGTCTCGCATTTTGGCTCGCAAGAATGGTCATGAATGGATGCACACATGTCATTCTCGAAATATCCAGCCTCGATATTGCAAGTGGATTCTTGGCAGGTATTCAGCTCGATGTCGTTTGTTTGACAAATATTCGCCGCGATCATATTGATTTGCACCAATCGGTCGAACAATATCGCCGAACAAAACTTTCCATCTTCAAATATGCAAAAAAGAAAGCTCTTGCAATATGTAATGCAGATGACCGTATTAGCGAAGCAATAGTTCCGCTAATTGATTTGCCACTCCTGTCAGTCGGAATTCGGAATCGCTCCGAAGTCAATGGCGTTCTTGTGGAACGATTTCAAAGTGAACAGACATTCATTATTTCGGCGGGAACAGAGGCGGCTCCAATTCGCACTAAAATCATTGGAGACGAACATTTGTACAACTGCATGATGGCGACCGCGCTGGGAATCGGCTTCGATATTGATCTAAAAACGATTATTCGCGGAATGGAACGTGTTGAAACGATTCCTGGACGCATGGAACGTCTCGAATGTGGACAGCCTTTTGCTGTTTATATTGATTCAGCTCGAACATCTGATTCTTTGGCAGCTTCTTTGCGAACGCTGCGCGATGTGACACATGGCCGCCTTTTATGTGTTTTTGGCGCAGCTGGATATCACGAATCGACACGACGTTCACACATCGGAAAAATGTTGGAAACATTGACCGATGTCGTTTTATTGACCGCCGTTTCCGATCCAATGAACCAAGATGCGGCGGCGGCTATTTGTGATATTGGAAAGGGATTCAGCAATCAAACATCGGCGAAAGTGATGCCGAATCGTGCGGAGGCAATTGCATGGGCACTTTCCGAAGCAAAAGAGACGGACACTGTGCTGATCGTCGGACACGGAGAATCTGAAAGTGCAGATGCCTCCCCGAATATTCGCAGATTTTGTGATCGGCTATTCACAAAACAGTGGTTACACGAAAACCAGTTGTGCGAGTTATAATGAGATTGTTCTGAAATGGCAAAGTAAAATCCGCACCGAATTCATTGTATACTGTGTGTGGCTCATTTGGTGGGATGTTTTTGATTTTGGTGCAACATTTTGCCGCATCTGCCAATTTCTTCAACTTCATCAATGAAAAATTCCCTAAATTTTAGGTTAAATTATCAAAAAATATCAAAATCATACTTGCCAATTTACCGATAATCCACTAAGATTATTTCACACTTTCTTATTTCACACTTTCTCTTTTCCTCCCCCCGCTGTTTTTTGGAACATTTTCGAGTATACTAAGGAGTGTTGAATTTTCGATGATCAGTATGTGACAACCAATAACCGTGCCTGGAAGGTCTCAATACAAAGGTCAACTATGCTTTTTACTCAAAAACGAAAAAGGCTTGATGAAATCGAGCAGCGACAAGCACAGAGTCTTCGAAATGCTGAAAGAAGTGTTTGCGCAACTTTAGCGCGCGGCAACATATCTCTGCAGCAAGGAAACTATATTACACGAGAAGATATGGACAAAGTGCAAAGCCAAATGGAAGACTACTTCTTTTCTGACCGGTCCAAATGGTAGATATCAATGACTTTTATACTGCGTTTTCTGAAGCGGAACAAGACATAAAATATGCCGAGTTGTCTGTTTCACGCCTTTCTAGTGTCTTGTAAGCATTAACGATTGGGATTGACCTGTTTTGGCAAGTTGTGGTATAATATCCGTTTTCAACACACGGAGGTTTACCATGAAAAAAATATACATCGTTCGGCTTTCCGACGAAGAACAAAAAATTTGTATCGATACCATCAA
>JBOFGF010000312.1:0-2519 GCA_051649005.1 Thermoguttaceae bacterium | reverse complement strand
CTGCGCCTGCATCTCGATAACTGGCCAAAATATTCCGAATTAAACTGGGTTCGGACAAATTTAGCTCATCAAAACAGCGATTTGTGAAAATGTGATGCCGATACAATTCCGTTCCCATCGGGCCATCGAAAACGAGAATTTGTTTGCGCAGTGCTTCGGAAAAAGAAATCATGGAATTTATGCAAAAGTATTTTTGTAGTACAAAGTCACTAAACTACAACTTGTTAAATGAACGATTCTTTGATAATTTAGGAATTCGATAATTTAGGAAAATGACGGGAAAATGACAGGAACATGAAAATGTAAAATCGTGTGTTTTATGGTATTTGATCATTTGTACTTTTTTACTGATCCATAACTATACTAATCCACAATTATACTGTTTCTAATCGAAGAAAACTATCTCACACGAATTTCACTCACACGAATTTCAAAAGTGCGTAATTTTTTTTGCCGGTTCGCACGACCATTATTGTTTCGCTGGCCAAATGATCGACACCGAGAATTGTGTGAATTTCTCGTGGCTGGGAAATGTTGTTGATTGATGCGCCCCCCTGTTCGATTGTTCGTCTGGCATCTCCTTTCGATTTGGCGAGTCCCGACTCACAAAGGGCATCTATCAGCGAAAGTCCAGAAACGAGTCGATCTCGTGAAATTTCCTTGCTTTGAACGTCGGCAAATATGGAATTTAGCTCAGCATCGTTCAATTCCGAAATCTGTCCGCCGAAAAAGATTTCCGTCGCTTTCTGCGCCGTTCGGACCCCTTCGTCGCCATGAACCAGACGGGTCAATTCACCTGCCAAACATTTCTGCGCAGTTCGTTTTCCCCGATCATTTTGATGTTCCGTCATAATTTGGGTAATTTCAGAGTGCTGCAACTCGGTGAAAATTTTCAGCGTTTTTTCGACATCAGAGTCATCGAGATTCATCCAGTATTGATAAAATTGATATGGCGATGTGCGATTCGGATCGAGCCAGAGTGCGCCGGCCTCCGTTTTTCCCATTTTTTTGCCATCACTTTTAGTCAAAAGGGGACTGGTCAAACCATTCATCACATATCCACCGACTCGTCGGCCAAACTCGCAGCCGAGAGTGATGTTTCCCCACTGATCACTGCCGCCAATTTGCAATTCACAGCCGAAATTACGATGTAAATGGACAAAATCGTAACTTTGCATCAACATGTAACTAAACTCAGTGAAACTCAGACCGCTCGCAGCACCGCCACTTTCTGACTGTTCGAGACGCATTTTGACCGAATCTTTTGCGAGCATCATCGACACAGGAAAATGTTTCCCGACATCTCGCAAAAAATCAATATATGAAAATTTGGAGAGCCAGTCGAAATTATTAACCAAAATCGCCCCGGACGACGAATCATCAAATCGGAGAAATTTTTTGATTTGTGATTCAATGGATCGGACATTTTGTTCGACTATTTCTTTTGACAGTAAATTGCGTTCTTCGTTTTTTCCACTCGGATCACCGATAGTCGCAGTTGCTCCTCCGGCCACTACAATTGGACGATGCCCAAATTGCTGAAAACGCCGCAAATTCATAAGCGCGACAAGATGTCCGACATGCAGACTCGCCGCAGTCGGATCGAATCCCGCATAAACAGTTCGCGGCTTTTCTCTGAGCCACACCGCCAAATTCGTCTCATTCGTCATTTGATGAACCAGACCTCGCCACTCCAATTCCGCCAATATATCGTGCGTTTCCATAAAAATACTTGTTGAGTCGTGGATAAAACTTGCATGGTTTATTTTACTCTGCAATTGAAAAGGGACAAGATGCACAGCCAGAGCAACTGCAAAGTCGTCGTTTTGGGAAAATTTTGACAGTTTTTTCGATGCCACCAAAGTGTTTTTTCGGTGTTTTTGTAATTTGCACCAAGTTTCAAGACAAAAAATGGTTTTTTGTATTTTTCTAAATTGCCCTGTATGAAATCTCGTGTTGTCCCGGATTCACAGGCCAAAACGCATCAGTCGTCTGGTTTAATACACTCAGACCAGTCCGTTTACATTTCACAGGATGCGAGTATACTGAATGGAACCGCTCATTCAGTGTCTGCAAAATTTAGTTCAGAAACATACCAATAATGTCAGTGAGCGCAAATGAGCCGCGCCAAAATAACATTGCCAATTGTAACAAAATTGTAACAAAACGGAACTCCGGCGAATGGTGCATTTGAACCCCATTCGGAGTCGATGACATGGATCATTGCCATGATTTATAAATGTTATTTTGACGCGGCTCGATACTTGTTTTTCTGCTTCTACTGCTGTCCGCACTGAATTGTAGTTTTTTTGTGAGAAAACAACATTTTGTGAAAGATGTCAGTATTAACAATTCATACTTATGAAATCAGTCCCATTTTCGATTGTCTCGCTCGGATGCCCCAAAAATCTTGTCGATAGTGAACGTCTCGTTGCTGAGATGGAACAACATGGAAATCGGTTTCAGGCCGATCTGGAAGGATGCGAGACGGTCATACTAAATACATGCGGCTTCCTTCA
>JBOFGF010000311.1:0-4877 GCA_051649005.1 Thermoguttaceae bacterium | reverse complement strand
TGGAGGAGTTTTGTGATAAAATTTATATTCATTTTTAGGTTCCTTTTGTAAAAAAATTGGAAAAAATTTGCGGAAACAACCGCCGGGAAACAACCGCCGACTAACGCCGGCGGCTCGCCTAATAACCGCCGAACAAATGCCGGTGCTCACGCACAGGCTCGAAACGCCGGAGATCCGCCGATAAAATACTAAATACGGCCCATATTGTAAACAAATTATTGGAAATAGCAAGAGAAAAAATCAGTCTGCTAACAAGTTTTCACCACAGAGACACAGAGTTCACAGAGTGTCTTGTATTCTCCGTGTTCTCCGTGCCCTCTGTGGTAAAAAATTCCGAAGTTCACAAAACTTGTTAGTGGACTGGAGAAAAAATAAAATTTTCATATCAGCCGAAATGACGGTGTTTGCTGTCGTACAAACAGTCAAAACGGTTTTTATGGCGCAGCTTTTCTCGCTGATTGATCCGAAGTCATGTCCCATGCAATGATCCAGCTGACATTTGTTAATTTCATCGCAAATTCTTTTTCAAGACTTTTTGCAAATTCAGGGAGATGGGCACCTCCATAAAAAATGGCGATTTTCTTTTTTCCATTTTTTATTTCTTGTCGCAGCACTTTTAGAGCGGCATTGTTTCGATCCGTGATTATTGCAGAGCCATCATCTCCGCCGATGACCCACATCGCATCGTCCATCTGACTGATCATCTCTTTTGCAAAGAGGCGTTTTAGTGATAATGACGAATTTGATGCCAAAAGCGCGCCGAGCATCCGTCCCTGCAACTGCAATTCGTCCTGTTGTCCCTCTGTTCCACTTTTTTTTACACCAAGAGTGAAAATGCGATACAACATTTGTACAATGTCGCCTCGGTCTGCGACTCGACTGGCAAATTCTTGCGGCGATAAGTCGGCATGAACAAAATTGGGACTCTTATAATCAATGTGTTCGAGTTGAAATTCGAGACCGAGCGATTTTCCCATTCCCGATTGGAAGTTTCCCAGCAGACTGAGCGGCTTTTCATTTTTTTGCGACGTGTCTTTTTTTGAAGGACGAGTCTCTTTTTCGGCGACGAGTTCATAAAGAACGGCATCATATTTTTTGAAAATCGTATTGAGATTTTGGTAATAAATTTCGTCCCCGACATGGACAGCAGCAATCAGATCGACTTCAATTTCTTTCTTTTGGTCTCGAAAAGTTGCAATTGCCGTGTCAAAAGAGAGAACCCCTTTTTTAGTTTCGGGATTTCGATATGAGACACGCATAAAATCGCTGCTGCGGTCCAATGTTTTGTCATCTTTTTCGGCAGCGCAAATGAAACAAGCACAGAAGAAGCATCCCAAAATGAATAAAAAACGTGTTGGCATAATCATGAATTAAGAATTGGTTGCAAGTGCAAGTGGTGAATAAGAAAGGATGAATCGAGAGGATTGATCGATTTTTGTACGACTTTTTGGATTTCCAGCACGAGAGCAAATTATAGTCGATATTTTCGCCGCTGACAAGCCGACGAAGAATCACATTCACGTTTGAATCATGCACACAAAGAAGGGCAATAACCCGCTGGCTTTCGTCAGTGGCTCTTTTGCGGATAAACAAACAGCACGTTTCTACTTGTCGCATTTCTACTTGCCGCATATTGTTGTATATGATACAATTAGGTTTTGTGTCCACATCAACCACTTTCGACGAAAGCGGTCTAAACGTCAATAAAATGCGACAAACACTTTTTTATATTCCGAGTGAAGTGATGGGATTTCCCATTTTTGGATGGGGAATTGCACTGATTTTTTTGGTTGGTTTCATTCTAGTTGCGGCAATTTGGCGATTTGCGAGCATCCGCAAATTCGATTCCGAAATTGGAAACCATCTCGGACTCCTCCTGTTCGGTGGTGTCATGATCGTCTATGTTGTGCCGAATATTTTGGAGCCGAGTGGCTTTCCGATTCGTGGATATGGTTTTTGCCTCCTAATAGCCATTTTGGCATCTGTTTTATTGGTCGCACATCTTTCAGAAAAACGTGGAACTCCGAAAGATATCATCTTTTCACTCGCAATTTGGAGTGTTTTTTGTGGACTGATCGGTGCGCGACTTTTTTATGTAACAGAATACTGGAACGAAATGATCGTTCGAGATATGTCATCAGGAAATCTTCTGCTGATGCCGACATTATTCAGTTTTGCGAATGTTGCCAAAGGTGGACTTGTCGTTTTGGGTTCGATTATCGGCGGTTCAATCGGTGCGATTCTTTTCATGCTTCGATATAAAATGCCCATACTTGCAACATTCGATGACATGGCCCCTGCAATGATGCTCGGATTGGCAATTGGTCGTATCGGCTGCTTCCTGAACGGCTGCTGCTTCGGAGGAATTACCGAATGTCCAGTCGGCGTAATTTTTCCTCCGCATAGTCCGGCCCATTTGCATCAAATTTCTCGTGGCGACTTATTTTATTATGGTCAAAAATGGGAAGATGCCACTGATGCTGATGGCAGACCACACATTAAAATCGTCGATGTAACAGAAAAAGCTGCGGAACAGGGATTCAAACCCGGAATGACACTTTTGGGGATTTGTGGTCAGATAAACGGCAAAAATCGGAACGTGGAAACGAAAAGTCGGGAAGCCCTCCTTTTCTTCCTTGCTTTCTTTGAACAACAGAGCACAAATTCAGAGCAGCATCCGACTATTCGATTTGATCTTCTCGATAAAACCACGCCAGAAATCAAAGCATCCACAATTTTTGCACACGATGTTCCCAGTGTGTTGCCGGTGCATCCGACGCAATTATACAGTTCAATTGGAGCTGGAATTCTCTGCTGCGTCCTTCTCGCACTTCGACGATGCGTCGTTTTTCAATCACGACCAGGTCTTTTGCTTGTCGCTTTCTTGTTCCTTTATTCGCTTTCTCGCTTTTCGATGGAATTTGTGCGAAACGACGAAGATTTCTTTCTCGGAACAGGTTTGACCATTTCTCAAAACATCTGTCTCGGCGTTTTCGCTTTGGGAATAGTGCTGCTCATTTTTTTGATGCGGAAGAATTCCACGAAAACCGACTAAATTTTGTAGTGGTAAACTCAACAATGCGGCTCGATAAACAAAACAACCGCTTTCTACGAAAGCGGGTTAAACATCTAATTGATGACGATTCGCAGTATATTTGAGGAGCGACTATTTCCATTTTTTCACAAGAACAGCGGATGCTTGTCCCTGTGAATTGAAGGCGATTTTTACAAAAGAATCCCCCGATTTTTCATTTCCGCATGTGGGAATCAGTGGAGAAACAGGATCGTATTCGGTGAAATGGAGCGTCGGAAAAAGTTGGCCCTCATCGAGAGCCAAAAGAGAAGCAATCAGTTCAACTGCCCCTCCTCCCGCTCCAAGATTTCCAAAATGCCCTTTTGCTGCTGCGACAAGAACAGACTGACAGTTATTATCCAAAAGTGTGTCCGAACATTTCCGATTGTCGGTTTCAAAAACGTGTCGAATGGCTTTGGATTCGGCCAAATCCGATTCAACACTTCCGAGTCCGTGTGCATTGATGTGTCCCAGTTGTTCAGGTTTCACGTTTCCGCGTCTCAGAACATCATGCAAAACAGATTGAATGACTTTTTGTTTTTGATCGCTTTGTCCTTTTGTCTGGTGAAAAACTGAAGACGAAGCCCGAAATCGATAAGAAGCGGCTGCAACTTCTCCCCAAATTTTGGCCCCTCGATTTTCAGCGTGTTTTTGCGATTCGAGAACGATTGCTCCTGCTCCTTCTCCGAGAATAGTGCCACTTCGATTTCGGTCAAAAGGACGGCACTCTTTTTCGGCAAGTGGTTCCTGAGTCGCTGCATGGATCAATTTGATCGGATGAATTCGGCTTCCAGTAGTTCCCGCCAGCATAATATCAACAAGTCCAGCGGCAATAATGGCGGCAGATTCGCCGATCACCGCTCCAATTGACGCTTCGCGGAGCGTCATCGAATTGCTCGGTCCATGAAACTGATTCAAAATGGCGATGTGACTTGCTGGCATATTGGGAAGATATTTGAGCTGCCAGAGGGGGGACATTTTGGGAATTCCCTCTTTTCCCCATTTTGAAAAATCAAATTGCGGCTGTGTTGATTTGGTGCAACAATTTCTGATTCCATCGAGCACATCTGCCGGCGTTGTGACAATATAATCGGAGCCAAACGAAATCCCGACTCGGTTGGACGGAAATTGGCCGAACTGAATTTCTGCGTGATGCAAAGCACGAGAGGATGCGGCGACCGCCATTTGGATTTCCCGCGACATGACTTTCAGGCTCTTTTTGATTGCTTTCTGCTGCGCTGAATCATGCGTCTCAAATTCATCAATGTGTCCAGAAAACGATGCAGGAGCGGCAGCTGAAATAAGAGAACCGCCCTCTGAATATGGACGCACTCCGTCTGCGCCGGAAATGAGTGAATCCCAAAATCCAGAAAGAGAAGAGGAAAACGGACTGACCTGCCCCATTCCTGTAATAACAACTCGGCAAACTGACATCGAAAAACTATGGATCAAAAAGACGAAAAACTACTTTGCTCGAAATAACCAAAATATCATGTCATTATACATCGTCTTATTAGTATTTGGTACTCCAAAACAAAAAAAGAGACCCGAATAATCGAGTATCTGTTGATAACAAAATAAGTTTGTGCCGATTATTCCAAAAATTCCGATTGCTCTGTTTTCTGTTTCGAAAAGCTGCGCGGTTCATACTGGCTGACCATCAAAGTTGTAATCGACGTACAATCATCAGTCCACTAACAAGTTTTGTGAACTTCGGAATTTTTTACCACAGAGGGCACGGAGAACACGGAGAATACAAGACACTCTGTGAACTCTGTGTCTCTGTGGTGAAAACTTGTTAGCA